>JBBQYG010000010.1:0-44078 GCA_038208905.1 Candidatus Sumerlaeia bacterium | reverse complement strand
TTTTTTGGGGGGGGCCCCGGGGGCGGTTTTGGGGTTTCTCGCTTTGCCCGCGCGCGCCCCCCCGGGGTGGGCGTTGCCCCTGTTGGCTGTTGCCAAACATCCGTTTGTCGTCCCCCCCCCCCCGGTTTGGGGCAACCCCCCTACGCAGGGAGGACGCGCGCGTGCATCGCGAGAAGCCCTTCACCGTCCGCGTGGACGCCGACGAAATCTCCACCGGCTCGCGCCAATCGATCATCCTCCAAGGCGTGGTGGACGTGCTCTGGCGAGAGGGCGCGGGCTGGATTCTGGTGGACTACAAGACCGACAACGCGGGCCCCGATGGCTCGCGCGTGCCGCGCCTTGCGAAGGGCTACGAGCCGCAGCTCCAGCTCTACCGACTCGCCGTGGAACGCACTCTCCGCGAGCCCATCGCCGAGGCATGGCTCGTCTTCCTTGGCGCGCGCCAAATTGTATCCGTCCCCCCGGCCCAGCCCGGCACGATTCCGTGGCAGGCCGTGGTGGAGGCCGGCGCGGTGGTGCAGGGTGAGCCGCCGAGGCGCGCTCCGCGGATCGCCGGCGTATGAAAAGCAGGGATGAGGGATTAGGGATCAAAGGCAGGGAACAGCAGAGTGCGGCCGTTGCCGTTCATCCCTCATCCCTTCCTCAGCCCGGCCACGTTGGCCACATCCAGATTCCCGCCGCTCACGATCACGCCGACGCGCTTGCCCTTGAATTCGGCGGCGCGCTTGAAGAGCCCCGCCGCGCCGAGGGCGCCGGTCGGCTCGATGACAGTCTTGAGCCGCTCCCACAGGTAGATCATCGCGTCGAATAGTTCCGCGTCGCTGACCGTCATCATGTCGTCCACCTTGGAGAGGACGATGGGGAAGGTGAGCTTGCCGAGCGATGTCGTGCGCGCGCCGTCGGCGATGGTGGGCGGGTTGTCCACCGATTGCAGGGTGCGCGTTTGGAAGGAGCGGGTGGCGTCGTCGCCGAGCGCGGGCTCCACGCCGATGACCCTGCATTGCGGAGAGAGCGCCTTGGCCGCCAGCGCGCAGCCGGAGATGAGGCCGCCGCCGCCCACGCACACGAAGAGCGCATCGAGCGGGCCTGTCTCCTCGATGAGTTCCTTGGCCGCGGTGCCCTGCCCCGCGATGATGCGCGGATGATCGAAGGGCGGAATCAGCGACATGCCGCGCTCCTCGATCAGGCGCGCGGCGATCTCCTCGCGCTTCTCGCGGTGGCGATCGTACAGGACCACCTCCGCGCCATAGGCCCGCGTGGCTTGCACCTTCACGGCGGGGGCGTCCTCTGGCATGACGATGACGGCGGGCACGCCCAGCAGCCTGCCCGCCAGCGCAACGCCTTGGGCGTGGTTGCCGGAGGAGAAGGCCACCACGCCGCGCTTCTTCTCCTCGGCATTGAGCGCGCCCACCGCGTTGCAGGCGCCGCGAAACTTGAAGGATCCCGTGCGCTGGAAATTCTCGCACTTATAGAAGACTTGGGCACCGGTGCGTTCGTTTACCAGGGTCGAAGTCAGCACTGGCGTACGGTGGGCCTTCCCCTCCAGGAACTTCGCCGCGCAGAGGACATCGTCATAGGATACGGGAAGGCTGCTCATCGGCTGTTCGGCTCCACTGGGGGATGGCTATTCCAACAAAAAGCGCCGGTCGGCCCCAAGGAGCCGACCGGCGCGAAAACCCTGTTGCGGGTTGCTTAGTAGCTGCGGCGATTCGGCGTGGAAGTTCCATAGTCCACGGCGTTGTCCACGGACTCCGACGTGCCGACGAACTCGTCGCGGAAGAGCGGCAAGCGCTCGCCCCAGACGGTGGGAAGCACGAACTCCGGAAGCATGATGGGCTCGTAGTTGCGGGGAATGGGGAACGGGAAGCTGATGATCTCATAGAAGCCCGCGAAGGTGCGCGCGATGCCGAGCCACAGGCCCTTGATCAGGCCCAAGACCGTTCCCGTGAAGGGGTCCGTGCGGCGCCATTCCTTGGCGGTCTGCTTGGGGATTTCCAGCCAGCCGGTGAGGACGTTGACGACGCCACGGCCGAGCTTGTGGAAGATCTTGTTCACATCGCTGTTGTCGCGCTCGATTTCGGCGGGGGTGGTGCCCTGGGCCGGGGCATAGCTGGACGCCACCGGAGACAGGATCATCATCGCCAGGGCGAAGAGTGCGAAAATCGCCACGAAGTTCTTGTGAAGCCGCGTCATTCGGGAGGTTCCTCCTGAGGGTTGTAACCGGACTGGGTGACTGCTACTCGACTTCGTCGATAAACGGAAACTCGGTGCGCTGAATCGACTGGTAGTTATTGCCATAGATGTCGATCGGGAACGTCACGACATCCACGATTCCGAGCACAAAACGGCGACCGGTGAACCAGAACCCGCGAAAGAACCCCGTGATCGAACCGGTGAAGGGGTCGGTGTTCTGGATCTCCTGATTGATCTCGATGGGGAACTCGGCCCAGCAAAACGCCACATTGCCGATGCCACTGCCCAGCTTATAGGTGACCTTGGTGGGCCATGTGCTGCGGTATAGGGGCCCCGCCGCGGGGGCCGGAGCCGGGGTTGCGATCGCCAGCACGACAACGATTGCTAGCACAGCCATGATCCAACGGGAGGCCGGGGTATTCCAAGCGGTCCTCATAACTGTCTCCTGCGCAGCGAGGGATGATCACCTGCGGGCGATTCGGTACAGGGAGGCTTCCTCCCAAACCGGTCTGGCGCAACGAAAAAAAAGGGGTGATTTCGCTCCGCGGGAGGAATTGGGAATGGGGAACGGGAAAGGGGGGACTCTGGGCAACACCAGCGGGCTCCCGATGCCTGCCGCGCACGGCTTTATGGCGTCGGCTCGTCCTTCAGCAGGTCGGCGTTTCGGGCAACATAGAGCCAGCCACTCACCACTGTCAGATACACGGTTACGCCAAGGACAACCCACAGGAGGATGGTGACCACCATGTCATAGGAGTCCAGCACAGAGGGGGTGGCTGTCTGTGGCCAGCAGAGGAGGGTATTCCTGATCGCCATGCCCAGAATCGCGCAGAGGATCAGGGCCAGTTGCCAGGCCATCTTGTGCTTTCCCAAGCGGTCGGCCGAGATCACCCTGCCCCGGTCCGCGGCCAGGGCGCGCAGGCCCGTCACCGCGAATTCCCGCGCCAGGATGAGCACTACGGCCCAAGCGGGAACCTGGCTAAGCTCGACCAAGGCAACCAGCGCCGCCGCCACGAAGATCTTGTCCGCCAGCGGATCCAGCAACTTGCCCAGATTGCTGACCAGCCGGTGCTTGCGCGCCAGATGACCGTCCAGCCAGTCGGTGATCGAAACGACAATCACCAGAGCCAGCGCCGTAAATTCGCCCGCTGCCGCGAGCGCGGGCGAATTCCCCACGGTGATCGTGCCTGCATACAGACATAGCAGGAACGGAGGAACCGCCGCAACGCGGGCCATGCTGAGCTTGTTTGGCAGGTTCATTCGGCTTCGCCAGGCGGAGTTGATCAGAACGTCGAGCGCTGAAATGCTGGCTTGACGACCTGGGCGGGGATGTTGTCGCCCGCCTTGGTGCGGATTGTCAGTCGCGTGCCGATGGAACTCTTGAGGGAGTTCACATATCCCAGCCCCATGTGGCCCTCGCCCGGCACCAGCGCGGAACTCGTCAACCGGCCCACGGGCATCTGGTCCGCCAGGATCTCGCCGCCCTCGCTGGTTTCGCCGGGGCCGTCCATGCGGAGCGAAACCAGCACTCGGGAAAACTCGCTCGATGTAGAGTGCATCATCGCGCGCCGCCCCGGGAACTGGCGCTTCTGGAAGTCGACGCGCGGCGACTGGTTGATCTCCAGCGGCGTTGTGTCCGGCCCGCAATCCACCCCCACGCGGGGAACGCCGGCGCGAATGCGCAGGCACTCATACGCCTTCTGCCCCACGGGCGTCACGGGGATCACCCGGCCCGCGTCGATGATCTTCTCCCACAGGGAAAACATGCTCAGCGAGCCCGATACAATGTCGAATCCCTCGATCAGGTCGCCCTCCGGGCGGATGATCAGGGCCTTGGCCGATCCGACGGTAACAAGGCGTCCTTCGCCGGGTTCCATGCTGACGTCTTGGTCAAAGGCGATGGTCCGGATCGCCTGGAGCGACAGGGGCCCCCTCAACGACACCAACCCCTGGGCATCGGTCACGTCAATGATCTTGGCCCCCATCGCGGGGAGCTTGTCGGCCTGCGCCCGCAGCGACTCCACGCCGCTCAGGCGCCCGGCCGAGGAGCCAAGGAGGAGGGCAAACGCCTTGTCCAAGTACACCAGATAGGAATCCACGATCCCGCCGCGGTCATTGCACAGGAATGCATAGGTGCAAGTCCCCGGCTTCAACTCCCCCACGTCCGCCGTAAGTACCGCGTTCAGGAACCCGATCAGGTCGTTGGCCTCGATGCGGATGCGCGCCTGATGGCACTGGTCCACGGCCCCGCAACCCTCCTTCAACGCGGCGTACTCCAAGTCCACCCGGCCATAGGACTGGGGCACGGAACACTCCCCCCAATCGACGAACTCCGCGCCGTGGTCTTGATGCCAGTTGTGGAGGGGGGAGGGTTTTTTCATGGGTGGAAGAGGCTCCTTGGGGTGAAGGGGGAAAGGCGGAAACAGCGGCAACGGCGGAAAAGGCGCATTCATTACGGTCGAGCGACATTTTGGGGCAGGGGTTTGTACAACTTTCCGCCGTTGCCGCTTTTCCCGCCTTTCCCCGCCTTGCTAGTACGCCCTCGCAAACAACGCCCGCGCCACCGCCGGCTTGCCGGTGCGGATGTCCACGTCGCCGGGCTCGGCCTTGCCGCCGTCGAAGGGGATGCAGCGCAGCGTGGCCTTGGTTTCGTCCTTGATCGCCGACTCGGATTCGGCGGTGCCGTCCCACGGGCACAGGAGGAAACCCTTCTTCTCCTCCAGCGTGGTCTTGAACTCGTCCCACGTGCCGGGGCGGTGGGTGTTGGCATCGCGGAAGGCGCGTGCCGCCTTCAGCATGTCGGCCTGAATCTCCACCAGCAGGCGGTCCACGGTCTCCGCAACGGTGCCTTCGGGGATAAAGGCCTTCTCCCGCGTGTCGCGGCGGACGATGCAGACGGTGCCCTTCTCGAGGTCCTTGGGGCCGATCTCGATGCGCAGGGGTACTCCCTTGAGTTCCCACTCGCTGAACTTGTAGCCGGGGCGGTGGTTGTCGCGCAGGTCCGCCTTCGCGCGCACGCCTCGTTTCTTCAGGTCGGCCACGATGGCGGCGATCTTCTCGTTCAGGGCAGATTCCAGCCCGGCCTTGTAGATCGGGATCAGGATCACCTGCACCGGCGCGACGCGGGGGGGAAGGCGCAGGCCGCTGTCGTCGCCGTGGGTCATTACCGCGCCGCCGATCAGGCGGGTGGAAACGCCCCAGCTCGTCTGCCAGGCGAATTTCTCCGTGTTGTCCGCGTCCAGGAACTTGATACCGAAACCCTTGGAGAAATGCTGGCCCAGATTGTGGCTCGTCCCCGCCTGAAGCGCCCAGCCGTCCTGCATCAGCGCCTCCACCGTGTAGGTCTTGGAGGCGCCGGCAAACTTCTCCGCGTCGCTCTTCTGGCCGGGGATGGCGGGGATCGCCAGCTCCGTCTCCAGGAACTCGCGATAGACCTCCAGCATCTTCAGCACCTCCTCCTGGGCCTCCTCGTCGGTGCGGTGGACGGTGTGGCCCTCCTGCCAGAGGAACTCCGACGTGCGCAGGAACAGGCGGGTGCGCTTCTCCCACCGCACCACGTTGGCCCACTGGTTGATCAGGATCGGCAGGTCGCGATAGCTCTTCACCCAGTTGGCATAGATGGAGCAAATGATTGCCTCGCTCGTGGGGCGGATCGCCAGGCGCTCCTCAAGCTCCGCGCCGCCGCCGTGGGTCACCCACGCGCACTCCGGGGCAAAGCCCTCCACGTGCTCCGCTTCCTTGAGGAGGAGGCTCTCCGGCACCAGCAGCGGGAAATAGGCGTTCTCGTGCCCCGTGTCCTTGATGCGCTTGTCCAGCGCGTCGCGCACGTTCTCCCACAGGCCGAAACCATAGGGCTTGATGACCATGCACCCCTTCACCACGGTATAATCGGCAAGGTCCGACTTGCGAATGGTCTCGATGTACCATTCGGAGAAGTTCTCCGCGCGGGAGGGAATCTGGTCGGGCTTCTGGGAAGGGTTTTCCATGCGGTTTCGGGGAGGCTCCAAGGTAGTGCGCTGCGAACGATTCGCATCGTTCCCGCGCGCGGGGGGCGAGGCAATGGGGAAGGCGCTGGGGGCTTGTGTTGCCGAAGGCCCGGGAAACACGGCGTTCCGCGCCGCTCTCCGTTGACCCGCGCCACTGGCGGGCAAAGCTGTGGCATCGTCCATCCCCGGAGTTCCCCCATGCCCCTTCCCACCGTCGAGACCGAGCGCCTGCTCCTCCGCCCCTGGCGCGCGGAGGACCTCGATCCCTATGCGGCGATGTGTGCCGACGAGGAGACGATGCGCCATCTGGCCGGCGGCACGCTCAGCCGGGACGACACCTGGCGCCAGATCGCCATGTTTGTTGGTCACTGGCACCTGCGCGGGTTCGGCATCTGGGCCGTGGAGGAGAAGGCCTCCGGCGCCTTTGCCGGTCGCATCGGCGTGTGGTATCCGGAGGGCTGGCCGCTGGAGGAGATCAGCTATTCCTTGGCGCCGGGCTTCCGGGGAAGGGGCCTCGCCACGGAAGCGGCCGCCGCGTCGCGCGACTGGGCGTTCTGGACGCTTGGCCTCCCCGCGCTGTGCAGCCTCATCCGCCCCGCCAACGCCGCCTCGATCCGCGTGGCGGAGCGCCTCGGCGCGCGGAACACCGGCCCCATCGTGATTCGCGGGGGAGAGTCGTTGGTGTACCGGATGGAGCGCGACAATACTTAGGTGTGGGTACTTGACAATGCAATGACGCGCGGCACTACTTCGGGCCAGCGAGCCTGGATTTTGATGGCCAACCTAACCCACCTCTAGGGCAAGATGAGCTACCTACTGTTTCTCGACGAGAGCGGTCACGACCACCGAAATTGTCCCTATGAGGTGCACGGCGGCATCGCCCTGCATGCATCGAAGATTTGGGGGTTTGTCCAAGCGGTGGCGAGTCTTGAGGTCGATTCCTTCGGAGACCGGCTTCATCGATTTCAGGTGGAGTTGAAGGGGGCCAAGATACTTAAAAAGGACCGTTTCAAATGGTCGCGACAGTCCCCCTGGCTGGAGGACTCGGAGCGGCGTCGCCTTTCGCTCTCCTTCCTTCGGAAGGGATTCAACAATCAGGCACCATCTCGCGACGAGTTTACGGCCTACGGCCAAGCATCGCTCGCGATGGTCCGCGGGATGTTCCGCCTTCTTGCTTCCCATGACGCGAAGGTTTTCGCCGCCGCGATCCCGCGCGGGCACGCCATGGCTCCGGACGATGCCGAACCCGAACTCCTCCGCAAGGACATGGTCTTCCTGTTGGAGCGCTACTACTACTTACTCGAAGACACGGACGAGACGGGGCTCATTGTACTCGATGAGACGGACAAGCAACTGGACCGTCGCTTCGTGAGGATGCTTGAGCGATACTTCAAGGGAACTGCGAAGGGACGCACCAGATCGTCCCGCATCGTCCCGTCGCCGATGTTCGTTGCCTCTGACATGGCGATCCCCGTTCAAGTCGCCGATATCGTCATCTATGCGATCAACTGGGGATACAGGATTCCCGGGCGTGGAATGGATTCGGCTGTGAGAGAAGAGGTCGCCGATGAGTTTTCCGGTCTAATCGGAAACCTTCAGTACAAGGGGCGGCGAGAACTCGACGGGTCGCCATTCTCTTCGTTTGGGATCGTTTACGTCCCCGACCTGTATAAGTCACGCTAAAAAAGAAAAAGGAGATAAAGCTGTTGGGACTAAGCCCTTACGAGCCGAACCCCTTGGCCGAATCTCCAGCCAGAGCGTCCCCCATTGCCCTTCGGTTGGTCAAGCATCCTCTTCAGTTGCTGCTCACCAACACCCTCCTTGCTGATCGTCGCCATGCCCCGCCCCCGCCCCTCCATCGCCCGCAACACCGCCTTCGATTCGGTGGCCCAGGGCGCCATCATGGTATTCAGCTTGTTTGCCGGCGTGGTGCTGGCGAGGTCGCTGGGCGACGAGGGGCGGGGGGAGTACGTGATCGCGACGAGCTTCGCGGGGATGTTGCTGCTGGGGCTGACCAATATGGGCGTGGAGCTGTCGGCGAGCGTGATGGTGGCGCGCGACCGGCGGCTGCTGCCGCGGCTGCACACGCTCATCGTGGCGCTGGGCCTTGGCATGGGCGCGGCGGTGGGGGCGACGGCGTGGGTGTTCCGCGACTTCTTCCTCGGCACACTGATGCCGGGCCTCTCGGGCCCTGGCCTCGCGCTTCTGGTCGCGGCGCTGCCATTCTGGATCTACCAGACTGGTTGCTACGGGCTTCTGGTGGGGATGGGGCGCATCCGCGCGCGGGCGGGGTTCGACGTGGCCTTCAACCTGGTCCAGAACCTCCTCGTGGTGTTGCTCATCGTGATCGTGCCGCGGTCGGAGGTCGTGTTCGCGCTGATCCTCGCCTACTACGCCACCATCGTTTTCTCCTGCGTCCATCTGGGCATGATCGTAAGGGGGAGGCGACGCCGCCTGTGGGCGATGCCCGATGCGGGTCTAGCCCGTGAGTTCCTGCGCTATGGATTCGCCGTCTATATCGGCAACATGGGATCCACGCTGGGCCAGCGCATCGACCAGTACTTCGTGCAGCAGGTGGGGCGAGACGCGGGGGCGTTCGGCGTCTATACGCTCGCCACCAGCCTCACCGCGCGGACGCGGGTGTTCCCCCAGGCGCTCTCGCGCAGCAGCTACGCGCGCCTGTGCACCGCCCCCGCGCCCGAGGCCGCGCGCCTCGCCGCCGCCTGCTTTCGCCAGATGCTGGCCCTCGGTGCGATCCTGCTGATTGTCGGCGCGGCGTGCAGCCCGCTGATCCCGATCATCTATTCCGCCGACTTTGCCCCGGCTGTGGTGCCGTTCCTGATCTTTCTGCTCGGTCGGCTCTTTCACAACGCCGCGTGGATGCTCGCCAATTTCTTCAGCGGCCACCTCGCCCGGCCCGACATCCCCATGTGGATCAACTGGGGCATTCTCCCCGTGCAGGCCGTCGCCGCCTACTTCGCCATGAAGCTCGGCGGGCTTGTCGCCGTCGCGCTCATCACGTCGGCGGGATACGCACTGCTCTTCGCCGTGTTCGTCGTCATGTTCCTTCGGTGGCAGGAACACGTCGGCGCGCGGGAACTCTTCCTCCTCGGCCGGGCCGACCTGGAGCCGTGGCTCCGCCTGCTCAAGCGCAAGAAATGACCACCCCCATCGAACAAGCCCGCAACCTCGGTCCCGTCACGGGAGCCGAACTGCGCACCATCGGCATCGACACGCTGGAGCAACTGCAATCCATCGGCTGGGAGGACGCCTACCTCCGCCTCCTCGAACGCTACCCCGACCGCCTCCACCTCATGATGTGCTACGCCCTCATCGGCGCCGTCCACGAGGTTGACTTCCGCCGCATTCCCGCGGGAGAAAAGGCGTTGGCAAAAGCGTTGAATCGGGAATTGAGGAGGGGCGTGTGATGGGCGGGGCCCGGTATTTATTGGTGGGGATTGACAGGGAATCGGCACATCGTATTCTAAGGCCATGATAACGAAACTGTACGTCCACAACTTCCGCTGCCTCTTCAATTTCGAGATGAGGTTTGAGCCGTTTTGCGTGATATGTGGCGCCAACGGTTCCGGAAAGAGTTCCGTCTTCGACGCCCTTCGCTTGGTTCGGGCGCTCGCGACCGGCGAGCAGCAATTGGCCGGCGAGCTTGAGCGGATTCTATGGAGAAGTCAGAACGACATTTGGGAGAAGGGGGCGGTGCAGGAGTTTGAGGTGGAACTGCGAGTCGGAGGTCATGACTACAAGTATGTCCTTCACCTGACCGGGACCAATGACGGCAAGAGGCCGCTCGTCGCCGCTGAATTGGCTTCGTGTGATGGCCGTACCCTTTTTGAGCGCGACCACGCTGGAGTGATTATAACTCTGACTGAGAACGAAGAGTCCCGTTTTCCGCTGGATCAGCGTCAGGCTGCATTAGGCGCCATCCAACCCGCAAGCAACACGCGTGAGATCCAGATCCTTCAGAATGCACTCACCGGTTTACTGATCCTGAGGCCAAACCCAAGGGCGATGGAAGGCGAGAGCAAGTCTCCCATGGGCAACCCTGGCTTCGATCTTTCCAGGCTCGTATCGTGGTATCAGTTTCTTTGTCAGGACCAAGAGTGGGCGGACTCACTCCGTGAATCCTTGCGGGATGTTTGGCCTGACTTCACATCGTTCCAGCTTCTGGATGTGGGTCAAACCACCAAGGCACTATCCCTGCTGTTCGATTCGCCCAGCGCCGGGCAGCACCAGAGGTTCTATTTCGACCAACTCTCCGACGGCGAAAAGGCACTCGTGGCCCTCTACATGGTTCGCGCCGCGCTAGCCACAGGCGCCGCGAACACCGTGTTCATCGACGAGCCCGACAACTACGTCGGCCTGCCGGAGCTTCAGCCTTGGGTGCTGTCGCTCCGCGAGATTCTCGACGACGATCACCAAGCCATCCTGATCTCGCATCATCCGGAAATTCTTAGCAGCGCGGGCGAGGAGTTCGGACGCTACCTTTGGCGCAAGGATCACACATCGCCAACCCAAGTATCGCCGCTGAAAGTTCCCGTCGGACTTACTCCCGCCGAGGCCATTGCGAGAGGGTGGATCGGTGGCTAGTCGCACCCAGGTCGTGTGCCTCCACGAAGGGAAGGCGGGACGCAGCATCGACCCCATCTTCATCCGCACTCTGATCAAGGCCATCGATCCCGCATGGATACGGCCGTGGAAGGGGAACAATATCATCCGCTCGGTGGATTGCGGCACGTGCAGCCAACTCATCGCAAGGATGCCCGATGAACTGAGGGCCTGCCTCAATGCGGGCGGCGATACGACGCTGATGGTTTGGGCAGATCTGGACGACGATATGGAAGATGGGGTACAACTCCGGCGCGAGTTCTGGAATGTCGCGCTTCTGGCGGGGATAACGAGAGAGCAATTTGACCAGATTGTCTTTGCCTTCGCCAAGGACCGACTCGAGAACTGGATCGAGTTCCTGACGCTTGGCAATACCGACGAGTCAGCCGAGGGGCCGCGAATCAAGCATGGCAAGCAAGTAGCCGATGCTGCCAAAGTTCTCGCGGATCGCTGCACGCGGCAACTGGTGAATCCACCATTGCCTCCATCGCTCGCATGGTCGTGCAAGAACTGGCGAGAGCTTGTTCGCCGGATGAGTTAATGCGGCCATCCCCCCTCACGCCTTCATCCCCTTCACCCCATCAATCACGCTCGGCGTGATCACCGTGTCGGCATCGATCAGGAGCGGCTTCTTCTCCAGGATCGCCTCGCGCACGTCGGCGACGGTGATCACCTGTCGGGGGCGCGCTGTGGTGGCGACACGGTGCTTGGCGCCGAGGGCGGCGACCTTGGCTCGGCGGGCGGCGTATTTTCCGGGCTGGGGCTCGGAGGCGAGGAAGACGCGGAGGATTTCCTGGGCCATCAACTGGCCGACGATCATGGCGCCGATGCAGAGCGCGTTGGAGTCGCCGTGCTCGCGGGAGAGCTTGGCGCTGACGGGGTCGTTGCACACGGCGGCAAAGACCCCGTGGTACATGTTGGCGATAATCCCCGACGGATACCCGGCCCCGTCCACGAACAGCGCGCGATCGACGCGGCCAAGCGAGAGCGCCTCCGCCGCGGGCGCCGCGTGGTCGCTCAGATCGGCGGCCTCCTCGCTGCGGCAGCCAAAATCCTCCACCGCGTGGCCCTGCTGGGTCAGCCAGGCGGAGAGCTTCTGCTTCAGCGGGAAACCGGCGTGGTCTGAGGCGAGGGCGATGCGGAGTGAGGCCATGACGCGGGGGGCACCGTGGAAATTCTGGGTGGACAACTCAGGGTTCCAGCGGAGCCCCCCCGCGTCGCCCGGCGCAAGCACGATGGCCCGCCGCCGGCACCTTGGGGGTTGATCCCAACCCGTGGCGGCGCTCAAGTCAGCCGGGTACCACGGCATGAGCGGCACGAAACCAGCAGACACCAACCCCGGATCCCCGGCCCCAACGTCCATTGGCCGTCGGCTCTATGGAACATTCCGGCTTATTCTGATCCTCGGTTTGATATTCCTCGCGTTGTCGCCGGTCCTGTCCCAGCCGACTGCGCGGCCCCGGCTGTTGCGGGTGGGGTATCTGGCGAGGGAGACCTCCGGCCATCCGAGCGGCGGCGCGCTGGAGGGGATGCGCGATGCGTTGTGGAAGAACGATGTCGTCCGCGCGGAACTCGAGCGAGAGGGCTTCACGGGGATCGGGCTCTTTGCGTGCGATGGATATTCCGATATGGCGAGGCGCCTGAACCAGCGCGAATTTCACGTCGCGTTCACGCCGGCCACGCTCTATGCGCGCCAAACGGTTGGATATACGGCGGTCCTGAAGTCGCGGCGTAAGGAGGACTCCTTCTCCCCCAACGGTCGCGTGTGGCGTCAGGGCGTCATCTTCGTCAGCAGCCGCTCGCCGTTGCACGGGACCAAGGAGATCACCGCCGAATCCCTCGCCGACTACCTCTCCCGCGAACGCCTCGCCGTCGCGGGCACTCAAAGCGTCGCGGGATTCGAGGCGCCGCTGCTCCGCCTTGCGGAGGACTACAACATCCGCGGGGCCGAGGGCGGCTACCTGTGGTTCGAAAGTTCCGAGGAAGTCGCCAAGGGCGTTCTCTCCGGCGTGGCCGACATCGGCGCCTGCGAGGAACAGGCGCTCGACCGCCTGCTGGAGCAGGAGGGTCTCAAGGATAAGCGCGACCAATTGATCCGCGTGATTCTGCGGTCCGACCGCATCCCTACCGATCCGGTGGTTCTCCTGCCATCGCTGGAGCCCCGCGCGTCGGCGCTCGGGCGGGAGCTACGCCGCGCGATCCGGGAGTTCTCCCTTCGCGGCGGCCTTGGCGAGCTGCAATACGCCACGGCCACGGACCTCGATTACGGCGCCGTGACGCAGTTGCTCGATGAGTTTTCACGCCGCGTGGGCGAGGTTCCGTTTTGAAGCGGCGCGACCGCAACGCCCCGATCTGGCCGCTGTTGCTGGCGATGGGGATGCTGCTGGGCGCGGCGGGGACGCTGCTGTGGCTGCGCGGGCGGCTGGTGGCGGGCCAGCAATCGGTGCTCGATGGAACGGTGCGCCGGTTCGAGGCCACGGGAGTCCTCGGGCGGCCCGAATCCGACTCGGTGATCTTCGGCGAAATCGAGCGCCTTGCCGCCGCGTCGGAGAACGAGCTGATCCGTTCCCTCCGCGTCGTCAAGCGCGCCGCCGACGGGCGAGAGCTGACACTGGTTCCCTTCTACGTGGACCTGACGGAGCCCCGGTGGCGCGACGCCCCCGGCTGGATTCGCCTCCCCGTGGGGGCGGAGCCCGCGGGCTACCTCTACGTCCGCATCGACCGCTCCACGATCCACGCGGTGAACGCGGCGATCATGCTGCTGGGCCTGCTGCTGGTGGGCGGGCTGGGGGCGCTCCTCGCGCGCCAGCGCGGCAAGGAGGCCCAGGTCAACCGCCTCCAGTCCGAACTGGAACAACGCAAGGTCCAGGTCATCCAGCTCGAACGCCTCGCCCTCGCCGGACAGCTCTCCGCCAACGTCTTCCACGACATCAAGAAGCCCGTCCTCAACATCAAGCACGAGGTTGACGACGCCCTCGACGGCACCGGCCAGCCTATCGAGGAGGTGCTCCGCAGCGTCCGCGCCCAGACCGATCTCTTCCTCCAGATGCTCCGCGAGCTTGGCATGGAGGCCTTCGTCAACGCCGCCGCGGAGAACCGCGAATGGTGCGATCTCGCCGAGGCCGTCGACCGCTCGCTCCGCCTAGTCGGCTACGAGCGCGGCAACGTCCAGACGCAGGTTCACTTCCCCCCCGACCGCGAGTTCCTCATCGAGGGGATTCCCCACCGCTTCGTCCAGCTCTTCAGCAACCTCTTCCTGAATGCCTTCCAGGCGATGGGGCACGGGGGGACGCTTCGCGTGCGAGGAATGGAGAATGAGGAATGGGGAATGGCAGACAAAGGTAGCACGGGCATCCTGCCCGTGTCCCGCCAGCCCACGGATGGCGATTGGCTCGTGATCGACGTGGAGGACAGCGGCCCCGGCATCCCCGAGGAGAAACGCGCCGAGGTGTTCTCCCCCTTCGTCACGGGCCGCGCCGCCAGCGGCGGAAGCGGGCTGGGTCTGTATATCTGCCGCACCATCGTCGAGGACCTTGGCGGCACCATCACCGTGGATAAGTCCGAGGAAATGGGCGGGGCGCGGTTTCGGGTGCGCCTGCCTGCGGCGAGCCGGTGAACTTGGAACCACTTGACGCATTTTCGCCGCCGCCGGGAATCTCGCGGCGCCCATGCAGCAAGTGATCGACAAAACCGACGCCGTCGCCCGCCTCGCGGCGGAGGAGCGACCGCTCCCGCTTGCGCCGCCGAGGCGCCTGTCGCCGCTGCGGGTGGCGCTGGCGTTGCTGGTGGCGCCGCTGGTGCTGGCGGTTCCGCTGGAGATCGTCCTTGGCCTGTGGGGCGCGTCATTCACGCAGAACCGCTTCCTCCCCAACCAGGACTTGAATCTGCGCACGCTTCGAATGAGCGAGGGCGAGCTCTATCGCCCGCGGGAGGGGAACTACCCCGACTACCTGGCGGGATTCCGCATCAACAGCATGGGATTTCGCGGACCCGACTATGGCGCCAAGGTTCCCGGCGCCTGCCGGATTTTGGCGCTCGGGGATTCCACGGTGTTTGGCCTTTTTGTCGAGGAGGAGCATGCGTGGCCGTCGATCCTGCAGGGGGCGCTCCGCGCGCATCGCCCCGGCGCGGAAGTCCTCAACTTGGGCCGCGTCGCCACGTCGTCGCATGGCACGCGGTACGATGTGGAGCACTATGCGGAGCAGCTCCAGCCCGACGCGATGATCGTTTCCGTGGGGTGGTACAACGACTATCAGGTGCTGCACGAGGCCCCCGAATGGGACGAGCGGCGCGCCGTGGCGGACAACCTCTTCGACTCGGAATGGCGCGCCGCCCATTCGCCGCTCGCGGTGAGCAGCCTGTATCGCATCTGGCGCCTGTGGCACTGGCGGGGAGTGGGGCGGCGCAACGTGGCGCTGGACGAACGGCTCCGCACCGAGGGCTATCACAACGCGGAGAACGCCGACCGCCCGCGCCGTGTTCCGATCTCGCAATTCGAGGAGAACCTGAACGCGATTTGCGACTGGGCGGGGGAGCGCCAGATTCCGTTGCTGCTGCTCACACCCGAGATTCACCCAGACGAGCGGCCCAAGTTCCCCCTTCAGGCGCGCTATGCCGAGGCCATCGTCCGCATCGCCGCCGAGCGCGGCGTCCCCGTCGCCGACACACGCGGTCTCCTCCGCCAGCGCGAGGCCGCGATGCCCCCCGCCGAGACCTGGCTCGACTTCGTCCACCTGCAACGCCCCGCCAACCGCGCCGTGGCGGAATTGATCGAAACCAGGATCGTCGAATTGGTTCCCTGCCTGAAGCAGTAGCAGGGGGCGGCCATTACGAATCTGCTAAGCCAGCAGCGCCAGCAACCGGTCCAGAAAAGGCTCCTGTGCCGGGATGATGCGGCGGCGGGCGGTGGCGATGTCCAGGAACTCGGCGCGGTCGATTTCGGGGAAGGCGACCTTTCGGCCCGAGCGCGGGGGCCACTCCATCTCGAAGGCGTTGGACTTGATCGGCTGCAATTTTCCGCCGGTCCACCGCATTGCCCACACGTGGACGATCTTGCTGCGGCGGCTGTAGGCGACCTCGCCCAGGGCGATGGGATCGCCGACGGGTGGGAAGCCCGTCTCCTCGTTGAACTCCCGCCGCGCCGCCGCCAACAGGTCCTCCCCCGGTTCCGCAATGCCCTTGGGAATCGACCACACGCCGTCGTCCTTGCGGGTATAAATTGGGCCGCCGGGGTGCCCAAGGAGGACCTCGATGCCGGGCGCCGCCTCACGATACATCAGGATTCCCGCCGCGATGGGAGGCACGATTTTCATCTCCTTCCAGCGCCCGCATGTCGATTGCGCGCCGTTGCCCTGTTGTGCGTGATGAACGCGACAACGCGGCGCGAGGAGCGGGCTCATGGAATATCGCCGTCTGGGAAGCGCGGGGGTCAAGGTCTCCGCCATCGGGCTGGGGGGCTGGCTGACGTTTGGCAACGCCGTGGGCGAGGAAACGGGCCGCGACGTGCTGGCGCGCGCCTTCGACGGGGGGATCAACTTTCTGGATACCGCCAACGTCTATGCGCGCGGCGCCTGCGAGGAGATGTGGGGGCGGCTGCTTGTCGGGCGCACGCGGTCGGACTACGTTCTGGCGACCAAGGTATTCTTCGCGATGGGCGACGGCCCCAACGACAAGGGCCTTTCGCGCAAGCACATCATGGAGCAGTGCCACGCCAGCCTGCGCCGCCTGAAGACCGACTATGTCGATGTCTACCAGTGCCACCGCTTCGACGAGGAGACGCCGCTGGAGGAAACCGTCCGCGCCATGGACGACCTGATCCGCCAGGGGAAGGCCCTCTACTGGGGATTCTCGCTGTGGCCCACGGCGGAGATCAAGCGCGCCATCGCGCTCTGCGATGCGCGCGGATATACACGCCCCGTCAGCAGCCAGCCGCCCTACAACGTGATCGACCGCCAGGTGGAGCCCGACGTGATTCCGCTCTGCATCGAGCAGGGGATCGGCCAAGTAGTGTTCTGCCCGCTGGCCCAGGGCCTGCTCACGGGGAAGTACCTTCCCGGCCAGCCGCCACCCGCCGACAGCCGCGCGGCGGACGACCGCCAGAACGCCTTCATCGCCAAGCGGCTTGTGGACGATGGGTTGCTGCGCCGCATCCAGAGCCTGCGCCCCATCGCGGAGGAGCTTGGCTGCACGATGGCCCAGCTCTCCCTCGCGTGGATCCTGCATCGGCCTGGCATTTCATCGGCCATCATCGGCGCGTCGAAGGCGTCTCAGGTCACCGACAATCTGCGCGCCGTCGATGTCGCGCTGACGCCGGATCACATGGCCCGCATCGACGCGGCGATCGGGGGCTGATCCTTGGGCGCCAGCGGCCAGATCACCTATCGCGCGGAGGCAATGCGCAAGTCGATCCACCTGCTCTCGCTGGTCATCCCCCTTGTGGCGTGGTATTTGGAGAGGATCGACACGCTGCTGTGCCTCGGCCTGATGCTCGGCGTCTCGATCATCGTCGATGTGGAGCGCTTTCGCCCCGGCGTGATTGGCCGGCTGATCCGCCGCCACTTTAATTTCATGATCCGCGAGCACGAGCGGGACGCGGGGAATGGCATCGGGAGCTTCACCGGCTCCACATGGATGCTCTTTTCCGCGATCATTACGTTCGCCGTGTTTCCCAAGGAGGTGGCGGTGGCGGCGTTCGCGATGCTGATCCTCTGCGACTCCGCGGCGGCGCTGGTGGGGCGGCGATTCGGCAGGATCAGGTTCGGTAAAAAGCGCAAGAGCGTGGAGGGGAGCCTCGCCTTCCTCTTGGTCGCGGTCGCCATTGCCCTGATGACGCCCGGGCTCCCCGTCGGCGCGGGGATCGCCGGCGCCATCGCCGCCACGCTGGCCGAGGCCCTGCTCGACGACATCGACGACAATTTCACCGTCCCAATTGCGGCCGGCCTTGCGATGATCGCCGTGCTGAACTGGTAGGCTTTCTCTCCGCTGGCAACCTCGCCGCCTTCGCCAACGCGCGATTCGAGCACTTGGCCACCCACCCCACCCCTCTCCGGAGGGCGGCGCAATTGATCGGCGCCGTGCGGCAGCCCTTCACCGGGCCAAGGGCGTAGGAAGCCCGAACCATCCGGCGCGCGAGGCATCGGCCAGCGCGCGGATCGCCTCGCGCGGAACGCCGGGCGAAAGTTCAATCGCCAATTCCACCTCCCGCCCCATGTCCAGCTCCGCGTTCGATGCCAGCGAATCGGTGCCGAGGAAGACGGGAATGCCGGCCTCCATTAACCGCGCCAGCGGAAACACGCCGCGCCCGAAGTACCGATGCGTCCCCGGGCAGACGACCACCGAGCAGCCGCGCTCCGCGATCAACGCGATGTCGGCTGGGGAGACCATGTTGCAGTGGACGAGTAGCGTCCGCGGACCAAGGCACCCGCAAGCCTCCAGCCATTGGACCGGCGAGAGGCCAGGCGCGCGCCAATCGGGGGGAAGCAAGTGCGCAAGAAAGTCGCGCAGGGGGCCGCGCCCGTGCTCCATGAACTCGCTCTCTTCGGGCGTCTCCGCCGCGTGGATGCAGAGCCACTGCCCCAGCCGCGCGGCCTCGCGCGCCGCCGCATGCAGAAGCGGCGCCGTGGTGGTGTACGCCGCGTGGGGGGAGAGTCCTGGAAGGGGGGGAATGGGGAATGGGGAATGGGGAATGGTTTGGCGGGTGATGGCCGCGAGGACCGACGATTCGGCGAGTTGGGGATCGAAGGCGATGATCTCGCGGAAGAGGATGGCGCCGGGGACGCCGCTCTCCGCGAGGGGTTGCTCCGTGGCGTCGAGCGATAGGATGTCGAGGAGGACCGTGGTGCCGGATTCGCGGGCGCGGGCGAGCTCGTGGCGCGTGGCGGATTCGATCTGCGCGCGCGAGGCCGCGCGCTTGTGGCGCACGACCTCGGCGAGCCAATCGACGAAGGGAAGCCCCGGGCGGATGCGGGCCTTTAGGAAACTCAGCTCCAGATGGCAGTGGGCGTTCAGCCAGCCAGCGGGAGGCGGCTCGATGCCCTGTGTCACCCGCCCTTGACGACGCCGCTCTTGAGCAGGCGTTCGGCGATCTGGATGGCGTTCAGGGCGGCGCCCTTGCGCAGGTTGTCGCTCACGATCCACATGTCCAGCCCGGTGCCGTTGGCGTTGCTGATGTCCTTGCGGATGCGGCCCACGAATGTCTCGTCGCGACCCTCGCTGTAGACGGGGATCGGGTAGTGGGCGCCCATCGGATCGTCAACGACGACGATGTTGGGCTCCGCTGCCAGAAGCGCGCGCACTTCGTCCACATCCACCGGCTTCTCGAACTCGACGTTCACGGCCTCGCTGTGGCCGCGGAACACGGGAACGCGGACGCAGGTGGCGCTGACCATGATGCCGGGGGCGCGCAGGATCTTGCGCGTCTCGTGGACCATCTTCAGCTCCTCCTTGGTGTAGCCGTTCTCCGTGAAGGAGTCGATGTGCGGCAGCACGTTGAAGGCGATCTGGTGGGGGAACTGATCCTTGGCGATGTCGGTGTCGCCCTCGAGGAGGGCGGCGGTCTGCTGCTCCAGCTCCTCCATGGCGCGCGTGCCCTTGCCACTGACACTCTGGTAGGTGTTCACGACGATGCGGCGGATACCATAGCGCTTGTGCAGCGGGCTCAGCGCATGGACCATCTGGATCGTGGAGCAGTTCGGGTTGGCGATGATGCCGCGCGGCGACGGCTTGTCCACCAGGTCGCCGTTCACTTCGGGCACCACCAGGGGAACATCCCCGTGCATGCGGAAGTGGCTGGTGTTGTCCACCACCACGACGCCCGCGGCGGCGGCGATGGGGGCCCATTCGGCGGAGACTGAACCACCGGCGCTGAACAGGCCGATGTGGACGCCCTTGAAGGAATCGGCGGTGACGGCCTCGACCTCTATCAGGCGACCGCGAAACGGCACCTTGCGGCCCGCCGAGCGCGGCGAGGCCAGCAGCTTGAGCGAGGAGAGGGGGAACTGGCGCTGCTCGAGGATGGAAAGGAGTTCCTGGCCGACGGCTCCGGAGGCTCCGAGAATGGCGACATTTAGCATGGGCGGGCTGGGACTCTAACCTTGGTGAAAGTGGCGGAGGTGGTAACTGCCCCTGCCGGGGCAGGGCAAACGGAGAGTAGAAATAAACCGCGCCGGGCGCACTCTCCCGATGGAGAGAAGCGCCCGGCGCCGCGGTGTTCCAGTCATGCCCTCCCCGAAACAGCCTTACATCTTATTGCCGGCCTTGCGGAAAGCATCGACCAGCTCGTCGCTGGCGAAGGACTCGAGGCGGCGCGCCTCAAGCTGCATGTCCTCGAACTTGGCGCCCGACTTCTGGAGGAAGCCGTGGATGATGTCGAAACGGCCACGGGCCTTGGTGGCGGCGGCGTTGCCCGCAGGCGTAAGCGTCAGGCCACGATAACGCTCATAGAAGGCATACCCCAAGGCGGCAAGGCGCTGCATCGCGCGGGTGACGGTTGGGCGGCTCATGCGAAGGCGCTCCGCCAGCTCGACGCCGCGGACGTAGCCCTTCTCGTTCAGCAGGTCCTGTATCAGCAGCAGATAGCAAGTCAGTTCCTGCGGCAGTTCAGAGACGGGAGGCAATTCGGTACGGTTTAGCATGTTAGTCCTGCTCCTTTTCGTTTCGTTGCCCGTTCGGCCATTGTGGGGATGGAGGTATAAGCCATCGGGCGTACAACTGGGCGTCGCCACTCTTCAATCACCCCTGGCGACAATGAACCTCTCTCGGATTTTGTGCCAATATGAAGCCACTGGTTACATCACACGCATTTTGTCCTCCGAGGGGACCCTGCGGACGCGTGTCGCTTTTCGAGATAGCATCGATATTTTCTCACTGCGAGCCGGCAGAAGCCTCCCTCTCGATCAGCGCCCGACAGACAAAACAGAACCCTAAGCGGTGTCAAATCAAATGAAAGGAAAAAATGCACGGGAGGCAAGTGGCTGATTCGACAAGCCTTCCGGCAATTCGTACAGAAGCCGGACAGGATTCCGTGGGCAGTCCGAATGGGGGGCGAGTTTCCAGACCCAGATCATGCCAAAATTGGTTTATCCGCCACCTTGTCATGCCGAAAGAAGATAATTTTCCACTTCAGGGTCTCATTCGTGGCCTCGTTGCCGGCCCCATCTTTGTCCCCATTGACCCTGCACTCCCGCTTGAGAGATACACTCTCCGCCAGACCGGTCCCCAAACCGAGGGTTTCGATTCACTCGGAATCAGGGTTGCTACTCGATTTATTGATAGGCTAGGGGGTAATATTCTGTGGAAGAAGAAGACTTCCTCATCGACCGCCTCAATCCTGTGAAGAGGAAGCCCACCCGATTTCAGGTTTTGCCCGCAGTCGACTTCGTCGAGCCGGCAGAGGTCGAGGGCAGCGTATTGGCCAGACTTGGGTTAGGTTCCGGGTCTCGCGTCACCATGAGCCAATGGGAAGCCATGCTGGCGGCGGACTGCGAGGAGCGGTGCCGGGTGGCAGCATGGAAACTTTTGTCCACTCGCGCCCATGGGCGCGCAGAGTTGACACGCTCGCTTAGGAAGCGTCGCTTTCCTGCAACAGTCGCCGAGGCCATCGTGGCGGACCTCGCGGCGAAGGGTTATCTGGATGACGCGGCCTTTGCTCAAACCTATGCGAGAGAGCGCTCCGCGCGCCGCGAAGGGCCCGCCCGAATCGAGCAACGCCTCCGCGCCAGGGGAATCTCCCGCGAGGAGGCGAAGGCCGCCATCGAGCCAATGCAAGACCCCGCGAAGCTGCTCGCCGTGGCGATCGACTTGCTAACCCGCTGGAACCGCCGATCCAAACCCGCGGACCCCGCCAAGCGCCTCCAAGCCGCCGCCGCGTACCTCGTTCGCCAGGGCTATTCCTTCGACACCGCCCGCAAGGCCACCCGCCGGGTCATGGGAAACGAGCCGGAAGACTAACAGCGTGGGCATCTTGCACACTCCACCTTGCAGTCCTCCCATTTTTCCAATCCCCATTTCTCCCTTGAATGCCCTTGAGTCCCCGCCCCGTCGGTGCTGCATGAACCCTGTCTGGGGAGTAAGGGCTCCCAACCGTGGAAAAACACCTCGAACTGGCGATCCAGCCACAACCAACGCCGTCGACCTGCGGGCCCACCAGCCTCCACGCGGTATACAACTATTATGGCGACGACATCGCCCTTGATCGGGTTGTGTCGGAGGTCGAGATGCTGGAGGACGGCGGCACGCTCTCGGTGATGCTGGCGACCCACGCGCTGCGGCGCGGATACTCGGCGAAAATCTACACCTTCAACCTGACGCTTTTCGACCCGACTTGGTTCGATAGGGAGCGGCCGGTGGACCTTCCCGCACGGCTGAGGGAACAGGCACGGCACAAGCATGGGCGTAAGCTCCAGACGGCGACGCGCGGCTATATCGAGTTTCTGAAGCTCGGCGGCGAGGTCTGCTACGAGGACCTGTCGTCGGCGCTGATTCGCCGCTACCTCAATAAGGGGATTCCGCTCTTGACGGGCCTCAGTTCCACCTACCTCTATCGCGAGTCGCGCGAGATGTCCAACCAGGAACCCAGTGACGTGGCCGGCGAGCCCCAGGGGCACTTCGTGGTTCTCCACGGCTACAACCGCGAACTGCGCCAGGTGGCGGTGGCCGACCCTTGGTATCCGAATCCCCACAGCGATGCCCACCACTACATGATCGGGATGGAGCGCGTCGTCTGTTCGATCCTCCTCGGGATCGTGACCTACGATGCGAACCTGCTCGCGATCGAGCAGCTCAAGAAAGGCAAGCAATGACGATCCTTATCGTCGTCGATAATCCAAAGGACTGGCCGCTGAACCTCCCCGGGGTCGAGGTCGTCTCGGCGCGCGCCTACCTCACGGACCCCCAGTTTGGGCAGATCAAGGGCGCCCGCGTCTTCAACCTCTGCCGCTCCTACCAGTACCAGAGCTTCGGCTACTACGTCTCGCTGCTGGCCTCTGCGCGCACCCACCGCCCCCTGCCGAGCGTCTCCGCCATCCAGGAGATGAAGTCCCTGACGATCCTGCGCTTCGTGTCGGAGGATCTCGACGATCTGATCCAGCAGGCGCTCTCCCACATCCACTCCGACAAGTTCACGCTTTCGATCTACTTCGGAAAGAACGTGGCAAAACGCTACGACCGGCTGTGCCGCCTGCTGTTCCAGCAATTCCAGGCCCCGCTACTCCGCGCCAAGCTCGTCCGCACCAACCAGAAATGGCTGCTCCAGAGCATCAAGCCGATCCCCGCGGAGGAAATCCCCGAGGACCACTGGCCCTACGTGCTCGAGTTCGCATCGAAGCACTTCGAGCAGAAGCGCCCGATGTCCTCCCGCAAGACGCACAGCCGCTATGACTTGGCGATCCTGGTGAACCCCGAGGACCCGCACCCGCCCTCCGGCGAGTCGGCCATCAAGCGTTTCGTGAAGGCCGCGGAGTCGCTGGATTTCTCCGTGGAGCTGATCGACAAGGACGATTATGGGCGGCTGGCGGAGTTCGACGCCCTCTTCATCCGCGAAACCACCAACGTCCACCACCACACCTACCGCTTCGCCCAGCGCGCCGCGGCGGAGGGCCTGGTGGTGATGGACGATCCCGAGTCGATCCTCAAGTGCTCCAACAAGGTGTTCCTTGCGGAGCTGCTCGCGCGCAACGGCATCGACCACCCAAAAACCCTGATCGCGCACAAGGGCAACCGCGACGACATCGCCCCCCAGATCGGGCTTCCCTGCATCCTCAAGCAGCCCGATAGCTCCTTCTCCGAAGGTGTCTCCTGCGCGCGGACTCAGGACGATCTCGACCGCATTCTCGACGAGCTCTTCACCAAGTCCGACCTCGTGATCGCCCAGGAGTTCCTGCCCACGGATTTCGACTGGCGCGTGGGCATCATCGACCGGGAGCCGATCTACGTCTGCAAGTACTTCATGGCGCCCAAGCAGTGGAAGATCGCCCACACCGAGGCCGACGGCGACGTGACGTGGGGCCGCACGGAAACGATGACGGTGGAGGAGGCCCCGCCCCGCGTGCTGCGCGCCGCGCTGAAGGTTGCCAACCTGATCGGCGATGGCCTCTATGGCGTGGACCTCAAGCAGATCGACCAGCGCGTGCTGGTGATCGAGGTGAATGACAATCCCAGCATCGACCACGGATTCGAGGACGCGGTGCTGAAGGACGACCTCTATGAGAAGATCATGCAGGTCTTCCTGGAGCGCATCGACAAGAAGAAGGAAAAAAAGAACATTCCATGAGCGAGCGCGGGCGCAGTCGTCCCGGCAGGGACGCAACAATCGTGGCCCCGGACTCTAGTCCGGGGATAACAATTGCCAAGCCACCGGACCCCGGGAGGGGTCCGACATCGGCGCCGGATCAAGTCCTGTGGAACCCCTGCCGGGGTTCGATTTTTTACCCGTTGGTCCCCGGCATGAATGCCGGGGCTACGATTGTTTCCCCGCTCCCGCGGCGCCACGACCGTAAGGGCGGTATGTGGCAACTGCTTCGAGGGAGTACTGGAGATGCCTGACCGCGCGCCGCTGCACCTGTTCGATGGCTACGGCGTCGAGCTGGAGTACATGATCGTCGATCGCGAGACGCTGGACGTGAAGCCGATCGCGGACGAGCTGATCAAGGCCGCCGTGGGCGAGTACGTCAGCGATGTGGATCGCGGCGAGATCGCCTGGTCCAACGAGCTGGTCACGCACGTGATCGAGCTGAAGACCAACGGCCCCGCAAGCGACCTTGCGTCGCTGGCCGGGAAGTTCCAGAAGTCGATTCTGGACATCGATAATCTCCTGCGCCCGATGAACGCGCGCCTGATGCCGGCGGCGGCTCACCCGTGGATGGACCCGATGCGCGAGACGCGCCTGTGGCCCCACGAGTACGACATCGTCTATCAGGCGTATCACCGCATCTTCGACTGCCGCGGCCACGGCTGGTCCAACCTCCAGAGCACGCACATCAACCTCCCCTTCGATGGCGACGCGGAGTTCGGCCGCCTGCACGCGGCGATTCGGCTGGTGCTGCCGCTTCTTCCCGCGCTCGCCGCCAGCTCTCCGATCATCGACGGCCAGGCGACGGGATTCGCCGACACGCGGCTGCGCTTCTACGAGGCAAACCAGAAGAAGATCCCCAGCATCGCCGGCCACATCATTCCCGAGCGTGTCTATACACACGACGAGTACGAGCGCGTCATCTCTCTCCCGATCTACCGGGAGATCGCGCCCCACGATCCCGACGAGATCCTGCGCGATGAATTCCTGAACAGCCGCGGCGCCATCGCCCGATTCGGCCGCGGCGCCATCGAGATCCGGGTGCTGGACTTGCAGGAGTGCGCCGCCGCCGACCTCGCCATCGTCCGCGCGACCGTTGGCCTGGTGAAGGCACTGGTCGAGGAACGCGTCATGTCCTTCGAGGACCAGAAGCAATTCGACGAGAGACTGCTCAAGCGCGCCTTCGACATCGCCGTCCGCGAGGGCGGGCGCGGCATCCTGGGGCCGGAGCTGAAATCCTACTTCGCTCCCCTGTGCGGGCGGACGGGTTCCAACCTGACGCTGCGCAACGTGTGGCTCGGCATCCTCGAGAACCACGACATCCTGCCGCGATGGGAGAAGACGCCGCTGGCGGGCATTCTCGACGCGGGCCAGGGGACGCTTGCCGACCGCATCCTGCGCGCGGCGGGGCTGGACCCCGCCGGGGTGAAGGAGCCGGTGGAGATTCCGAAGGAAACGCTTCGCGACGTCTATCGCGTGCTCTGCGCCTGCGCCAGCGAGGGAGTCCCCTTCCTCCCGTGACACGTTCGCCAGCCCTCGCCGCGGCGGAGGTCCCACCGACCCCCGCGGAGCCGACCCGCGACGAGCGCATCGAGCGCACGCTGCGCGTCTCCGTGTGGGAGGGCGCGTTCACCACGGTCTTCATCAACTGGACCACCGGCGCGGTGCTGACGGGCTACATGCTGTACTACAACGCCACGGCGCTACAGCTCGCGCTGATCGGCTGCGTCCCGCTTCTGGCGGGAATTTTCTCCCCCCTGGCCGCTTGGATCCACAGCAACTACCCGCGCCCCACGCTCCTCGTGACGATTCTGGCGCTCGTGGGCCGGTCGATCTGGTTGCTCCCGGCGCTGATGCCGGTGCTCGGCCTGGCGCCGGAGGGAATGCCCGGCTATGTGCTGATCGTTCTGTCGTTCTCCCATATCTTTCAGTCGATGGCTGGCACCATCTGGACAATGTGGATGGGGAAGGTGGTGCCGGAAAAGCGCCGCGGAAGGTACTTCGGGATGCGCGGGGGTATCCACGCGATGGTGGGCCTATCGGCCAGCCTGGGGGCGGGGGTTTTTCTGGATCACGTTGCGGCGCCGTTCAACTACCAGGCGACCTTGTGTGTGGCGGTGGCGATGGCGCTGGTGGGGATCTGGCTCTATGGCAAGCACTACGACCCGCCCGCGATGGAGCACCGCCTGACATTGCGGGAGATCGTCCTGATCCCCCTGCGCGACCGCAATTTCCGCCGCTTTTTGTGGTTCGCCACCTATTGGCAACTGGCGGTGCTGCTGGCTTCGGGTTTCGTGTATCCGTACTATATCGGGCACCTTGGGATGAGCTTCACCCAGATCGCCATCTTCCAGTCCATCGCCGCCGTCACCACGCTGGTGTGCTCTCCCCTGTGGGGAAAGCTGGCCGACAAGGTGGGAAACAAGGCGGTGCTTTCGATCAACGTGGTGGTGGTGGGGGCGTTCCTTCCAATGACGTGGCTGCTGGCGGTGCCCGGCGATCCGACGATGGTTTTCGTGAGCGGCTTTGTGGACGGCCTTGGCTGGAGCGCCGTGAACCCGGCTGTCTTCAACCTGTCGCTCGCCTCCGCCCCGCCGGAGCGCCGCGTGGCGTATATCGGGATGCTTTCGATGTTCGCCGGGCTCGGCGGATTCGCCGGCGGCCTGATCTCCGCGGGACTGATGAACGTCTATGCGCTTGCCGAATACACCTTCGTCTCCGGCGGCGTGGAGTTCTTTACCTGGTCCGCCTACCACACGCTCTTCGTCACGTCGGCGCTCTTCCGCGTTTCCGCGATCCTGCTGATCCGCCCCATCCGCGAGAGCCATGCATGGGGCTCCCGCCAGGTGCTGCGAGCGATGTTCAACCTGAGGTCGGTCGGGTTCTTCTGGAGGTAGAGCGGTTCTCGAAAGTCTTGTCGCGATGGAGGACGCCGTAAAAGAGTATCGTGGGCATCTTGCCCGCGTGTGGGGGCGACGGGGCTCGGGCGAGACGCCCAAGCTACGGTGGAATACGACAGGACTTTCGAGAGTCACTCTAGCACATCCGGCGGGGGCTCTATGCGGTGCCAGCGGGCGGGGCCGAGCCCAGCTCGTTCCTGATCGCGGCCAAGGCGGCGCCCGACGCGGTGCTGGCGTACCACGGCGCGCTCGAGTACCACGGCATCGCCTCCAGCCTCGGCAATGTCCGCAGCATACTGACCACCACGAAGGCCAAGAGTTTCCGCCACGCCGGGATCACCTATCGGGCCGCTCGTTTTCCCCGCGCCCTGGACTCGGCGGAGAAGCGACTTTTCGCCGTTGAATCGCGAGAGGAACGCGGCGCCACGCTTCGCGTGACCAGTCTGGAGCGCACCTTGGTGGACCTGCTTGACCGCCCCGAGTTCGGTGGGGGGTGGGAGGAAGTCTGGCGACCATTCGATGGCGCGGGCTTCGTCGATCCCAAGGTCGTTGTGCGGCACGCTCTCAACCTCGCGAGCCGAACGACCGCCGCGCGCGTCGGATGGTTCCTGGAGGAACACCGCGAGCAATGGATGATCCCCGAGTCCGCCTTCGACCAGCTCTCCGCAATGGTTCCCCGCTCGCCCGTCTATCTGAACCGCTCCCACAGGGAGCACGGCGTGCTCCACCATCGCTGGAACTTGATCGTGCCCCAGCGCATCCACGCGCGCGGCTGGGCGGAAGTCCTTTGATCCACTCGAGGGAGAAGGTGTCGCGAGTCGCCCGCGACTCGGGCTTCCGGCCAGAGCATGTGGAGAAGGTCCTCTGGCTCATGGACCTGTTGGACGGGTTGATGCGCCATCCATACCTGGAGGGGAAGTTCGCACTCAAGGGCGGCACGGCGCTCAACCTCTACGAGGCCGATCAACCATGGGACTCTTCAACTCCTACGACGACCGCCGCATCCTCGCCCGCCTCGCCCGCATCGAGGCCCAACTCGACACCATCAACCGCCACCTCGGCCTCGCCACCACCCCCCAGCCCGACAACGCCTTCCCCCCCGAAGCCGCCAACCTCGCTCTCGCCGGTGACAAGATCGCCGCCATCAAAGCCCTCCGCGCCGCCAAGGGCCTCGGCCTCAAGGAAGCCAAGGACGCCGTGGAGGATTTCTTGGAGGGGGTGGGCGGTGAGACCTTCCTTTTATACTGGTTCTCCAAAGTCGCGTCGCGATTGGGAACGCCGTAGAGAGTAGCGTGGGCGTCTCGCCCGCGCGCTCGCAAGACGCGGCCACGTGGAACCCCAGATGCCGACGGGGCTCGGGCGAGACGCCCAAGCTACCTTGGAATGCGGCAGGACTTTCGAGAACGAGTCCATCGCATCGGTTTGCAGTCTGCCTCGGCCGCTCTACGCATACATCCCCTCCACCAGAAACCGCTCCGTCCATTGCGCGCCAAGGGCGGCGGACATCATGGGGCGGCCGGGGGTGTGGGTGATGTGGTGGTGTTTGTAGTGGCGGAGTTCGGCGGTGTCGCGCGCGGGGTGGGGTCCGGTGGCGTGGGCGAGGCGGGTGTAGGTGGCAAGGTAGCGGTGGTAGCCCTGGAACAGCGCGCCGATGTCGTCCATGTCAACGGCCAGGGCGGCGATGGCGTGGGGGGTGAAGTGGTCGGCGCACCATGCGGGGAGTTCCGTCGCGCGCCACGCGGCGTAGGCGGGGGCGATGGCGCGCAGGGGCTCCGAGTGGAGGCGGCGGCGTTCCGCGTTGGTGGCGACGGATTGGAAGTCCACGACGGCGGCCTTGCAGCGCCCGGCGATGACGACAAATTCGGAGGCGAAGATGGGCAGGGCCTGGGGCTCGTTGGGAAAGAGCATGAGCGCAACGATGTCGGCCCGCGCGCTGGTGAGTGTGGTCCACCGCAGCTCGCCGACTCCCTCCACGTCGAAGCGTTGAAAGCGCAGCTCCATCGCGATGCGCTCTCCGCGGCGGGTTGCGAAATCGGGATCGACCGGTAGCTCCGCGGGTCGGAACGGCGAGAGCAGGTCGAGCGTGGCGCGGGTGATGGATTCCGCGATGCCGATACCCGGGGCGATGGTCGCTGTCATGCGGGGACGGGCGCGTGGAGGGAAAGGATCGAGCGGACCTCGCCCTCAAGTTGCTCCAGCGCCAGCGCCATCGGCGTGCCGGGATCCTGCACCGGGGGAAAGGAGCCCGACGCGATCAGGGCGCCGTATTCCTCGTCAACCGGCAGGCACGCGCGCAGCAGGATCGGCTGGAGGTGCTCGCCGATAACGCGGCCGAGTTCCTTCATGCGGGGCGATTGTTCCTCCGCGCCAACGATGGCGGCGCGGACAGCGAAGGAGCGGCCCGGCATCGTGCGCTGTTCCTTAAGCAGTTCCAGGAACGGCGGCAGCGCGCGGAATGAGACGGCATCGACGGGGACCGTGGCGATGGCGACGTGCGTGTCGCGCAACAGGCTGGCGAGTTCCGCGCTGGCGGCGGTGGGAAGATCGACGATCACGACGGCGGCGCCGAGTTCCATCGCGAGAGAGCGTAGCTTGGGCCCCGGCCTTTCGGAGGAAAGAACTTCGGGGAGGTGGACGACGCTGAGTGGATAGCGGTCGTGTGAGCGCCCCTTTCCATGGTCGGTGGAGAGCCCGCGAAAATCCGGGGAGTCAAACGTGGAGAGTCCGCCGGCCTTGGCGGGATCGACGATCACGACGGCGATTCCGCCGCGCGCAAGCTCCAGCGCAAGGCCCGCGGAAACGGAGGACTTCCACGCTCCGCCGCGATGGCTGCATACAACAACGATCTGGATATCGGGTGTCATCGCGCCGCCTCCGTGACGACGCTCACCTTGGGCCCCAGGACCGATGCGGCAAGTTTCCACATGCGAGTGACGAGGCCCTTCTCCGTGTTGCGCGCGGGCTCGGGAAGGATCTGCTTCAGCGAGGCGCGCTGCCGCAGGTGCGCGGCGAGCGTGTCCCACTCGGCGCCGCGCGTCACAAGCTCGGGGCCAAGTCGCTCCACATCGTTCCGCGGAATCGCCACGGGAAGGAAATGCTCCTCCATGCGATTGCGCAAGCCGCGAACCACCGCCTGCTGGGAGGGCTCCACGCAGGTGGGGAGAAATCCGAGAAACTTCAGTTCCGGGTTGATGGCCTTCCATGTGTCGAAGGAGTCCCAGATGCTGGGCATCGCGCGGACCGAGTTCTTGTCGATCTTCATGGTGACGAGGAAGTGATTCATCAGCGGGAGCCACGGCAAGATCGCGGGATCGTCCAGGCGCGAGGTGTCGATCAGGAGGCAGGAGCATCGCTCCTCGTAGGGGCGGACGATGCTGCGCGCGGCGATCGGCGTGGTGGCGGCGCGCCCGCCGATCACGGGGATCGCATCGCCCGGGGCCAGCATGAACTGGACGGAGGGATACGGCGACAGATCAACGATCCCCGTGGGGATCCTGGCGGCGTTGAGGGCCTGGGCCAGGCGGACGCACGTGGTGGTGCGGGCGCTTCCGCCCTTGGCGCTGCAAACGGCAATGAGGATCACGGTTCAGTCTCCGAAGTTAAGGCCGCCCCAGCCGCGATCATCGTCGTCGGCTGGCGCGGTGCCTGTGGGGTAGGACTTGGTCCCGGGAATGGGAAAGCGATCCGTCGGCGGCAGCGCGACGGGCGGAAGCGAGGCCTCCAAATTTGCGAAATCGGCCTCCGCGATGCGCGGCGCGATCACGATCATGGATGGGCGAAAGCCGCCCTGCTCGTCGTACTCCGCCGCGTCCGAGCCGGCAAACAAGTCATCCATGCGGACGGGTTGCGGAGCGGGAGTCACTTTCCCGCCACGGCCCAGAAATCCCCTGAACAGTTGTGCGATCATCCGGCAAATCCTCCCAGAGAGATGGGTTCGGCGTCGCCCAAGGCATCGCCGAACATGGTGATGAGGCGCTGTGCGTCCAGGCGCCAGAACTCCTCCAGAACCGCGCCCAGCGTGGGGCGATCCCCAGGGAGGGGAGACATCATGGCCGACAAAAACAGTTCCAATTCCCGCCGTACCCCGGCCAGCGGGCCGTTGTCTTCGCTGTCCATCTTGAACAGGCAATCGCCGAGCGTCGCGCCCAGGGCGTAGATATCCGACTCGGGGAACAGGCGCCCCTCGTGGCGTTCTGGCGCGGCGTATCGCGGTGTATATCCAAGCCGCGTGGCGGGCCGGTTGCCATCCAGCGCCACGCCGAAATCGGCGATCTTCCATCGCGGGGCATCGCCGGCCGTATCCAGCAGCACGTTGGCGGGCTTGATGTCTCCGTGGCAGGCGCCGATGGCGTGAATCGCGGCGAGCCCCCCGCCGACTTGCTGGCCAAGGGACAGGAACCCGGCGAGAGTTAGCTCCTCGCCGCTGTGCAGCAGATCCAGCAGGCTGCCGCCCGCGCAGAACTCGTAGACCAGGAAGCGGCTCGCGCCGTCCTCGTGGAAGTCCATCAGCCTGACCACGTTGGGATGCTGAAGCCGCGTGAGGATGGAGAGTTCCTGATAGAACGCGTGGCCGCGCCTGCCAAACAGCCGCTTGATCGCAACCGCGTTTCCCGTGCGCAGGCACACGCCGCGGCGCACCTCTCCCTCGGTGCCGGCGCCGAGGACGTCGCCGCTGGCGTAGTTAGGAGATTCGGGTAGTGTCAGGTGCATAGACGCGATCACCCCCGGAGAGTTGCACTGTGGAGACCAGAAGGTCGGCCAGCAGCGTGTCGTGGCCGGCGCCGCCGCTTGCAAGGTCTCGCCGAATCAGGTCGATGCGGCTGGAAATGGCGATGATCATCCGGCACGACGAGGCCCCATGGGAGGCGCACTCCGTCTCGACGCACTCGATGTCTGTGCGCTCCGACACCTGATTGAGGAATTCCGCCAGCAGCCCGCAAACGATGTAGTCCACGGGCCCATCGCTGACACCCATGATCTCGACGAAGGCGCTGTTTTCGAGCCGCGCCTGGATGACGCCGCGCTCCGCCAGCGAGAGGTCCAGCTTGAGCAGTCCCCACCCGTGGTAGCGAAAGAATCCCTCGAGCAGGACGATCAGCTCGCTCATGGGCATTTCGTGGAGAGGGCGGTTGTAGAAATCCGAAAGTTCGCGCTGATAGCGGCGCGCGACGCGGCGCCCCCACAGGCGACCGACGCGGGCAACGATCTCACGCCAGGCGGGGCCGGTCTCCTCCTCCATCACCGCCATCAGGGCGGCGATCATCTCGCTCGGCATGAAGCACTGGCGCGTGCCGGAGCGATTGAACACCGTGCCGGCGCGCAGGTCATGGCGGAAGTAGTCTAACTCGAAGAAGGGGACGGTTTGCATGGGGGCTCGCCTAGCTCGGCAGGATTGCGGCCGCGCGGGCCAGGTAGGGATTCAACAACCGGAACTCCTCCGGCGGAAGCTGGCGCTCGGTCTCCTTGAGCAGCAGCGCATAGGTGGAACGGATGGACTCGTTCCCCTGGGGGAAGTTCTGGCTTTGCAGGATCTTCCTCAGCCAGAAAAGCAGCTTGTTTTCCAGCATCTCCATGTCGTCGCTCAACATCGCAAAGACACAGTGGCGATAGACCATGCCCACGTCGCGATAGCACTTCTCGCGGTGGAAGGATGCGTTGGCGGCAAAGTCGAATTTCTTGAGGATCGGCTCGATCACGTTCTTGAGCACGACCGATTCCATCTGCTGGGCCTTGCGGGCCGATCGCACGCGCGCAGCCATCAGGTGGTCGATCTTCTCCAGCTCGGCCAGCTGCTCGGGGGAGAGATAGGCTCCGGGGTCGGATTTACGGGTCTCTTCCAGAATGTTCACTTGGCGAATCCTCCGGGCGGCGGGGTCATAAGTTGGTAGCGGCGAACGGCGCCCGGGCTGCGCGGCGCGTCGGCGTCGATTTTGACGGCCTCGGCCTGCGCGCGCGTCGCGCCCGCATAGTTGAACTGTGCGAAGAACTGCCCCACGGTGGACTCGTCGACGGGCGCAAAGCGGGGGGCCTGGGGCGTGAGCCCCGACCACGGGAGTCGCCGCAGGTACAGGCGCGAGCTGGTTGCCAGATCCAACGCGCCCGTGTCGGCCGTTGTGGCCGTCAAGCTGGTGGAGAGGCTGGCGGCGAGTCGGCGGATTGCGGCCGCCTCCGGAAACCTGAAGATCATTTGAGAGTCTTTCCGTGAATTACCCGAGCTTGTTGATGATCTCGGTGGCGGTGGCGCCCTCCTCGACCCAGAACGCCGCGGCGTTGATGCGCTTGTCCTGTCCCACCATGAAGCGGCAAACGTCGTGGCCGCTGGCATAGCACTGGATTTCGATGCAGTTCAGTTCCTTGCGGCTCAGGTGCGTGATCAGTCCGCTGAAAAGTCCCGCATACCAGTAGCACACCGGCTTGCCGAGTTGCTCCAGGCTGCGCGCGATCACCGAGTCGTAGAGGTCGATGGTCACCAGACCCTGGCTCTTCATCGCAAAGTCGTACTTCCAGCCGCCCCATCCCTGCGTCGTCAGCGGCCACCACCAGGTTTCCAGCACAAAGGCCAGGTGCATATCGGTCAGCTTGGTGTTTCCAAACTCCGCCTCGATGTTGCGCTGGAACGTCTTCATGTCCTTCAGCGCCCAGCGATAGCCCGTCTGGTAGAGGATGGCGCGGGCCGCCTCCTCGCCGACCTCCTGCGCCGTGCCCGCGAGGAGCGCCGCGATGAAGTCCTCGGAGACGGCCACCACGCGCTCCCCGTCGCGGCGCCGGATTTCGCCCGTTTCGGGGTTGGCGCTGAAGAAGTCCTCGGGGTCGTAGAAGTTGTGCCGGGTTGTTTCCCCGGCCTGCAGTGTGATGCCCATGCTGCTTGCCTCGATTCGGATGTCGCCTACTTGCTGTTGATGCGGGTAAGGACGTACTTGGTGATGACCTGGCCCTTTCGGACGAGGACCTTGCCGTTCATGCCGTGGAGGATGTCGCGCTCGGCCCGGGTGCCGATCCGCGCGGTCAACTCCTCCACATGGGAGATGTAGTCGGCATCCGGCAGCTTGACTTGGACATCGCCATGGATGCGGGCCTGGCAACTTAGGCGGGACCCGGGGACGCGACCCGTCAGCAGGCCAAGCGTGCGCTCCTCGCGGGACTCGACGGGGGACACATTCTCTGCCCCGATTACGATGATCACATGACAGGTGGCACACATCCCCTTGCCGCCGCACAGCATCGGGATGTTCAGGCCCGACGCCAGAAGCCCCTCTCCCACGGGGGAGTTGGTCCTGCAATCGACCACGAGGCTTTTTGATGGAACTTCAAGACGCTTCATTGGGGGGTGTGGCTTGCTGTCGGGATGACATCGACTTCTGTAACGATAAATACCGAGACAGCACGATCAGTGCCACGTAGCGGCCCACCATGAGACTTGAAGGCCAAAAATCCATAAAATAGACATTGGGGGTGGGCGTTTGTCCACAGTTGGCGACCACCTCGGCCCAGACCCCGGGGTCGGATTGTGGGCAATCGGGGGCGTCAGGTATTCAGAATGGCGGCCATCCGAAAAGGATCTCGTGACACCTTTGCTCTGGCAGGCCGTGGTTTTTGTCGCTTCGGCGACGAGCTCTCCGGATGTTCATCGGAAGGATTGAACCATGCCCCTCCCCCGCATCACCCGCCGACGTTTTCTCGCCACCCTGGGTCTTGGAGTCGCGGGAGCGGCCGGAGTGGTGGGGTACACGTTCGAGGTCGAGCCCCATTGGGTGCGTGTGGCGCGTAGGCCGTTGCCGGTGGAGGGTTTGCCGGAGGGGCTGGTGGGGAGAACGCTGCTGCAAATCATCGACCTGCACATCGGGCCCATCGTGGACCCGCGGTTTCTGATTCGCTCGCTGGATTAGGGCGGCCCGGCTGGATCCGGACATGGTGGTGGTGACGGGGGATATCACGGAGGCGCATTGGCCGAAGGCCATCCGGTCGGCGGGGCGGGTGCTGCCGCATCTGCCAAAAGCTCCGCTGGGAGTGTACGCGATTCTGGGCAACCACGACTATGGTATTGGGTGGAGCAACGAGGCCCTGGCCGAGGAAGTGGCGTGTGTGCTTCGCGACTCGGGGGCGACGGTGCTGCGCAACGAAGCTGTCAAGACCGGGGGCTTGCAAATCGTGGGCTTTGGCGATCTGTGGTCTCCGCGGTGGGCTGGGTCCGACGTGATGGCAAGGCGCGACCGGCTGGCGCCGACGATTGCCCTGTGCCATAACCCGGACGCCTGTGATCTGGACATCTGGGGGGACTACCGGGGATGGATTCTGGCGGGCCACACCCACGGCGGCCAATGCAAGCCGCCGTTCCTGCCACCGCCTCAGTTGCCGGTGAAGAACCGTCGCTATGCGCGGGGCGAGCTCGACGTGGGCCCCGGGCGGAGGCTGTATATCAGCCCAGGCCTCGGGTACCTGCGGCGGATACGCTTCAACGTGAGGCGGGAGCTGACGCTGTTTACGCTGGAGGCGGCGTAGAAGTTGCCAACGACTCTCGATTTCCTTGTCAGGGCGGATCGGTTGGCCCTAGTTTCGGGGCCATGAAGGCTCTGCCGATTGCCATCCCTTTCGAGTCCGTCGCGGCATTTTGCCGAAGGAACGGCATTGCGAAGCTCTCAGTATTTGGGTCGGTTTTGCGCGACGATTTCGGGCCCATGAGCGACACCGGATCGTGCATGGCTATGATCGGGTGGACCTTTCCCTCCTGAGTATACCGTCGCGATGGACCTGCCACCACTTGTCATTGAGCTCGACAGAGCCGTTGTCGCCATTGAATCCAGTCGTCGAGGGTAGTCCAACCCGCGCACCCCTCCCCTTTTCCCTTGGCCATCCGCGCCCGCTGCCGGAAGGTTTGCAAAAGGTCTCATCCCCGTCTCCCACCGGAGCGTCCCCATGACTGCCAGGTTCGCGAATCGACTCGCCCGTACCATCCTTTTGGCCTCCGCCGTGCTGGTGGCGGGGGGCTGCGCCGTTGGCTCCAAGCCCACGGTAAGGGATTTTGACAGCTATGAGGAGGTGACGATCGGGCCGGTGCACTATGTGACGCCGCAGGGAACGCGCGTCCTGGAGCAGGGGGCGGGGTATGTGGACCACTCGATCGCCGCGGTGCCGGGCGGGGTGTTCACGGTGGAGGTCGATCCGTCTCCGCCGCGGTCGTTGCGCGACGACGCGGACCAGAAGAAGCGCCGCTTCCTGCGCTCGATTCCCAACGGTCGCCTGACGAGCGTGCAGTATCACGAGGTCGGCGAGCGCCGCTATGTGCGCGTGTTTGCGAAGGGGACCACGGAGGGGGGCAAGGAATTGACGGGCGTGATGACCTACCTGCGCGAGAAGAAGAGCGCGGCCGTCGTGAAGTCGGTGGGACCGCTGGAGTATCAGAACGAGTTGCGTCACGCGACGGAGGATCTGGCCGGGCGCGTCAAGCTGTAGCGGCGTCCGCGGCGCGGCGGAGAGTGACCTCCACGATCTCCGCCGGGGCATTGATGCGCAGCGGCATCCAGTTTCCTGCCCCGTTGGAGACCACCAGCGCGGCGCCGGCGGCGCGGTAGAGCCCGCTGCAATACTTGAAGATCATACTCCCCACGCCGAATCCCGGGAACAGCATGAGTTGACCGCCGTGGGTGTGCCCCGCGAGCGTCAGGGCGATTCCCGCCGTCTGGGCCAGGTCGAAGGCGTGGGGATGATGCGCCATGAGGATCGAGACGTCGGCGCGCGGGTCGCGCACCGCCGCGATCGCGGCCATGTTCTCCTCCAGCGCCGCGCCGCGTCCGCCGCCGGGAACGCCCCATCGCAGGCCCAGCAGCTCGATGCGGTGGCCGCGCGACTCGATGATGGTGCCCGAATTCAGCAGCAGGTTGAGCCCCGCTCCGCGCACGCCGGACTCGAACTTATCGCGTCCCTCGAAGAGGTCGTGATTTCCCTCGCACACATACACGCCATGCCGCGCTGTCAGCCGCGTCAGCATCGCGGTGGCCTCCGGCAAGTCGCCGATGGATTGATCGATCACGTCGCCCGTGACCGCCACCAGGTCGGCGTCCATCCCGTTGATCGCGTCGGCCATGCGGTCCAGCAGCGGCCCGCCGGTGAAGCGCCCGACGTGGGTGTCGCTGAGGTGAACGATGCGGAAGCCATCCAGCGCGGCGGGCAGCCCCGGGATGGGAGCGTCAATGGATCGCACGCGGAAGTCGTTGATCTCTCCGGCGGCGACCCCGGCGCCCGCGAGGGTCAGGAGCGGCGGCGTGGCGGCGATGCACAGGCTGAGCATCTCTCGCCGAGTGAGGGTGGCCTGCCGCGAGGGTTGCGGCGTCGGCTGTCTCGGCTCCGCGCGCAGGCTGCGCACCCAGCGCGCCCCCGCGACCAATGCCTCGCCCAATAGAACCACACAGAGCGGCATCACAACAACCGGCAGCACCGCCAGAAACCACACATACCCCACCACCGCGGCGGGGAGCGGGATGTCGATCCCCCAGCCCATCCTCCGCGACAAGATGATCGCGGCGAAGAAGCCAATCTGGAACACCATGAACACCGCCAGCCCCAACCGCGCGGCAACCAGTTGGCGATGCCTCCGCGCCCGCAGGCGCCGGTCGGCGAGGTACCAGAAGAGAAGGGTGGCGAGCGGGATGCTGAAGATGATGAGGAAGAACATGCGGGGCTTTCGGCGCGGTGGCGTGGCGGAACTGCCCCGGGCGGAGCACAATCCGGGCCCGCCCTTCCTCCTTGCGGCCAGCGGCACGGGGCGGATTCTGGCGCGCAATCACTGTCCGTCAACGGAGTCTCGCATGATCGCCCGGTCAATACCGTCAATAATGTCCCGCATCCTACTGCTCGTGTTGCTCGCCGTGGGGTGGGCCCCCGCCCAGCACGCGGGGTACTACAATCACCCCGACATCCACGGCGACGTGGTGGTGTTCGCTTCGGAGGGCGATCTGTGGCGCGTGGCGGTTGCCGGCGGCGTGGCGACGCGGTTGACGTCGGATGTGGGGATCGAGACGCATCCGCGAATCTCTCCCGATGGCGAGACGGTGGCCTTTGCGGCGGAGTACGACGGCAATCTGGATGTCTATGCGATCCCCATCGCGGGGGGCTCGGCAACGCGGCTGACGTGGCACCCGGGGGCCGATGTGCCGAGCGGGTGGACGCCGGACGGCGCGGAGATCCTGCACTTCACGGCGCGGTCGCACCCGAGGTTCGACCGCGAGACGTGGGCCGTGCCCGCGAAGGGCGGCGTGCCGCGGAAGTTTCCCATCGGCACGTCGAGCTATGCGACGGTTTCCGCCGATGGAAAGATGGTGGCCTTCAACCGGAACTATGTGCAGACGCGGACGTGGAAGCGCTATGGCGGCGGCCTGGCCGACGACGTGTGGATCGGCGACCTGGCGGCGGGAACATTCACGCAGGTGACCAAGTACTTCGGCAACGACCTGAATCCGATGTTCGTGGGCGAGCGGCTGGTCTTTGCCAGCGAACGCGACGGGCGCATGAACCTGTGGTCCACGGACCTGAAGGGCGCCGATCTGCGGCAGGAGACGAAGCTGGCGGACTTCGACGTGCGCTTTCCCGAGACCGACGGCAGGGACCGCGTGGTGTTTCAGCATGGTGCGGATATCTATCTATACGACATGGGCAGGCGCGAGGCGAGGAAGATCGACATCGCGCTCTCGACAGACCGCTCCAAGACGCGCCCACAGCTTCCCCCCGCGGCGAAGTTCCTGGACGATTTCGCAATCTCCAACGACGGGCGCAAGCTGCTGGTGGCGGCGCGCGGGGACCTGTTCAACGTGCCGGTGAAGTCGGGCCGCGTGGTGCCGCTGACGGCGAGCCCCAACTCCCGCGAGCGCGTGGTGGCCTTTGCCGGAGAGAAGGACGACAAGCTGGCCTATTTCAGCGACGCCAGCGGCGATTACGAGGTGTATGCGCGCGAGGCACGCACCGGCGCCAACGAGGAGCGCATCACCGATCCCGCCGATGCGACGCGGGGGACGTTTCAGCCGTTCTTCCGCATCGCGGCCTCGCCCGACGGCAGCGCGGTGGCGTTCGCGGACCAGCGCGGGACGCTGTACTGGACCAACCTGACGACGAAGACGCTGACCCTGGTGGATCGCGGGCCCGTGTGGGAAATCCGCGACTACGAGTGGTCGCCCGACAGCCGGTGGCTGGCCTATGCGCGGACAGAGCGGAACGAATACTCCCGCGTGTATATCCACGACACGAAAAGCGGCGAGAACCGCGCCGTGACCGATGGAATGTTCGACAGCTTTTCCCCCACGTGGGATCCGGAGGGGAAGCATCTGTACTACCTCTCCAACCGGACGTTCAACCGCCAGGACGCGGCATTCGAGTACGAGACGGTGATGGTGGATCCGACGCGTATCTACGCGATCCTCCTGGACCAGGAATCGAAGAACCCCTTCCTCAAGCGCGATCCCTATGAGGAGGACGACGAGAAGAAGGCGAAGGAGGAGAAGGAAAAGAAGGAGAAAAAGGACAAGAAGAAGACCAGCGGCGACGACGACGAGACCACCGCGACGCTTGCCACAAAGGAGAAGGACGAGGAGAAAGACAAGAAGGTGGAGGTGAAGATCGCCTTCGAGGGAATCGCCAATCGCCACATCGAATTCCCGATGGCTTCAGGCGAGTATCGCGGCCTGCGCGCGGCGAAGGGGCGGGTGTTCTACCTTGATTCCACCGGCGAGGAGACGCTGCTCCGCGTGTATGACCACACGAAGGAGAAGCCCGAGCCGAAGACCTTTGCCGCGAAGGTTTCCAGCTATGCGATCTCTCGCAATCGCGAGCATATCGCGGTGCTGGCGGAGGAGAAGATCACCGTTTCCAAGGCCTCGGCGGACAAGCCCGGCGACGACGATCCGTCGCCGGACCTCTCGCGCATTCACATCGAGACGCGCCCCGTGGAGGAGTGGCGCCAGATATTCCGCGAGACGGTGCGCTACAACCGCGACTTCTTCCACGACCCGAAGATGGCGCTGAACGACTGGGAGGCGACGGCCGCGACCTATTCGCCGCTGGTGGAACGCGTGTCTATACGCCAGGAACTGACGGACCTGATCGGCAACCTGATCGGAGAGCTGGGCCACGGCCACACCTACGTCTCGGGAAATGGCGACGCGCCAACCGGGCGCACCGTCTCCACGGGGCTGCTGGGCGTGAACTTCGCCGTGGACGAGACGAGCAACACCGTGAGGCTTGAGCACATCCTCCGCGGGGAACGCTGGAACGCCAAGGCGCGAAGCCCCTTCAACAACGAACTCAACGAGGGCGTCGCCGATGGCTCCTATCTGTTGACGGTGAACGGCAAGCCCGTGACGGCGGACGTGGATCCGCTGTCGCACTTCTGGGGCCTCGCGGGCAAGGACGTGCTTCTGGGCATCGCGCCGGTTCGCGACTTGGCGAAGACGAAGGAGTACCGCGTGACGCTGCTCTCCAGCGAGGATGAACTGCGCTACTTCGAGTGGGTGAAGGGGCGCCGCGAATACGTGGCGGCGAAGACCGATGGCCAGATCGGGTACGTGTATATACCGAACATGGGGACCGATGGATTGCAGGCGTTCTTTCGCGACTACTTTTCCCAGATCGACCGGAAGGCGCTGGTGATCGACGTGCGTTGGAATGGCGGCGGCAACGTGAGCCAGATGCTGATCCGCCGCCTGAGCGAGAAGTTCTATGCCATGATGAAGCCGCGCAACTTCGAGTTCGCCAACACGTATCCATCCCGCGTGTTCCAGGGACCGATGGCGGCGCTGATCAACGACCGGTGCGGATCCGACGGAGACATCTTCTCCCGCAGCTTCCGCAAGTTCGGGCTGGGCCCGCTGATCGGTGAGCGCACCTGGGGCGGCGTGGTGGGGATCCGCTTTGCCACGCGGTTTGTGGACGGCGGCGGGATGAACGTGCCGGAGTTCGCGTTCATGGATGCGGAGCTTGGCTATGGCATCGAGAACTATGGCATCGAGCCCGACCCGGGCTATGAAGTGTCAAATTCCCCGGACGACGAGGTCGCCGGCCGAGACCCGCAACTCGACCGCGCCATCGAGTACCTGATGGCGGAGATGAAGAAGGAGAAGTACCAGCCGATGAAGTTCCCCGACCAGATCGACCGCTCGCCCGCGCACTTTCGCGAGCGCAGCAGGGAGTGGATGGATAAGCCCTAGGGGCGTCTGGACAGGATGGACTTGATGGACTGTGTTGACGTTGACCGGGTCCATTGTGTCCATCTGGTTGCAGCGCTTGGTTTTTCCAGTTCAGCCGCGCAGTTCCGCGATTGCCTTCTCGATGGCGGCGGCGTTCTCGGTGGTGTGGCAGGGGATGTCCTTGGCGATGCGCCGGACGAGGCCGCTGAGGACTTTGCCGCTGCCGACCTCGACGAAGGCCTCCGTTCCGACCTTGACGAGTTGCTCGACGCATTCGACCCAGCGCACGCTTCCGGTCACCTGGCGTACGAGGGAGTCCTTGATCGCCTCGGGATCGGTGAGCAGCGCGGCGTCGGCGTTGTTGACGAAGTGGCAATTGGGCGCGGCGATCGTGGCACTGGCGAGGGCGTCGCGCATGATTTCGCCCGCGGGCGCGACGAGGGGAGAGTGAAACGCGCCACTAACGGGGAGCGGCAGGGCGCGCTTGGCCCCGGCGGCCTTGGCGCCTTCGCAGGCGCGCCCCACCGCGTCGGGATCGCCGGAGATGACGATCTGGGCCGGGTCGTTGATGTTGGCGGGGACGGCGATCTCTCCGCCGGTGCTGGCCTCGGCGCAGACGCGCTGCACCGTGTCGATATCAAGGCCGAGAATCGCGGCCATGGCGCCCTTGCGAACGCGACCGGCGTCGGCAAAGGCCTCTCCGCGTGTCCTGACGAGGGAAAGCCCGGTGGCAAAGTCGAAGCATCCCGCCGCATACAGCGCCGTGTACTCGCCCAGCGAATGACCCGCCACGGCGTGGGGGCGGATTCCCGCCGCGGCGAGCACCGCGAGCGTGGCGGCGCTGGAGACGAAGAGCGCGGGCTGGGTGTTTTCCGTCTTCTTCAGTTCGTCTTCTGGACCCTCGAAGCAGAGGGGCGTAATGGAGAAGCCGAGTTGCGCGTCCGCGGCGTCGAACACCGGCTGCCCGCCGAGCTGTGCGGCGTCGCGGCCCATGCCAACGGCTTGGCTCCCCTGGCCGGGGAAAAGGAAGGCGATCTTCTTCATGCTGTGTCCTGTTGCTTGATTGTGCTGAGACGGGGATGCCCGGCGCCGACTACCACCTCACGATGCTGGCCGCATATGTCAATCCGGCGCCAAACGCCACAAAGGCGCAAGTGGTGCCGGGCTTCAGGCGACCCTCCTGGCGGGCGGTTTCCAGGGCCACGGGGATGCTGGCGCTGGAGGTGTTCCCGTGCTTCTCGATGTCGATCACCACGCGGTCGTGGCCAAAGCCATAGCGTTCCATGGCGGCGTGGATGATGCGGATGTTGGCCTGGTGCATCACGAGGAGGTCGATCTCCGACGCCTGCATCCCCGCGTCCTCCAGCGCCTTGTCCATCGCGTCCTGCACGATGCGGACGGCGAACTTGAAGACCTCTCGCCCGTTCATCTGGATGTAGCGGTCCTTGTTGGCGAAGTTTTCCGCGGTGAGGGGATGGGCACTGCCGCCGATGGGCTGGCAGATCAGCGTGCCGCCCTTGCCGTCGCACCCGGCGAAGTTGCCCAGAATGCCGCGGCCCTCGGGAACTTCGCCGACGATGGCGGCGCCACTGCCGTCGCCAAAAAGGATGCACGTCGACCGGTCGGTGTAGTCCATCAGTCGCGAGGCGCAGTCGCACGCGATCACCAGGACGCGCCGCGCCATGCCGGATCGGATGAGGGCATAGGCCGCTTGCAGGCCATAGACGAAGCCCGTGCAGGCCGCGTTCATGTCAAAGGCCATGCAGGCGGGAATCCCAAGGCGCCCCTGCATCAGGCAGGCGGAGGTGGGCATCATGTAGTCGGGGGTATAGGTGCAGAACAGGACGCCGTCGATATCCTCCGGCCCCACGCCGGCATCGGCCATGGCGCGGCGGGCCGCCACCTCGGCGATTTCGCTGGGGGCCTGGCCGGGGGAAAGGATGCGGCGCTCGCGGATGCCCGTGCGCGTGTAGATCCACTCGTCGGTGGTATCGACCATCTTTTCCAGGTCGGCGTTGCTGAGAATACGGTCGGGGAGGCAAACGCCGAGTCCCTGGATACCGATCGCCTTGAAGGAGTTCTGTTTCAACGAGTCACCATCGCACTTGGGTTGGGAAAGGGCGCCTCGCAAGGCCGCCTCCGCAAGGGCGGAAGGTGCCCATCGCGGGTGCCACCGGGGCAAGTCCTATGCCTGAGCCCGGGGCAGAGGCGAGGGGGCGGCAACCACCCGGAAACTCGCCGCCCGGGTGGCCGCGGGGTGACTTATGCCACGCGGGAAGCCGATCAACAGTTGGCGAGTCGGGGTCTTTGCCGCCGTGAATCAGGGAATTCGGACATAGCCAGACTGCTCGTCCTTCGGCACTTGCATGAGCAGCGGGGACCGGGGGGATAATGTCCCACCGGAGAATTTCCAATAAACCGCATTACCTCCAGCATAGGCTGGTCCAACTCCCTCGGGAGCTCCCGGATTTAACGCCCCCGGGTGACTTTTACTTGGCAGGGTCCCCCCCCCTCCTTGTCACTTGTTATGCCAGCTTAGGCAGGAAAGTGCCCACGATCCGTGAAGCACCCTTACATGCGAGGGTGGAGACGTGGCAGGGGCGGAAGGCTCCACAAATTTCGAAGAAACGAAGGAGACGATCAGAGATGCACAGTAAATTCAGCCTGGCGACTCTTCCGGTCCGCCCCCACGCGGCCCTGAAGCAAGTCGGTAAAGTGATCGTGGCAACGGCTTTGGCCGCCGCCATGTTCACTGGCGCGACGGCCCAGGGGACAAAGGGCATTTGCCCCCCCCCCCCCCCCCCCCCCCCCCCCACCCCCCCCCCCCCCCCCCCCGCCCCCCCCGCCCCCCCCCGCCCAACAACCAAACAAACCCCCACCCCCCCCCCCCCCCCCCCCCCCCCCCCACCACACACCCACCCAC
>JBBQYG010000009.1:0-45915 GCA_038208905.1 Candidatus Sumerlaeia bacterium | reverse complement strand
GTGGCCGTATTGCTCCGCTAGGTCTTGCTAGGTGTATATACAGCAAGAATTGGGGGAGAGGTCGGAGGTTCCTATCAGTGCTATATCTACTTTCTAAGCTCTGGCTCATAGGCGGCTCTAATTCTTTTCACTCTCGTCTCTAACGCCTTCCTTGCTGACGCGTCCCCTTCACGGAGGACCTGAACCACAACGTCCTCATAGTTATGAAAGGAACCGAAGCCCTCCACAACGAGGCGCTCGCAAAAGCGCTGTATCGTGTAATTATTGCGGGACCGATAGATGACTGTGGCCGCCGAAGCAATGTCCTGGCGTTGTGTGTCTTCCATTGTATATCCTAACTGCCGGAGAGTTTCTAGTCTATCGTCCAGATAGAAGTACAGTCCAGAACTGTCCATGTAATGCCCGGAAAGGCTTATGAAGTGGCTCATTGGCAACCTGCCCTCGATGGACGCAATAGAGTGGTAGCTCTCTGCAGGGGCATTGCCGAATGCAAGTAGATTCAATACGATTGCCTGGTCGCGATGTGTAAGTTGGTTTACTGCGAGCCACGACTCTATTTCGACGATTACATCTTGCCTCGCGACCTGACCCTCCGCCGCAGCCAAGAGGAGGGCGACGAGATCCTCGGATGCCGACCATGCCGGAAACTGTTCCAATCCGTTGATCCACTCGCAATTGCTCGCGACAGACTGAATGAGGGCGATCTCATGCCTGACCGTCGGTGTCCGGAGAGCGAGTTGAGCCTCTGGATGCTTTCTCCTCATTATATAAAGAGCCACCCCCAAATCGCCGACTATAGTTCCAGTAGTCGCAATATCGTCGGCAAACGCAAGCGCGTCATCTGTGTCCGGCAAAAGCGCATGACGACTCGTCTCAGGGCTAGCCCCATAGAGAGCGAGGTATGTTTTGAGAAGGTCCTCACGCGAATCGGAGTTGTATCCCGCCGCAAGGAAACGGAGCTGCCCAATTCCATCAGCCCAAACTGGCACATTGAGAACCAAAATGAAACAGAGTGAGAATACCATCCTAGCAAGCAAAAACATCTGACCACTCCTTCATTAGGGCTTCGGCGCGCTGGTCGGTCTTGGACTGGGCAACGGCGATGCGCAGTGCAGCGCGTTGGGAGGTTGGAAACTCCGCCAGAATGTCCTTATACAACTGCCCGGAATCGGCATACCGGTCCTGACGGTGCACCGCGTCGGCGGCGGACCAGATGACGCGGAACCGGGCCTCTCTCTGGGGAGAGTCGCCCGAGGGTTCGACGGGCTGCGAGTATGCGCCTGCGGTGAGTAGTAGGGTGAGGGTCCACGTTGCGATTATCTTCATGTTCACTGACTCCCTAGATGAGGCCTACGACGTATTCGTCTGGGCGGAGAGTCCCCCCCCCCAACAAAAAGTCAAGCGACCAATGGATAATTTTTACTGGTGGGCTTTTCTGCCCTACTCCGTCGCCTCGTCCAGGATAACGCCGGGGCCGGGGTGGCGGGGGTCGCGGAGGGAATCGACCATGTCCTGAATCTCCTGCGGCGGCGGCGGCGTCAGGCGCGAAACCACGAGCGAGACGGCGAAGTTCAGGAACATTCCCACGGTGCCGATGCCCTCCGCGGAGACGCCGTAGAACCAGGTCGTCCAACCGAGCCATTTGACGCCGATGATGTAGATGAGTGTGAACACAAGCCCCACGATGATGCCGGCGATGGCGCCCTCGCGGTTCATGCGCTTGTCAAAGATTCCGAGCAGGATGGCGGGGAAAAAGCTGGCGGCGGCGAGTCCGAAGGCCATGGCGACCACCTGGGCCACGAAGCCGGGCGGGTTGATGCCGAAGTAGCCGGCGGCCAGCACGGAGACCACCACCATCACGCGCCCCACGCCGACGCGGCGTGTCTCGCTTGCATGGGGATTGATCAGGCGGAAGTAGATGTCGTGGGCGACGGTGCTGGAGAGCACCAGCAGCAATCCCGACGCGGTGGAGAGGGCGGCGGCGAGCGCGCCCGCCGCCACGAGGGCGATGACCCACGGGGCCAGTTTGGCGATCTCGGGCGTGGCGAGCACGATGATGTCGTTGTCGATCTCGATGTCGCTCTCGGCCTTGTTGGCGCGAAGGTCCAGCGTGCCGTTGCCGTCCTTGTCGGTCAGCTTGAGGAGCTTGGTCTTCTCCCACTTGGCGACCCACTCCAGGCTCTGGGCCTCCTCCACCGTCTTGCCGTGGAGCGACTGGATCAGGTTGTAGCGGGTACACATCGCGAGCGCGGGGGCGGTGGTGTAGAGGATGGCGATGAACAGGAGCGCCCAGAAGCCAGACTGGCGCGCGGCGCGGACGTTCTTGACGGTGTAGAATCGCACGATCACGTGGGGGAGCCCCGCGGTGCCGGCCATCAGGGCCAGCGTCACAAAGAGCACATCCAGCCGGGACTTGGTGGTAAAGGGATCAGTGTAGGCCGCCAGCCCAAGGTCGGTGTGGATGGCGTTCAGCTTTGGCGCGACATCGCCAAAGACCATCGCAAACTGGGGCACGGGAATTCCCGTGATCATAAAGGCAATGGCGACGGAGGGAATCAGGTAGGCGATGATCAGGATGATGTACTGGGCCACCTGGGTCCAGGTGATGCCCTTCATCCCGCCCAGGACTGAGAAGAAGGCGACGATCACCATGCCGACGATCACGCCGATCTCCACGGTAACTCCAAGGAACCGGCTAAACACGATGCCCACACCGCGCATCTGGCCGGCCACATACGTCATGGAGACAAAGATCGCCGCGATCACGGCGACGATGCGCGCGGTGGTGGAGTAGTAGCGGTCACCGATGAAATCGGGCACCGTGTACTTGCCGAACTTGCGCAGGTAGGGCGCCAGCAGCAGGGCCAGCAGCACATAGCCGCCGGTCCAGCCCATCAGGTACATGGACCCGTCGGACCCGAGGAAGGAAATCATTCCCGCCATTCCGATGAACGAAGCCGCCGACATCCAGTCGGCGGCGGTGGCCATGCCGTTGGCGACGGCGGGGACTCCGCGCCCGGCGACGAAGAAGCCCGAGCTCTCTGATACGCGGGCCCACCAACCGATCCCCAAGTACAGCATGAAGGTAATTGTAACGAAGAGGTAGGTCCAAACTTCGACGGTCATTTCTCGTCCTCGTCGATGCCATAGATCCGGTCGATGCGATCAACACCCTTGATGTAGGCGAAGATCAGAAGCACGAAGACGACGATGGAACCCTGCTGGCCCATCCAGAAGCCGAAGGGGACATTCCCGATGCTGACGCGGTTTAGCTGCTCCACGAAGATGATCCCCGCGAAGATCGACACCGCGGCCCAAATCGTCAGCAGTACCAGAATCAGGCGGACGTTGGCGCGCCAATAGGCATGGGCGTTGTCCGAACTCGAATCGTTCGCCGCGGGCGGCTTCTCGGGCACATCGGGCATGGTTGCATTCCCCTTGTCGAAGGGGTATCGGAACGATCCCACGCAAGGGGTGTCCATCGAAAAGGCGCGTGGCGTGGCGCGGGAATTGACAGTCCTCATGCCGGTGCTTCCCTGTGGCACGTTGCCAACCCGCTAGAGGAGTCCCCCCATGATCGCCGCCCCGCCGTCTGCGCCATGGCGCATCTTTGCAGAGAGCCTTGCAGTGCGCGACCGCCCGGATGCCTCCGCCGGAGAGATCGGGGAACTCGCGTCCGGCGATCTGGTGGAAACCGGTCCCGTGACGATCCATCCGGTCACGGGCGAGGAATGGCTGGGGATCGAGGCGGGATTCGTCTCGGTGACGGGGCTCCATCGCGTCCATCCTGCCAACGTGGCGATCGAGGGGAATCTTCCCATCGGGTCCGAGATCGTGGATCGCTGGTGGGGGCTGCCGATCACCTACGAGCCCGGCGACCTGACCCCGATCCCCATCCACCGCGCCATCGAGCAGGGTGGCCACATCTACCTGCTGCGCGAGGAACCCCTCGCCGCGCTGGAGGCGATGCTCTCCGCCGCGCAGGCCGATGGCGTGGCGATCCGGCTGAACTCGGCGTATCGGTCCGGCAGCTACCAGATGAACCTGTACCAGCGGGCCTGTGCGCGAGACGGCAACGGCCAGCGCTATAGCGCGCGCCCCGGCCATAGCGAGCACCAGCTTGGCACGACGGTGGACCTGACGGACCCGGCGGAGAAGTTCGCCTTCACCGCTGAATTCGCCCGCACCCCTCAGGGGATGTGGCTAGAAGCCACGGCCCGCCACTTCGGCTTCCGTCGCTCCTATCGCGACGAGAACGTCGCCCTGACGGGTTACATCTCGGAACCTTGGCACTGGCGGTTTGTGGGCAATGGCGACTGAAACGGGATGGGAAACGGGATGGAAATGAACGTGGAAATTGACTTTTGAAATTCGATCTCCGATCGATACCCAACTCCCTGATTGCATTGGTTTTATGACCGAGCAGGATTGGAAATGAAATCGGAAATGAGTTGGAAGCGAGCCGGGAAATGACAGTCCCCTACAGAGCGCCGGAAAACTGGATTCGATACGATGTGGGGCGGGTTCAGGACGCCCTTGTCCCGACTTGACTCCGTTCATCGAATTCGGGCTTCGCGGCGTGGAGTCGCAGTGCCTTCGACTCTTCGAGGCGATCAGGACGCAGGTGGCGAAAGCGCTCTTTCGCAATACGATGGTGGACCTGTTTGGCCGCTTACAGTCACCCCGCAAGCGCGTGGTTTCCGGCCGCAAGGTGATGCTGCTGAACCTGCTCCTCGACGAGGAGACAATCCTCTTTTCGGAACTTAGGCCGCGGTTATTGCCCGCCTACTCCAAGGTCAAGAATCCGCACAAGGCGTTGGTGCGCGACCTGGGAGAACTTCTCGCGCTCGAAGCGATCGGCTATACGCCCGCCGACTTGGACACGGACGTAGGGCTGCACATCAACATCGACTGGCCCATGCAGATTACCGAAACCGAGTTTTTCAGCCGGACCAAGGCGATGCCCAAGGGCAAGGTTCACGGCTTCCTCTCGCGATAGGCGGTGACGGGTGTGGTGCCAACCGCTCCCCATGCTACTTGACCAGCGGCCTGGGGCACAGTTAGCGTCCTTTGTGTGACAGTGCCGTGGCGAGAACATGGCGAAGCCACAGGGGGTCGTTTCCATGATGCGTCTCACTGCCTTATCGGTCGTCACTTTGGTCGCTGCCATTGCGCTGGGCTCGGTCGCCCATGCCCAGTGGACGACGGGGGCGCCGCTGGCGATTCCGGAAAACAACTACAGCTTCCTTGCCTCCACGCCGCGGGGGGATCTGCTTGCGGCGACCTTCAACAATGGGCCCACGGATCAGCCCGCGAAGGATCTGCCGGCGCTACTGATCCGCAACCCAGCCTCGCCGACGCCGGAGGTGCTGGAACTCTGCCGCACGTCCTTCGCACCCCAGCGAGGCTATGGCGGGATCGCCTGCGACGCGGAGGGTAACTTCTACGTCAGTGGCGACACGGGCGAGCCAGCCAGTTGCTTCCTGCGCAAGTTCCGCGAGAATGGCGCGCCCGACACCTCGTTCGGAATTGCGGGCGAGATGAAGCCCGGGCGGCGCTGTCTGGGGCTGGAGGTATTGGGTCGGCACCTGCTAATGGCTGTCGATTGGGGAGAGATCCTCGTTCTGGACGCCGCCACGGGTCGCCAATTGGGCCTGGTCGCCAAGCCGCCGGAACTCCACTATGTCCGCGATATCGCGATGGACCCAAAGTCGCTGCGAATCTTTGGGGTCGCCAAGGGGAGCGCCGTGACATGGGGCGGCGGGACGCCGTGGGACCCGGGCGCATATCGCTTTCGCCAGATTTCCCAGAGCTATGGTGAGCTGCGATCGGGTGAGGGGATCAGCATCGATCCGATCCTTCGGTGCCTCCTGATCACACCGATTCCCGGGAGCACATTGCTGGAAGTCGAGGGCACCGGAAACATCCGCCGCACCGCGATTAATTCTGCCCGGCCAGACACGCATCTGGCCGATACGGTGATGTCCTTCGATGGGACGCGGCTGTATATATCCGACGTGAAGTACCGCCGCATTCACGTGATGACGCGCCCCTATCCGACTGGCGCGGTGGCGGTTGCCTCCGCGGCGGCGCCGGGGACAAAGGCGCCCACAACCGGAGTGGGAAACGCTGCGGATGTGAGGTGGAATACCTCCTATACCGAGGTTCTGGAGCAGGCGCGCCGCGCGGGGAAACCGATGATCGTCTATTTCCGCCACGACAGTGTGCCCCGCTGTCGCGAGTTCGAGACGGGCGTACTCCTCACCGACGACTTCAAGCGCCGCGCAGCGGGGTATGTCTGCGTCTTCGAAGATGCCGCCAAGAGTCCCCAGCTCGCCGCTGCCTTCGGGGCCCAACGCGTTCCCTACGTCGCCATCCTCGACAGGGCCGGCGAGCACCGCGCGGTGTTTGCTTTCGACATCAATCCGCAGTCGCTGTTCGACGCGATGGAAGCCAACAAGTGAGAGGCAGGGAAAAGCGGGGCATAGGGTGGCTGAATCCCACCCGATGCCAACCTCCCGTGCCTGAGCCTACCTCACCTCAATCACCGTAATCCCCGTTCCCTTGAACTGATCCATCGCGACCAGTTCGGCGGGAACGTCGGCGAGGGAGATGCGCCGCCCGATGAGGCGGTCGGGGGCGAGCTTTCCCGCGCGGATCATGTCGAGCAGGGCGGGATAACGGTGGGACTGCATGCCGTGGCTGCCGTAGATTTCGAGTTCCCAGGAGACGACGCGGTCCATGGGGAGCGGCGGGCGGCTCTGGTCGGCAATGAGGAGGCCCACCTGCACGTGGCGGCCGCGCTTGCGCAGGCCGAGGATCGAGTTCATGCAGGCGGCGGGATTGCCAAGCGCGTCGATGGAGGCGTGCGCTCCCCCGCCGGTGATCGCGCGGATCGCCTCCACGGGATCGGTGTTCGAGGCGTTCACCGTGGCCACCGCGCCGAGAGACTTGGCGAAGGCCAGCTTGTCGTCGGCGATGTCGATGGCGATGGGCTGCGCGCCAAGCGCCGCCGCGATCATGATGGCGGAAAGACCCACTCCGCCACAGCCATGCACCGCCACCCACTCCCCGCCGCGAACGCGAGCCTGATCCACGATGGCGCGAAACGACGTGACGAATCGGCAGCCGAGGCTGGCGGCGGTGACGTCGTCGATTTCCTCCGGCAATGCCACGAGGTTGGCGTCGGCATAGTCGAGGGCGACGAACTCCGCGAACGAACCCCAATGGGTGAAGCCGGGCTGGAACTGATGGTCGCAAACCTGCTGGTGTCCCGCCGCGCACTGGGGACACGTCCCGCACCCGGAGACAAAGGGAACCGTGACGCGGTCGCCGACCTTCCAGCGCCGGATGTCCCTGCCAACGGCGACAATCCGGCCGGCCAGTTCATGCCCGGGAACGTGCGGCAGGCGGATATCCGCGTCGTGACCCATCCATCCGTGCCAGTCGCTCCGGCACAGCCCCGTGGCCCCCACGGAAAGGACCACGCCACCGGGCGGAGGCGTGGGATCGGGGACCGTCTCGATGGAGACCGGCCCGCAAAACTCTGAATAGTAGGCAGCTTTCATGGAAGCCATGGTGGGGAGATGGGGCCGGGGAGCAACAGGCGCGTGGGGCATCCTGATCGGCCCCCTAGAACAAATGGGACCGATGCGACCTGTAGAACCAATAGAAGAACTTTCCCCCTTCCCGATTCCCCACTCCCTGATCGTACCGCCTGTCTCTCTTGACGGGGGGGGATATTGGAATGAGTGTTGCGGCGCCCGGGGAGGTCAATCCCGGTGCCGGAGTTAAAATGCGGTCGGACTTTGTGAAAAAAAGTACAGACTCGAAGGGCTGGACCGTCCGGGTGCTGGACGCCGTAGATTCGGCGATCCTGCGTGGGTGGCGGGTTTTCAAGTCGCTCAAGTTCGGCATCTCGCTCCTTGCGATCATTGGGCTGGTGGCGATCTGGGGGACGATGAGCTTCGCCTCCAACGCGGCGCTGGGCGACAATGCGATCCCGATGGCGCGGACGATGGTGTTCGAGCATCCGGCGTTCATCGCGTTGCTACTGCTGTTTGCGAGCAACCTGATCGTGAGCACGTGGCATGTGACAAAAATGAGCCTCGGCATCTGGTGGAAGCGCGAGTTTCGGCGCGGCACCACCTACTATGAGCACGGCTCCTCACCCCGCGGGATGGTGGCGGTGCCCGGCGGCGTGGGCGAGGCGGAACGCACCCTGCGCAAGCGGTTCACGCGGGTGCAGCGCGATGGCGAGGCGTTCTTTGCCCATAGCGGCCTTGTCAGCCGCATGGGGCCGACGATCGTGCATATCGGGATGCTGACGGTGATCGGGGCGATGGTGGCCAAGGCGATCCTGCTGTGGAATGGCAAGATCGTGACGGAGGGGCGCTTCATCGCGGCGGAGGGCGAGCAGCTCGCCGTGATCAGCCAGCCGTTGGCCCTTGAGCAGCAGATCACCGACCGCAACCGCTTGGAGACGCTGATCGACGTGTGGGTCCGCGTGCTGGATTTCGACGAGGTGATGCACCCCAATAGCAACGTGCCCGCGTACTTCTCCAGCTTGGTGGAGGTCCGCGATCCGCGGACGCAGGAGATCACGGTGGCGCAGTTGGATATGAATCACAGCATGTCGGTGGAGACGTCCCGTTTCGGCAGGCTCCAGTTCCACCAGGCTGGCTATCAGGCCGTGCCCGATGGCGAGACGCAGCGCGTGAACTTCGACGTGCGCGACCGCGGCACGGGGGAGCGCATCGCCGTGACCGACGCCAGCGCGGGAACACGCGTCCGCGTGGGCGAGGCGGACCTCTTCCTTGAAGTGGACGGCGTGCAGCCGGCGGATCGCTGGCGTCTGTACGAGCTGGACAAGCCTGGCGTGGCCGCGGCGGAGGGCCTGCTGACGGGTGGGCGCCAGCTGAAGTTCACGTTCAGGCCAGAGGAGTTTTTTCCCGACTTCCGCATCTCCGAATCAACGGGCCAGCCGGTCAACAACAGCGAAGACCTGAACAACCCCGCCTTGCGCGTGACGATGCTGCTGGACGGGAAGGAAGTGGACCAGACGTGGCTGTTCTATGACGCGCAACTTGCTTCGATGATGAAGGAGGCGCATCCACGCTACAGGCTGGCGCTGCGCGATATCCGTGTGCCCCGCGGCGACGGCTCGCTGAAGCGCGACTGGAGCAATCCCGCCTCCGCCGTTTACGATATCGGGCTGACGGACAAGACCACGGATATTGAAGTGATGGAGCCGCTGGCAATGCGCGAGGAGAGCCGCCCCTTCTCCTACGAGGCCACGGTCGATCATGGCGACACGCCGCTGGGCAAGGAAGGCAATTACGAAGTCCGCATCGTGGGCCCGACGCAGCGCTATTTGACAGTGCTCTCGGTGGTGAACGAGCCGACGGTGGGCTTCGTGAAGCTGGGGGTGCTGATCGTTCTGATTGGCGCGCTGATGACGTTCCTGGTGCGCTATCGGGCGTTCTATGGCCTGTGGGACGAGGCCGCGGGCACGATGCGGATGGCGCTGGTTCCGCGGTGGGGGCAGTCACCCGTGCAGGCGGAATTCGACGAGTTGGCGCGCGTGCTTTCGGGTGGCAAGGGACTGCTCCGCAAGGCGCCGGAGCCGGAAGTGGAAAGCGACGAAGTCAGGCCGGAGCACCAGACAGTGAACGCGGCGCTGCCGCAGTCCTAGGAGGACGCGGGCACGGCGCCCGCGAGCAAAGATCAAGGATACGACGCAATGCCCATTCGACTGCTGTTTCTGTTTCTGCTGACCCTGGCGGCGACCACGGCGCCCGCCGATGTCCGGAAGGATTCGATCCCCCATGACGCGGCGATGGAAGCCGCGGTCAAGGCGTCGAGCCTGGACCTGATCGCGGTGCAGCACGAGGGCTGGGCGGAGACGTTGCCGACCTATGCGCGGCTGAAGGTCCACGAACTGACCGGGCGCCAGAAGGTACCGGGGCAGGATCCGTCCTACACGATCCTAAGCCTGATCTATGAAACGCCGCGCTGGCTGACGGCGCGGGTCCTGCCGGTGGAGCACCCCGACTTGCTTCCGGCGCTGGACCTGGACGGCAAGTGGGTGTCATGGCGGCAAGTGACGGAGAGCCCCAAGCTGAAATCGATGATCGAGCGCCTGCAAGCGGGCGCCGCGCGGGAGACGGAGCTGAAGCAGATTCGGACGCTGGTCAATACGGTGGAGCAGGCCAAGCGCCTAGGCGCGAGCGAGCGCGTGTTGGCGCAGTATGAACTGGAGGGCGTTTCACCGGCGCAGGTGGGCGAGCTGCTGGACAACCCGGAAAAGCTGGTGGAGACGCATCGCCGCCGCAAGGAGCTGGAGGCGGAGGTGAAGGCCAACGCGCCGTTTCAGCGCGCGGGCGAGCGGCTGCTGAATCGCTGCAACGTGCTGACCAGCATCGGCGAAACTTTCCTGATCGCGCCGTATCCCGACGCCATCGATGGCGCATGGGCACGGCCGGCGGTGCTGGCGGGGGCGGGCTCCACCACATGGAAGGCCGCGGGCGAATTCGACACGCAGTTGGGCGCCGCGCTCCTGGGCAACAAGCCCGAGCAAATCGCCCCCGCCGCGAGCGCGTTTCTGGAAGTCGCGAGCCGCAGCCGCGCCTATCCCAGCGAGCCGTTCCGCAAGGCCCAGAACTTCTATGTGAACACCAACCCGTGGCGCATCGCCGCGTGGACATATCTGCTTTCCGCGATCACGTTTGGCCTGTTTGCGTTCTTCCAGCATCGCGGCTTCTATTGGGGCGGCATCGGGATCATGGGGCTGGGCTTCATCGCCCACACGGCGGCGATGGGGCTGCGGCTGTATCTGAAGGGCCACGTGCCAGTCTCCAACATGTTCGAGGCGATCACGTTTTGTTCCTGGGCCGTGGTGCTGATCGCGATGGTCGTGGAGGCATTCTCTCGCCGGGCGCTGGTGGGAATCGGCGCCATGGTAACGGCGTTCCTGCTGCTGACGGGGGCGGGGCTGATGCCGCTGCACGACACGCGAATCCATCCGCTGCGCGCGGTGCTGAACAGCTACTGGCTCAACATCCACGTCACGATGATGCTGTTCAGCTATGCGGCCTTCGCCATCGCGGCGTTCTTTGCCTGCGTGTATCTGGTCCGCGCGCTGACGGCGCGGCAGCTTGCGGTCTCCGCGGCGTGGAGTGGCGGCGTCGGCGCCGTGCTCTTTGGCCTCTACTTCCTCGCCGTGCGGTCTGAGGCGTACTTCCTCGGCGCCTCCACATGGATCAATATCGGGCTGCGGGCGGCGGAGTTGGTGCTGATGCTGGGCGGCGGGCTGGGCCTGCTGACCGCGGCGGCGGCGGGGCTTGGTTGGGTGATCAAGATGCTCTTTTCGATTGGGGGCGGCGGCAGCGGCGACGGCCTGATGTCGCTGGTGCAGACGGAGGAGTTCGCCTATCGCCTGGTGCAGCTCGGCTGGCCGCTCCTGACGCTGGGCGTCACGCTGGGCGGCGTGTGGGCCGACACCGCGTGGGGCCGATTCTGGGGCTGGGACCCCAAGGAGACGTGGGCCTTCATCACCTGGGTTGTCTATACAGTGTACCTGCACTCGCGCATGGTGATGGGCTGGCGCGGCAAGTGGAGCGCCGTGGCGTGCCTGCTCGGCTTCGTGGTGGTGCTGATCACATTTCTGGGCGTGAGCTACCTGCCGTGGTTCTCGGGCGGGTTGCACAGCTATGCGTCGCCGACTTGAGTGCGGCGGCTGATTCGCGCCCTTTCGCGTTGCCAGTCACCACGCCGCTCGCTCACAGTCCGCGCAGAATTCCTCGGGGGAGTCGCTCCATGAAATACACGCTTGCGCATCCGATTCTGGCGCTCCTTGTCGCGACGCTCACGGCGAGCGCCTCACGCGCGAGCGCGCCGCTGTATGGCGTTGAGCGGAAGGATTCCGAACTCACCTTCCTGGCTCGCCAGGCGATTGCGCTGGAGGCGCGGGAGGCGCGGAGCGACTTCAACCAGGACGGCAAGTTCGACGCGGCGGATCTGGTTCGCTATGCGCGATTCGACAGCTTCGTGTTCCGGTTGAACGCGGGGGGGCCAAACTTCACGGACTCCGATGGGATCGTGTGGATCGATGATACCCCCTATGTGAATGTCGCGGGGACGGGGAACTCTCCGCAGCCGATCGCGGGAACGGCGCTGGACACGCTCTATCAATCGGAACGCTTTGACTCGGGCGGCGCGGAGCCGATGACTTATCGACTGCCGGTGGGCGCGGGGGACTATCGCGTGCACCTGCACTTCGCCGAGGTGTTCTTCACCCAGCCCGGGGAACGCGTTTTCGACGTGCTGCTGGAGGGCGTTCCCGTTTTGCGGAACTTTGACATTGTGACAGAGGCGGGCGCGGCCACGGCAATCGTCAAGTCGTTCGACATGCGCACGCTGGACAGCGAAGTGACAATCCGCTTCGAGGGCCGCGTGGGCGCGCCGAAGGTTTCGGCCATCGAGGTCGAGCGCATTGCCCCATTCAACACCACCGTCACGCTGAGCAGCGCGTTTCACTCTTGGGGGAATGTTCCGTTCGGCAGCTTCGGCGAGGCCTATACGCTCGGCGTCGCCAACTCGGGCGGAGAGCCGATGCTGATCACGGGCTTTCGGCTGAGCGCGCAGCGCGGCGTGAATGACGCCTTCTACATCACGGTGGGAAACGAGCTGATCCAGGGTTTCGGGACGGAAGTGTTCCTTCCCGCCCCGATTCGCATCGCGACCGGCGCGGGTGTGCCGGTCACGCTGTACTTCGCGCCGACGGCGGGGATTCCCTATGAGACGATTCTTGAGCTGACGGGGAACTTCGTCTCGCCGACGGTGCGGCTGCGCGGTCAGGAGTCCGGCGCATTTGCCAACAGGTGGTATGGCGCGGCGGGAATGCCGGTGGCGCTGGGCGAAGTGGCCGCGGGGATCATCGGCAACTTCATGTATGTGGCCGGAGAGACGAACAGCGCCACGACGCGATTCGACCTGACGACGGGGCTGTGGTCCCCGGCGAGCGCGCTGCCGGAGCGGCCCCACGCAGGGAACCATCATGCCTCTGAAGTGATCGACGGGAAGTGGTATCTCTTCGGCGGCCTTGCGGCGCAGTCCGAGGGGAAGACCCAGATCTTCGATCCCGCGAGCAACTCGTGGAGCCTTGGCGCCAGCGCGCCGTTTGCGTCGGGTTCCGGATCCACCGCGTATATCGACGGATTCGTGTACTACAGCGGCGGCATCGTGAACGGCAGCTCCACCACCAACCAGCACGCGCGATACAACCCGCGCACCAACTCCTGGGAGCGCAAGTCGCCCATGCCCCGCGGGCGCAACCACGCAGCGTCGGGAACCGACGGGCGGTTCTACTACGTCTTTGGCGGGCGAGGGCCCGGCAGTGGCGACGCCAACGTGGTGGCCAACGGCTTTGGAGATGTACAAATATACGACCCATTCGCCGATTCGTGGCGGACATCCATGGAGTCGGCGATCCAGCCGCTCCCCAATGGGCGCGGCGGCACCGGCAAGGCAGCCTACGCCTATGGCGAGTTCTTCGTCTTTGGCGGAGAGACCGCCAACGGCGGCGGCGCCGTCGGCGGGAATGTCTTCAACCGGGTGGACGTTTACAACCCCGTCACCAACACATGGCGCCTGGGCGCCCCGATGCCCACGCCGCGGCATGGCGCTTTTCCCATCTTCCACATCGACCGTATATACGTTGCCGGCGGGGGAACCAATGCTGGGTTCTCCAACTCGGCGGTCAACGACATCTACGTGCCGTAAAGGCAGGGATGGGGTCTGAGGGATGAACGGCAACGGCCACACTCTGCTGCTGCCTCCACTTTATCCTTAATCCCGAATACTTCATCCCTGCTGTTTATCCCTCATACCTCATACCTCATTCCTGCTTTTAATGGCTTCCAGTCGGGGACATCGGCATCCTTTTCCACGACGCGGGCGACGAGGACGGGGAACATGGTGTCGAGATCGCGGACGAGCTTGGCGTGGTAGCGACCCATTACGCGTTCCAGTTCTCTCCAGAACATCCACCACAGAAGGATGAATCCCAATCGCCATGCGATCCCAAGCGCGCTTTGCGTGGAGAGCGTCTCCCACGCGAAGGCAAAAAGTGAGGCCATGCCCAGAAACTTGAATCCGATGGCACCCAGTCCGATCACCACGAGCAGCGCGAAATAGGCAATCAGGAACAGAACAATCAGCAGGATCATGCGCCGCACGGCCACGTGCCGCAGCCATGCGATCTTTCGCGCCTGGAGTGCCTTGGGCGAGTTTACCCGCGAGGAAGTGAACAGGCAGCGGGCCGCCAGCGCCGCGGCTAGCAGCACCGTAGCGACGTGCAGGATGCTCCCCACCGCGGCCCCGATGGAGCCGAATCCCGGCATCGGGAGCCTGACGAAGCCGAACAATACCACGAGCAAGAATCCCAGAACCGCCGCAACTGTCTGCGTGCGCCAGCCCACCTCGCGCATCTCAAGCTGGATTGCCTCGGCAATCTCTCTCCCGGTGGCGCCCGCCAGCCAAAGGTCGTGGGTGGCCTGTCGCGAGACCGAGGAGATATTGAACGCTCCCGCGACCCAGTTGCTTAGCTTCTCGCGCCCCTCCTTTGGGTGGCGGCGAAAGAAGGGATAGGCCTGTGGCAGCAGAGCCATCAGCAGACCCGCATACAGCGCGACAAGGAAGGGTGGCAGCAACATCATCATATCGCTGTCTTCGAAGCTGGTGAAGAACGCCATGTAGCCACCGATCAGAGCCGCACAGGCCAGCAGCGCCGAGCCCACCAGGACCAGCGCCCGATGGAGGAATCGCGGCGGCCTCCGCAGCCGGTGGCGGCGGAACGCCTCGTAGAGCGCATTGGTCTCCCACGCGACGAGCGCGGGATCCATGCGGATCAGCCAGCGGGGAAACGGAGGCTTGTCGGCGGGGTCGGGTGTCATGATGGAAGAGTCAGGGGAGAGGGTGCGCCGCTCATAAGTCGGGCACCCCCAGGTCGCGGCATAACTTCCGAGCCAGAAAGTCGCTGATCTCGGTGTGGCGTGGGATCGCCGAACGGCGGCGTGTGGCGGGATTCTCCCGCCAAGAGTGCTTTGCACCCTTGCACACCAAATGGCAACCGTACGACGACAGACGGGCGATCAATTCGCGCCGCTTCACACGGCAACCGTTGCTTCAGTGTATTCCGGTCCGGCGGCCTTGATCGCGTCCGCGCGGTTCAGTTCAATGGCCTCGCCAAGGGCGGAGCGGGGGTTTTCCAGAAGCTCCCCGCGGGTCTCGCCCTGTGAATTCACGCCGGGGACTTCCTCGATCCATCCGATCCACCAGCCTGCGTCCTGCTTGATGACGGCCGTGCAGTTCATGGGCTACCTCTTGTGGATGCAAATAGTCCGAGGAACGGCAAAACCAAACCATTCCGAAGTAGCCTATTGCGTTTCCAACGCTTGGTCCATCGAAACATGCCGCCCCTACCGCGAGAAGAACCGCTTCACCGAGTACCATGTGAGCTGGCGGCCCATCTCGGCGATGGCGGTGGTCAGGGGGATTTCCTTGGGGCAGACGCGGACGCAGTTCTGGGCGTTGCCGCAGTCGCCGACGCCGCCGGGGCCGAGGAGGGCTTCGAGGCGATCGTTGGCATAAATCTTCCCGTTGGGCTGCTTGTTGAAGAGGTAGGCCTGGCCGATCGCCGCCGCGCCGACGAAGGGGGAGTTCTCGTTCACCTGGGGGCATGCCTCAAGGCAGCAGCCGCAGGTCATGCAGCTTGCGTACTTGTACATCTCCTCCTGATCGACGGGGGCGACGGTGGGGCCCTTCCCGAGGTCGTAGGTGCCGTCGAGCGGGTTCCACGCGCGGACGCGCTTGAGGGCGTCGAACATGCGCGTGCGATCAACCACGAGGTCGCGGATCACGGGGAACTTGGAAAACGGCTCCAGCGTGATCGGCTGCTCCAGCTTGTCGATCAGCGCGGTGCACGCCTGGCGCGGCACGCCGTTGATACGCATTGAGCACGAGCCGCAGACCTCCTCCAGGCAGGCCGCGTCCCAGGAGGGCGGCGTGGTCTTCTTCCCTTCCGAAGTGGTCGGGTTGATGCGGATCTCCATCAGGGCGGAGATCACGTTCATGTTGGGCTGATAGGGAATCTGGAAGGTTTCCCAGCGTGCCTCCGTGCCGGGGGCGTCCTGGCGCTTGATCTTGAGGGTGATGTTCTCGGGCATGATCGGGGATTCCTTCCTACTTGTAGATGCGGGGCTTGGGGGGCTGCACGGTCATGGCGACTTCGCGATAGCCGATTTCGGGCTGGCTCTCGCCGGGCTTGTAGGTGGCGAGGGTGGCGCTGCTCCACTTGCGCTGGATTTCCACCCACTTGTCCATGTAGTCGGTGAACTCGGGAGTCATCTCCGTGGTGTTCTTGGCGGGGAGCGTGAACTTGGCGCCCCACTTGGTGGAGATTTCCCCGCAATAGGCGCGATAGCCGTCGTGATCCGCGGCGTCGCCGATCTTGGAGGCCTCGGGCTTGTGGAGCTCGAACTCGGGCTTGAAGTGGGCGCCGCGGCACTCGTCGCGGAGGCGGGCGCTCTTGGCGATGGCCTTGGCCAGCGCGATCATGTCCCACAGGGCGCGCGTGAATCCGAAGCTCTGGTTCATGGCCTGCGAGGTGTCGTTGATGTTGATGTTCCGATAGCGGTCCTCGATCTCGTCGAGCTTGCCGAGCAGTTCGTCGAGGCCCTTGTTCTCGCGGACGACGGTACACTTGGCGGTCATCGCGTTGCCGAGCTCGCGGTGGAGGGCGAAGGCGTTCTCGCTCCCCTTGGTCATTCCCATCACGGTGGCGTTGATGCCCTCCTGGCGCTTGCGCTCGCCGTCATAGACGGACGCGGGGGCCTCGTCGCTGTGGGAGCCGACCCAGCCGACGGCGCGCTGCCCGGCCTCGATGCCGCCATAGATGCAGCTCAGAAGCGAATTCGCGCCCAGGCGGTTGGCGCCGTGGTACTGGAACTCGACCTCTCCCGCGGCAAAGGTGCCCGGCACGTTGGTCATCTGGGCCAGCATCTTGCCCTCGTCGCGAAAGCCGACCCACAGGCCGCCCATCGAGTAGTGCATGCCCGGGAAGATGCGCATCGGCGTTTGGATCGGATCGTCGCCGACGAACTTGCGGTAGATTTCGAGCACTCCGCCCAGCTTGCGCTCCAGCGCCTCGGCCTTTTGGCCGCTCTGGGCTGGGGTGATGTCGAGATAGACTTGGTTCTGGCCTTCCACGCCGCGGCCCTCGGCGACGCAAATGTCGAAGATCTCCCGCGTGGCGACGTCGCGCGGGACGAGGTTGCCGTACTTGGGATACTTGCGCTCCAGAAAGTAGTCGCGGTCGGCGTTGGGAATATCCACGGCCTTGCGCTTGTCTCCGGTGTTCATCGGAACCCATACGCGCCCGCCTTCGCCGCGCACGGATTCGGAGATCAGCCGCAGCTTGTCGGCGCCGGGAATCGACGTCGGGTGGACCTGGATGAACTCGCCGTTGGCGTAGTGCACGCCTTGCTGATAGGCGCGCGAGGCGGCGGCGCCGGTGTTGATGATGGAGTTGGTGGACTTTCCGAAGACGAGGCCCGGTCCGCCGGTGCAGAGGATTACGGCGTTGCCCTTGAACACCTCGACCTTTCGATCCCAAATGTTCATGGCGGTAATGCCGCGCGTGTTCCCGGATTCGTCGAGCACGAGGGAAAGGAACTCCCAGTGCTCGTACTTCTCGACGAGGCCCTGTGTCTCGAAGCGTCGCACCTGCTCGTCGAGCGCGTACATGAGCTGCTGACCGGTCGTCGCCCAGGAGAATGCCGTGCGGTGGTAAAGCGTGCCGCCGAAGCGGCGGAAGTCAATATGTCCCTCGGGCGTGCGATTAAACGGCACACCCATGCGGTCGAGCAGGTCGATGATCGACGGCGCCTTTTTGCACATGCCATCGACCAGCGGCTGGTCGGCGAGGAACTCGCCGCCAAAGAGCGTATCGGTGGTGTGGATCGTGGGGCTGTCGTTCTCGCCCTTCAGGTTTTTGGCCGCGTTGATGCCGCCCTGGGCGCAGACGGAGTGCGAGCGCTTGACGGGGACGACGCTGAAGAGGTCCACGGACATGCCGAGTTCCGCGGCCCGGATGGCGGCGGAAAGTCCCGCCAGCCCGCCTCCAACGACGATCACTCTCTTTGCCATGACTGCTTTCCTTCCGGCGAAATCCGAACGGGAATGGTGCTGCCGACTGCCAGCGTCACTTCTTGTGAACCGCGCGAAGCTCCTCGACGAAGGCGGCTCGCTCGGTCTCGCTCATCGCGGCCATATCGCGGCCGATCCTGTTGAAGGCGCCGATGCTGGTGAGGAGCATCAGCGTCAAGACCGCGCCAACACCGACAGCAGCATACGCCATGCCTTTCTGGCTGCGCGGGCCCGTCGTGATTCCCCACGTCATGCAGAACGTGCAAAGGCCGTTGGCGAAGTGATAGATGACCGCCAATCCGCCCACGAGGTAGCCAAGCATGATCAGGATCGCGAGCGGGCCGCCGTAGAAAATCTCGCCGAGCTCGACGGAGAAGGGCGTCGCATCCATGTCGTGCAGGAAGCGCAGGTGAATGACGTGGTAGGTGATGAAGACGAGCGCAATCCAGCCGGTCCAGCGCTGGAAGGAGTAGGCCCAGTTGCGCCCATAGGGCACCGCGCGGCCAACCTCGATCCGGCCGGTGGTGGCGATGTACACGCCTAGCGCGATGTGCAGCGCCAAGGGAATGAAAATAAACACTGCCTCAACGATCGGAAGGAGCGGCCCCAGCATATGGATGAGGGCGACCTTCTCCTCGAAGAACTTCGCGCTCACGATGCCCGTTGAGTTGGTGATCAGGTGATTGACGAGGAAGAGACCGAGCGGAAAGATGCCGAGGAGCGAGTGGAGGCGGCGGAGGAGGAAGTAGTTCATATTTTTCATGCAGTTGGCTTCCGACTTGTGAAAGTTTTCACAAATTGCGGGAGACAGACGGGGCCCCCGCGAAAACGATCTATCCTCCCCCGCCGCTGGAGCGGGTCAATGAGAGTCCCGGCCACAATCGCCGCTCGACATGCCATCCCCCTCCGGCGACAAGGCCAGCTATGAATATGCGAATCCTTTGGCGCGTGGTAGGAATCGGAAGCCAGGTCTTCCTGGTGCTGCTGATGCTGTTCATGACGACGCTGCTGCTGATCGGCGATTCCATCGGCTTGAGCCAATTCCTGCTGCGGACCGCCCTCCTCGTCCTGATCCCGCCGATTGCGGGGATCGCGGGCTATCGCCGGGGGCGGCGGGACTTTGCTCAGGGGATGAAGTATTCCGCCGCCGCCGTCGCCATCGTCGTCTTTCTGGTTGGCTCGATGTCGTTCATGGGGGGCAGACCTGCCGCCACGGCGACCGAGACCGAGCTTCCCCCCGCCGACCCACTTCGCGAGGAGCGCGTCGCACCCCCGAAGGACAAGCCGCAGGATCAGGTGTAACGGCAGGGAGAGGCAGCGGAAACCAGGGAACGGCAGGGAGGGCTTGCGGGCGCGGTAATGGCTTGGAATCATTCGATGCGCCTGTGAGGGGCTGCTAAATTCCCGCCGGACCCGGAGACTTCGCCACATGATTACTCCCAAGATCGTTCTGGATAGCTTCAAGACCGTGCGCGACAACACCATCGAGATCGCCCGCGATATTCCCGAGGAGAAGTACAGCTTCCGCCCCGCCGAGGGCGCTCAGACGGTGCTGGAAATGTTCCAGGGCATCATCCGCACAACGGAGTTCATGACCACCATCTCCCTGGCAAAGGAGCCCGTGGTCGTAACTCCCGAAACGCGCACCGAGGTCTTTGCAAAGAACACCCAGACCAATTTGGCCGAGGTGACGACGAAGGCGCAGGTCATCGCCGCGCTGGAGTCCTCGCTGGCTGGAATCATCGCGCGCGTGGAGGCGGTTCCGGAGTCTTTCCTCAACGAATCATTCGTGGCGCCAGACAACGCGACGAAGATCCGCCTGTGGGTCGTGAACTGTGCCAAGGAGCAGGAGATGAGCGTGCGCGCGCAGCTCTACCTGACGGAGCGCATGGTCGGCATCGTCCCCCACACGACGCGCCGGCAGTTGGAGGCGCAGGCCAAGGCAGCGAAGGCGTAGGCGCGGGGAGAAGCCTTACCCTGCTTCTCCCTACCTTTCCCTCCCGTTTCCTGCCTTTTCTCATCCGTACCAATCAATGAAGCTCTTCAGCCGCTTCACGATCTTGCCGAAGGCGTTGCTGTCGAGGATGGCCTGCTCGCGTTCGTGTTCGAGGCCGTAGAGGACGAGGCCGACTCCGGTGGAGTAGATGGGGCTGGCGACGCCGCTGGAGAGGCCGGAGAGGCCGGCGGGGGCTCCGAGACGGCAGGGGCGTCCGAAGACCTTCTGGGCGAGTTCGCAGATGCCGAGCTGGAGCGAGCCGCCGCCGGTGAGGACGATGCCGCCATAGGCGCGGTCATAGGCTGGGACGCGCTCGATCTTGGCCTTCACCATGTTCAGCATCTCTTCAAGGCGGCACTCGATGACCTCCGCGAGGAACTGGCGGCTGTGTTCCTCCGTCTGGGCGGAGAAGCCGGGCGGAAGCTGGAGCATCTCTCGCGGATCGACCATGTGGGGAAGGCAGTGGCCGTCCTTCTTCTTCATGTTCTCCGCATCGTAGCGGTTGATCTTGAGCACCTTGGAAATGTCCTCGGTAATGGCGTCGCCGCCAAAGGGGACAACGCCGGTGAAGCGCACGGCGCCGTCGGCCCAGATGGCCGCGTCGCTGGTGCCTCCGCCGATGTCGATGAGCACGACACCGAGTTCCTTCTGCTCCTCGGTGAGGACGGCGAGGGAGCTGGCGAGGGGCTCCAGATAGATGCCCGACACGCGATAGCGCGCCTGGCTGACGGCGCGGATGATGTTCTGGGCGGAGGTAACGGCGGCGGTGACAAGCATGACCTCCGCCTTGAGCGTCCGCGAGCAGAAGCCGAGCGGATCCATGATCGGGCCATCGTCGATGTGAAAGCGTTGGGGGATGAGGTGGAGGACCTCGCGCTCGACGGGGACCTGGTTCTCGATGGCGCGATCCACCACGCGGCGTATGTCCGCGCGCGTGATCCCGCGCTCGGCATTGGCGACGTCCACCATCGCCTCAAGCTGGTGGCACTGGATATGGCCGCCGGCGATGCCGACAAAGACATCCTTGACGGTGACCTGGGCAATGTCCTCGGCCTTGCGGATGGCGATGCGGATGGAATCGACCGTCTCGTCCAGATTGATGACCACGCCGCGGCGCAGGCCCTGGCTGGGCGTGGAAGCCACGCCAAGGATGGTGACCTTGCCGCTGGGCTCGATCTCTCCCACGATGGCGCAGATCTTCGTGGTGCCGATGTCGAGGCCGGTGAACATGACCTTGTGATCCGGGAGCCTTAGCTTGAGTCGGCGGCCAATGCCGTCGGGCCGGGGCGGAGTCTGGCTGGCTTCGGCCCTGCTGTTGAGCAGGAGCCTTTCCATCAGTTGGGCGATTGCCATGGGTGGGTGGTCTCCCCTAGCGCCCGCTCGCCAGGCTGGCGGCGATGGGCGAGGCGGTTTCAGGTTTGTGGGTAATCGTGGCATAGAGGTCCGACGGGAGGGACGCCTCGTCGATCACCGACTCGTCGGGATGGGCGAGGAGAATCGCCTCCACGAGGGGGCCGACTTCCTCCGGCCCGCGGTGGCCGCAGAAGAACCGCGCGCCGTCGCGCATGACGAGCGTCACGCCGCGGTCGGTTTCGAAGTTCAGCTCGCTCCGGTCTGCCCAGATCGTGGGCGCGGCGGCGGAGAAGACTGCATCATAGTCGCGAAGGCGCTGATGGGCGGCCTTGGGAATGCGGGAGCCCTTGGCCGGGGAGTCGCCGGAGAGACCGGAGAGAATCGGAAGCTCGCGCTCCCTCAAGTCCGCCGCGGAGGCGTCGGCGAAAATGTAGCCCCCCGCGTCGAAGACGAAGGTGCCGGTTCCGGAGACGTAGATCCCCTGGGCCTTGCGCTCCTGCACCACGATCTCCAGGGCGGAGGGCCAGTGTTTGACGATGTGGGCGCTGGCGATCTCGGGGATATCCTCCAGCGCGGCGCGCACCGCGGCAGTGTCGATGCCCAGCGTCGTCACGCCCTCCTCCACGCCGGCCTTTTCCAGCAGGGCGGTCCTGAGCGCGCCGACGCCGAGGCGTTGGTTCCCCTGGATTCGGATTTCTGAGAGCTCGAAGTATTCAGAGTTCGTCAGGTAGCCTGGAAACAGGAAGGCGGCGGGAACCAGCGCGCCCAGCGCGAGGAGCAGGAACGGCAGCCGCGAGCCCCGGGTGATCCAGCGCGACGCCCGCCGCGGAAGCGAGCGCGGCACCGGCTGGCGATGGGTGAGCTTGCGGACGTGCCGGCTATTGGAAGAGCCCGACCCCGCGGCGGAGGTGCGCGATTCGCCTGAAGTCCGCTGTGTTCCCGACTGGTCCATGGCGCTGTCCTTCCACGTTACTGCAGCATCGTGTTGCCCAGGGGCCCGCCAACGATCTGGACCTCCACGTGCAGGTCGAAGCCGGTCTTGGCCTTCACCCGGTCCTTCACAAGCGCGATCAGTGCGAGGAAGTCCTCTCCGCTGGAGCTTCCCGTGTTGACGATGAAATTGGCGTGCTCCTCCGAGACAACGGCGGAGTTGATCCTGTATCCCTTGAGCCCGCACTGGTCGATGAGCATGCCCGCGCTGATGGTCCTGTCGGGGGCGATCTTCGGATTCTTGAAGATGCAGCCGCTGGAGGGAAGCGAGTACGGCTGCCCCTTCTTCTTCTCCTTGTAGGAGTCCATGCGCTGGGTGGCCTCGGCGGGGTTGAAACGCTCGAGGCGGAAGTCGGCCACGAGGACCACTGCCTCGCGAAGTTCCGAGTGGCGGTAGGAGTGGCGGAATTCGTTGCGACCCACGGAGGCGATGAAGCCGTCGCGCGTCATCAGATAGACGCGGTCCACGTAATCGCACAGCCCGTATCCGCCCGCGCCGGCGTTGCCCGCCAGCGAGCCGCCCACGGTGCCGGGGACCATGGTCAGGAATTCCAGCCCCATCATCCCAACGGAGTGGGTGTAGCGCACGAGCGACGGCAGCGCGACGGAGCCGCCGGCGCGGATGGTGTTGGCGCCAACCATCTCCAGCCCGCCAAAGCCACGACCGAGCTTCATCACGAGCCCCTCGAAGTGGGAGGTGGCGAAGAGCGTGTTCTTTCCGCCGCCGAGGACGAACGCGGGCACGCGACTCGTCCGCGACTCGAGGAGAACCTTCTTGAGCGCCTGGGGGGACTCGACCTTGGCCACCGCGCGGGCCGTGGCGCGCATCTTCATCGAGGTCTCGTTGGTGAGGTCGGCGTTGGGAGTGATCGTCACCGCGGGATCGGAAATCCTCAGGAACGGCTCCAGCCATTCGTCGCGACTCATTTCCAGACGGCCTCCGGATGGATGGAAGGGGGGCATGGGGTTCATAGCAGGTACGATAGCTTCGTCACCGACCCTGCGCCGAGGATCAGAACAATGTCACTCTTTTTTGCGGACTGATGGATGAAATTTCTGATGTCCTCGAAGCCCGGGATGTACTCAACGGGGCAGCCGGACCCGGCGGGCATCCGCCTCGCCAGCGTTTCGCCCGAAACACCGGGAATCGGGGCCTCCCCCGCCGCATAGACATCGGTGACGACAACGGCGTCGGCCCCGCGCAGGGCGGGCCCGAAGCCGGAGAGGAAGCTCTCCGTCCGCGTATAGCGGTGGGGCTGAAAGACCACGTGGAGCCGCCCGGCGCGCTCGTTGGCGAGCATTCGCGCGGCGGCCAGCGTCGCGGCCATCTCCGTCGGGTGGTGGCCATAGTCGTCGATCACCATGAACCCCGCGTCGGCGACGCGCTTGGTGAAGCGGCGATCAACGCCCCGGAATTCCAGAAGGGCTTGGCGAATCCGCTCGAAATCGGCCCCCAGCTCCAGCGCCAGCGCCAGCGCGCCGGTCGCGTTGGAGACGTTGTGAATGCCGGGGATGTGAAGCTCGACCCAGCCGAGCGCCTGATCGCCACGATGGAGGCGGAAACGCGAGCCCTCGCCGTGGAGGTGGATCTCGCGCGCGGTGTAGTCCGCCGCGGCCCCCTGGGCCGAGTAGGTGTGTCCGTGCCCGCCAAGCGCCGGGAGAAGGCGCTGAATCCCCGGGTCGTCGGCGCAGAGCGCGATGATGCCGCCGGTGGGGATCGCGGCGGCGAAGGTCTCGAAGCCCTCGAAGAGGCGCTCCTCGGTGCGCCAGTAGTTGAGGTGCTCCGCCTCGATGTTGGTGATGATCGCGTGGTCGCGGGGGAGGAGGAGGAAGCTGCCATCGCTCTCGTCGGCCTCGGCAACGGCGAAACGCTCTCCCCCGGCCCTCAGGTTTCCGCCAAAGCGCGGCACCGATCCGCCCACGAAGCCCCACGGGTCCATCCCCGCGGCCTCCAGCAGGATCGCGGTCATGGCGGTGGTGGTGGTCTTGCCGTGGGTTCCGGCGACCAGGATGGATTCGCGCTGGGCAAGGAACCAGGCCAGCATCTCGCTCCGGTGAAGGCAGCGGATGCCGCGGCGGCGGGCGGCCATCATTTCGGGGTTCGACTCGGGAATGGCGGAGGAATAGACGACGACATCCGCCTCGCCGAGGTGCTCCGCCGCGTGGCCCGGGTGGATCGTGGCGCCGGCGGCGGAGAGGCTGGCTTCCTTTCCGCCTTCCAGGTCGGACCCAGCGACGCGAATGCCCAATGACAGCAGCGCGTGGGCGATGGGCTTCATCCCGGCGCCGCAGATGCCGATGAAGTGGGCGCTTTGGAATCGCAGTTCCGCGGGGTGTGGTTCCAGGGCGGTGAGGCTCATGCGCGAGAGGCCTTTCGTGGGTCTCCCCGCAGGGCGAGGACCGGGGAATCGAGTTCTTCCCGAATGCGCCGCGCGATCAGGCAGGCGGCGTCGGGCGTGGAGAGGATGCCGAGTTGGTCTTTCATTCCGGCGGAGAGGTGGGCGTCGGAGATAATCGAGCGAAGCATGTCCGCGAGGCGCGCGCCGTCGAGCCCCGCTTCCTCCGCCAGCAGCGCCGCGCCGCGGTCGGAAAAGTAGCGCGCGTTCGCAAGCTGATGATCGTCCATCGCGTGGGGATACGGGACCAGCACGGCGGGGACGCGGAAGTTGGCAATGTCGGCCATCGAGCCCGAGCCCGAGCGCGACACCATCGCCACCGCGCGGGAGAGCAGCGACGGCATGTCGTTCTCGTAGGCACGGACCTCGACGCCCAGGGGAGCCTCGACGGCCTTGCCGGGACCGGAGACGAGGACGATCTTCAGCCAAGGGAACTGGGGGTGCAGGAGGCGCGCGGCCTCCAGGAAAAGCTCGTTGAGCCGCGCGGCGCCTTGGCTGCCACCGACGCAGGCGATGGTATCGCGCGCCGGGACTGCCACGTCGCGGGTTTTTGCAGGGGTGCCGGTGGTCTCGACGTTGTTGCCCTCTGCGCCGCCCATGCCGAGGAACAAGCGCCGCGCGCCGGAGCGGAACATCCGCACCACACGGCCGGGAATGCGGTTGGACTCATGGAGGAAAACGGGCACGCCCAGCAGCCGCGCGGCGAAGAGCGCGGGAAAGCACACGGCACCGCCCATCGCGAGAACGCCCGCCGGGCGATGCAGCAGCCAGCGGGCGAGAATGGCGGCGAAGTCCACCCCCATCGTGGCGAAGCGCGCGCCGGGGAGCTTCTTCTCGAGCTCCGCGCCAACAGACAGCCGACGCGGCTCGATGCCCTCCGCCGCGTAGATACGCGACTCGATCGCGCGCGAGCCGCAGAGGTACTCCACGCGAAGGTCGGCGTTGGCGCGCTCGATCTCCCGCCCGATGCAGATGCCGGGGATGATGTGCCCACCGGTGCCGCCGGCCGCGATCACAAAGGCGCGCTCCATCAGAACACCTCCCGCGCGCCGACCGACTTGAGCGAGGCGTTGGCGATGTTCACGAGGAGGCCCACGCAGACGAGGCTAGCCATCATGGCGGATCCACCGTAGCTGAAAAACGGCAGCGCCAGGCCCTTGGTCGGCGCGAGGCCGAGCGCGACAAAGAAGTTGATGAACGCCGCGAGACCCACGATCATCGTGAGACCCGCCGCAAGCAGCCCGGAGAAGTAGTCTGGCGCCCGGTAGGAAATCCGCAGCCCAAGGATCACGAAGGCCGTGAAGAGCAGGCACACGGAGATCCCGCCGACCATGCCCAGCTCCTCGCACACGATGCCAAAGATGAAGTCGGTGTGGGACTCGCCGAGGAAGTGATACTTCTGCAATCCGTCGCCCATCCCAAGGCCGAAGACCCCACCGGAACCCACGGCGATCAGCGACTGGTTGAGCTGGAACGCGTGGGTGAGGGCATACTTTTCGGGATCGAGGAACGCAAGGATTCGGTTCTGGCGGTAGCTGTGCTGGAGAACCAGCAGGATGAGCACGGGAACGGCGGCCAGTCCGATCGAAGCGAGGTGCATCATACGCACGTGGGCGAGGCACCACATCGCCATGATCACACCGCCCATGAGGACGATGGTGCCAAGATCCTCCTTCATGATGAGCACAGAGAAGAGCCCCACCACGCCAACGGCAGGGAGGAAGCCGCGCATGAAGCTGCGCATCTGCTGGCGCTTAGCAGTGAGGAACCGCGCCATGAAGATCACGAGCGCGATCTTGGCGAATTCGGAGGGCTGGAGCGATAACGGACCCATGCGGATCCATCGTCGCGAGCCTCCCGCCGAATGCCCAAGCGGCGTGGCGATCACCAGCACCAGCACGATCAGGCACGCCACAAGGGCGACGCCGGAGTATTTCTCCAACGCCTCCAGCGGAACCCGCATGGCGGCCAGCGCGATCACAAGCCCGAGGACACCCCAGGTGATCTGCTTCGTCACGTAGTTGGTGCCGTGGTTGAAACGGTAGTCCTCCTCCGCGCGCCCCTCGGACTTCGCGGCGACGCGGATGTTCTCCAATCCCGCGCGCGCCCCGCTGGCGCTGTACACCATGACGATGCCCAAGGTCATGAGCACCGCCACGACGAGCGCCAGCAGAGCGGCGGGGTTGTCGAAACTCCGGAGGAACAGCTTCATCGCGGCCCTTTCCCTACAGCCCCAGGTGATCGCGGACGGCGCGCTTGAACTGGCAGCCGCGCTCCTCGAAGTTGCGGAACATGTCGAAGCTCGAGCACGCCGGCGAGAGCAGCACCACGTCGCCCGACTTGGCGAGCGCGGAGGCGATCTTCACGGCCTCCTCGAGGGTTGCGGCCTCCTTGGTCGGCACCAAGTCACCCCACGCCTTCTTGATGAGGGGACGCGCCTCACCGATGAGGACGAGCGCCTTGACGCGTTCCTTGACCAGGGAGTTAAGCCGCTCGTAGGCCGACTGCTTGTCCTTGCCGCCGGCGATGAGGACCACCGGCTTGTCGAAGCTCAGCAGCGCCTTCTCAAGCGAGTCCACGTTGGTCGCCTTGGAGTCGTTGATATACAGGACGCCGTCGCGGCTCGTCTCGACGCGCTCGGTGCGGTGCTCCACGCCCTTGAACTTGGCGAGGGTCTTCAGCAGGCTGTCGGTCGGGATTCCCAGGCACCGGCTGATCACGAGCGCCGCCAGCGTGTTCTGGACGTTGTGGGCGCCGGGCATCGGGATGTCGGCCACGCTGCAGAAGGGAATCGATTCGCCGTTTTCCTTGAGATAGATGCGGCCATCGCGGACGTAGGCGCCCTCCTCGACTTCCTTGGTGAGGGAGATCGTGCGGATCTGGGCGCTGGTGTCCTCGGCGGCCTTCATCGTCACGGGATCATCCTCGTTGAGGATCAGGAAGTCGTCCTCGTTCTGGTTGAGGGTGATGCGGAACTTGGCGTCGATGTACTCCCGCATGTTGCGGTAGCGGTCCATGTGGTCGCGGGTGATGTTGAGGATGAGCGCGATGTGGGGATGGAAGGCCTCGATGGACTCGAGCTGGAAGCTGGAGACCTCGGTGACAAGCACCGTCCTGCGCGATACGTCCTGGGCCGACAGGACGCCGTCGGAGAAGGCGCGGCCGATGTTGCCGGAGACCACGGCGTTGATCCCCGCGTCGGCGACCATCTGGCCGGCCAGCGTGGTCGTCGTCGTCTTGCCGTTCGTCCCGGTGATGGCCACGATCGGCGCGCAGGCGAAGTAGGACGCGAGCTCGACCTCGGAGATGATCGGGATGTTGCGCTCCTGCGCCTCGCGCACGAGCTTGTGCGTGAGGGGAATGCCGGGGGAGATGATCATCGCCTTGCAGCCGCGCAGGACGTCCTCCTTGATGGGCCCGAAGTAGGGCGTGACGTAGAGGCGCCGCAGGCGGCGGATCAGCGAGCGGAACTCCATCGCGGGGCGCTCGTCCACGAGGACGACATCGATGCCGTGATGGCGGAGCAGATGCATGGCGCCGACTCCGGAGCGCGCGGCTCCGAAGACTAGGACGCGGCTGTAGGGGAACGAGTTCTTGGACGGCATTGGCGGAACCTCTCGGGTGGTCTGGGAACTACGAGCGGGAACGGGAGCGAGCTTTCAGCGGGTACCACTTCCGCAAAATTCGATGTCGATTGGGTGGGCGGTTTCTCCTTACCTTATCTTGAGTGTGACGAGACCGGCGAGCGCGAGCAGCGCCGACACGATCCAGAATCGTGCGATGATCTTGCTCTCCGGGACGCCGCCGCGCTCGAAGTGGTGATGCAGCGGGGCCATGCGGAAGATGCGCTTCTTGCGCAGCTTGTAGGAGCCAACCTGGAGGATGACGCTGGCCGCCTCGGCCACGAAGACGCCGCCGACGAGGAGGAGCAGGAACTCTTGCTTGACCAGCAGCGCCACGCTGCCCAGCAGGCCGCCCAGCATCATCGAGCCCGTGTCTCCCATGAACATCTCCGCCGGGTGGGCGTTGAACCACAGGAAGCCAAAGCACGCGCCCGTGAGCGATGCGAGGATCACGGTGAGTTCCCCTGCGCCCTGGACATACGGGATATACAGATAGCTGGAATCAACTGTGCGGCCCGCGAGATAGGCCACTACCGCGAAGCAGACCGTCGCGGAGATCGTGACGCCCGCCGCCAGCCCATCCAGCCCGTCGGTCAGGTTGACCGCGTTGCTGGTGGCCGTGAGAACGAGCACGGCGAATGGAATGTACAGGACGCCGAGGGCGATCACCGCGTGCTTGGCGAAGGGGAGCAGGAAGAACGCGGGCCCCTCGATCGCCGCCGCCGCGTCGCCGGGAACGGGGTTGTAGCTCACGACGCCGGGAATCGCGTAGGCAAAGATGGCGGCGAAGGCGATGCCGATGGCGATCTGGCCCACCAGCTTCTTGCGCGCGGAGAGCCCGGCGTTGTTCTTCTTCACCGCCTTCAGGTAGTCGTCGGCAAAGCCCAGCGCGCAGAAGCCCGTGGCCGCGAAGATGGCGAGCCAGGCAACCGCCGAGGAGAAGCTGACGAAGAGGAGCGCCGACGACAGGATCGCGCCGAAGATCAGGAGCCCGCCCATGCTGGGCGTCCCCTTCTTCCCCTTGTGCATCTCGTCGAGGCTGATGGCGCCCTCGCCCTCGGACTTGCGTATATACTGGATTGCCTGCATCCGCTTGAGCATCCGGATCATCGCGGGCCCCAGCAGGAGGCAGAACAGGAACGAGAAAATAAGGGCCAGCCCGGCGCGCACGGAGATATACTCCAGTACCCGAAGGAACGAGAACGGCGAATCCGCCGAAATCCTCGAGCCGAGGTAGTGCAGCATCGGCCTAGATTCCCTCCACGCAGGAGATGGGGACGACGTCGCCGCTGCGGACGGCGGAGCGCATTTCCCTCAGGCGGAGGAGCACCTGCTCCAGCTTCATCCCGCGGGATCCCTTGACCAGCAGCCCGTCGCCCGCGCGCAGCTTGCGGTCCAGGAACTCGGCCACTTCGTCCGCCGATGCGAAGTGCCGCGCGGCGATGCCAAGGCGCTCGGCTTCCTCGCGGATGAACTCGGAGTTGGCGCCGATTGTGCAGAGGAAATCGATCTGGGCCTCGGCGGCGGCGATGCCGACGCGGCGATGGAACTTCTCCACCTGGTCGCCGAGTTCCAGCATGTCTCCCAGCACCGCGTAGCGGCGGCTGAGGCCGGCAATGTCGGCCAGCGAGCGCAGGCTGGCCATGGTGGCGTCGGGCGATGCGTTGTAGCAGTCGCTGATGACGAGAGCGCCGTCGAGCCACTCGGTCTGGGCGCGCATGGAGGGCGCGTGGAACTCGCAGAGGCGCTCGGCGATTTCCGCCGGTTCCACGCCGAGCGCCGCCGCCGCCGCCGCCGCCGCGAGGGCGTTGGAAACCTGGTAGCGCCCGAATACGTCCAGCCGCACGCGATGGCGCGAGTCCAGGATGCGTAGCTCGAATTCATAGCCGTAGGGATCCAGCAGGCGGACGTTGCGGGCCTGAACGTCGGCCTGGTCGCCCTGGCCATAGCTGATCACCATCTCGGGAATCTTGAAGGCCTCCGCCATGATCGAGGCATGGGGGCAGTCGGCGTTGATGATCGCGGTGCCGTCGCGCGGTGTCGCCTCGAACAGCTCGGCCTTGGCGCGGATCAGGTTCTCCACGCTGCCGAAGTTGCCGATGTGGGCGTTGCCGATGTTGGTAATGATGGAGATGTCGGGAATGCAGATCTCGCCAAGGCGCGTCAGCTCTCCCGGCATGTTCATCCCCGTCTCCACGATGGCGACCTCATGCTCCTCCTTGAGGCGCAGCAGCGTGAGGGGAAGGCCGATGAGGTTGTTGAAGTTCCCGTCGGTGGCGAGGTGCTTGAAGCGGCGGCGGCAAATGAAGCTCAGCATTTCCTTCGTGGTTGTCTTCCCCGAAGAGCCCGTGATCGCGCAGACCGTGGGATCCACGATCATGCGCCACTCGCGCGCGATGTCGCCAAGGGCCGTGGTCGTGTCGTCCACGCTGATGAAGAAGCGCTCCGATGGAAAGCCCTCGGGCGGGGCCGTCATCGTGGTGATCACGCCGGCGGCGCCCTTGGCGATGGCCTGGTCGATGAACTCCGACCCGCGATAGTTCTTTCCGTCGAGCGCGAGGAAGCACTCGCTCGCGCGCAGGATGCGCGTGTCGGTTCCGATGCGGCGCACGATGCGGCGCGGGTTTCCAGAAAGAAGGCGCCCCCGCGACGCCTCGGCAAGTTCCGCCAGGGTAAAGTTCATGCGTGGTGCTCCATCGGGATGTCGTTCTGCTCTCGCGCGGCAAAGTCTCCGGAGATTTCCGCCAGCACGCGGCGAGCCTCCTCGCGGTCGTCGAAGTGAACGCGGCGACCGGCAATCTCCTGATAGTCCTCGTGTCCCTTGCCGGCGATCATCACCACATCGCCCAGCCCGGCCATGCGGATGGCGCGGTCGATGGCCACGCGGCGGTCATGGACCACCTGATGCTGGCCGGTCTTGAGGTGGCTGCCGAGAACGCCCTCCAGAACCTGGCGGGCGATGGCGGCGGGCTCCTCGGAGCGGGGGTTGTCGCTGGTGATGATCGCATAGTCGGCGTAGTCGCCGGCCACGCGGCCCATCAACGGGCGCTTGCCGCGATCGCGATCGCCGCCACAGCCGAAAACCACGATGAGGCGGTTGGCGCACAGCCTCCGCGCGGTGCGCAGCGCGCGCATCAGCGCATCGGATGTGTGGGCATAGTCCACGATCACGCTGAGGGGATGCTCGCCGGGGATGAACTCGAAGCGGCCCGCCACCGGCGGCGCTTTCGCCAGCGCGCCCGCGATTGTCTCGATGGAGACGCCGAGGCTGTGGGCCGCGGCGGAGGCCGCGAGCATGTTGGTCAGGTTGAAGTCGCCGGGAAGCGGGCTCTCCACCTTGGCGCGGCGCCCGTCGATGACGAGCGTGAACGCCGTGCCGCGCGGCGAGAAGACCGGTTCCTCGGCACGCACCGCGACGGGAGAATCGGCCTCGCGGGAGAAGCCGACGAGGTGACCGCTCCACTCGCCGCAAAGCTTCTCGCCCACCGGATCGTCGTAGTTGAAGCACGAGACAGAGCCGGGCGTGGAGGCGACGTACTCCTCGAAGAGGCGAACCTTCGCCTGCACGTACTTCTCGAAAGTACCGTGGTAGTCAAGATGGTCCTGGGTGATCCCCAGCATCACGCCGCACCGGAAGGAAATGCCGCCGATGCGCGCCTGGTCGATGGCGTGGCTGCTGCACTCCATCGCCACGCAATCGATCCGCGCGTCGTCCATGCGGCGAAAGATGTCGGCCAGCTCGATCGGGCCCGGCGTGGTGTTTTCGAGCGGGATGAACTGATCGGCGAACTTCGCGCCGAGCGTTCCAACGACTCCGGGGCGATAGCCCGCCGTTTCAAGGATATGCGCGGCGAGGTGGCTGGTGGTCGTCTTGCCGTTGGTACCCGTGATGCCGCAGACGATCATGGCGCGCGCGGGGTGGCGGTGGATTGCGTGGGCCAGCGGGCCGAGGGCGGCGCGCGTGCTCATTACGCGCACGGTGGCGACGCCGGGGAACTGCTCGACCTCGCGCTCGACCAGCAAGGCGCTGGCGCCAGCGGCAACCGCGTCGCGTACCATCATGTGGCTGTCGGTCCGGGTGCCGGGAAGCGCGACGAACATCTCGTTGCGGCCGATGACGCGGGAATCGACGGCAATTCCCGTCACGACGACCTCGGGATTCCCCGCAAGGTCCACCGGGCTGACGCGGGCCTCGGCCAGCAGTTCCTTTAGCGCCATGGCGCGACGCGGATTCATCGGGAGTTTCCTTCTGCCGCGGCGGCGGCCTCGATCGGCTCGGCCCGCGAGGGGTCCGAGAAATGCAGCACCAACTCCGTGTCCTGATTCACGACATCCCCAACGGCGGGATACTGGTCGGTGAGCGACCCGCTGCCGAGGAGGCGCACGCGCTGCGCCTCGCGGGGAAGTACGGCGCGAACCTCGGCCATCGAGAGTCCGCGCAGATCGGGCATCCGCCCCGCGGCCACGGGAATCGGCAACCCCGTCTCCGCGCCGACGGCGATGGGCATCGGCGGCATGGCCTTGGATGGCGTGGCCGCGATTTCCTCGGTCGGCGCGATGCCGAGATGCAGCACGGTGGCTCGGGCGATCTCCTGAAACGCGGGCGCGGCCACCACCGAGGCGTAGTACTCGCCTTGGGGAGCGTCTATATAGACATACACGGCAACGCGCGGGTCCTGCATGGGCAGGGCGCCGCCAAAGCTCGCGATGTACTCTCGCCTGTCGAAGATGTCGGATTTCCGGGTGGTTCCTGTTTTTCCGCCCACGCGATAGCCGGGAACGCCCGCCTTCTTGCCGGTCCCAATGGCAACCACGTCCTCCATCAGGTCGCGCATGATGGCGCTGGTGGTGGGGCGGATCACCTGGCGGGCGGGCTCGGAGCTGTGGCGGCGGACGAGGTTGCCGCGCGGATCGCGGACCTCCGCGACGAGGTGGGGCTCGAAGTATCGCCCGCCGTTCACCATCGCCGCGAGCGCCGCCGTGATCTGCACCGGCGTCATCGCGATTTCGTAACCCATTGGTAGCGAAGTTCTGGAGAATTTTGTCCAGCGCTCGAGCGGGTAGAGGATTCCGGAGCCCTCACCCGGAAGATCGATTCCCGTGGGCGCCCCGAAGTTCATCGCGCGCAGCGAATCGTACCAGGGGCCGTTCTCAAGCGCCTGTGCCGCCTTGACGATTCCGACGTTGGAGGACCAGCGCATCGTCTCGCGGAATGTAGCCACGTGCAGCACGTGGCCCGGCGAGTCCCGAAGGCGGCGGCCATCGACGATCGCAAAGCCACCCTCGCAATCGATGAGTGTTTCGGGGGAGACAAGACCCTGATCGAGAAGCATCGCCGCGGTGAACAACTTAACCACGGAGCCCGTTTCGAGCGGATCCGTCAGCAAGCGGTTCCGCAAATTTTCCGGGGGCGCGGTGCCGAACGCGTTGTTGTCGAAGGAGGGCAGACTTGCCATCGCGATGATGCCGCCGGTGTGCACGTCCATGACGATGGCCCCCGCGGAGGCAGCCTGAAACTGCTCGATGGTTCGCGCGAGCGTGTCCTCCATAGCCTCCTGAATGCCGGAGTCGATGGTGAGAACCAGCGTGTTGCCCTGGGCCTTGAGCAGGTCATCGGGCTCCCACGGCTGGATCGTCTGGCTGATTCCCGTGCGGCGCGTCCGCGCCTCGACCAGCGTCCCCTTCAGTTCCTCGTTGTAGAAGAGCTCGAGGCCCGCGATCCCTTCATTGTCGCCAGTGGCGTCGCGGCGGCAGAAGCCGATCGCCGCGGCGGCGAGGTGGCGCGGATAGAGGCGGATCGACTCGCGGTCGAGCCAGTAGTGGCGGCTGTCGATGTCCTCCGACGCGAGGAGGTCGGTAAGCCGGCGGGCGCTCTCTGGCCGGAGGCGCCGCGCGATGGCGACGGTCGCGCTCCCCTCCAGTTTCGCGCGGATCGCGTCGGCGTCCTGGTTGGTCTCCGTGGCGATGGCGCCGGCGATGACCGACGTGCGGCCAGCCAGACGGCTGCCCTTCGAGAAGGCGGGATTGACGTAGAGAGTAACGCGGCCGGTGCTCTGGGCGAGCGCGTGCCCGGCGCGGTCAACGATGCTGCCGCGTTCTGGCTGGATAACAATGCGCTTGGTCTGTTGGCCCTGCGCCCGGCGGACGTAGTGATCATGGTCCGCAACTTGCAATTGGTAGAGGCGGGCGCCCACCGCCCCCGCAAGGCCGAGGAAAATGCCGGCGAGGAGAACGACGCGGAGTCTGTGGGTTTTCTTGAGCGACATCGGAGCAAATCGGGGAGAGCGGGTGGCGGAGGAAACGGGGAGCGGGAACAGGAAGGGGAGCAGAGCGGCTGGAGCTGTAACGGGTATGAAATCGCCTGTGGTGGTGGACGGCTCTCTCTGTGTTTTCTCCGGCCCGGTCAGGCCAGGCATCCGCCGATCAACAAAACAACCTCAGGCCGGCAAGGCTAAGTGGGCACTCGGTTGATCGGGACGCCGCTTCATCGCTTCGGAACCAGTGGGAACGGGAATCGACAACTCAACGGGAACGGGTTCGGAAGCGGCAAAGTTTACAGGGAGCGGATCAGGATGCGGGATGCGTGTAGCTGGAGCGAACGATAGCGGGACACGTGGAGCAATATCGGGACTCGGGAAGTTCTGCCGCTTCCGGGGGCGTCGGACGGAGAGGTCGAGTCTCCGCGTCGAAGCGATGGAATGCAGCGTCATCAAACCGATGCCTGGCCTGACCGCGCCGGAGAGGGGTCATTCTTCAACCCCCTTCGAGAGTTTGCTTCTCCTCCTTGGGCGTGATGGCGGTTCCTACTCTCGCGGCCTCGGCCGCGGCGCGCCAGCGCGCCACCGACTCGGCGGAAATATCCAGGGTGTCCATGCTGCCGGGCTCCGCGGGCGCCATGCCCAGCGTGCCCTCCGCCGCGCCGCGCAGCACCTCTCCGCGCTGCAGGGCGCTGATGCGCGTCGCCAGGCCCTTTGCCCGGTCGCGGCGCTGCTCCGCCAGGACCTGCAACCGGCTCGCCTCCATCTCGAAATCCCTCGCGGCAAAGACCATCCCAACGCGCCACATCCCCAGCGCCAGGAAGCAGCCGCCGACGACCACCAGCACGGCGACGAAGCGCAGCCCGATCATCGGGGGAGGAAGCTCCTCCGCCGCGCGCATCTTGCGGCGGCGCGCGCCGGATCCCGATCCGCCAATCAGATGCTCACCGGATACCGACATCGCCCGCCTCCTTCCTGCGGATGGCGCGGAGCTTTGCGCTCCGGGCGCGCGGGTTCCGCGCGGCCTCTTCCTCGCCGCACTCGATGGAGCCGTGGAAAACTTCCTCGAACGTCACGCCCTCGGTGGTTGTGGCCGAGTAGGGATTCGACGGATCCGGGCGCGGCGCCGTGGCCTCGCGGAACAGGCCCTTCACGATGCGCAACTCCGTGGAATGAAAGCCGATCACCGCAAGGCGGCCAAGTGGCGCGAGGCACTCCATGCACGCGCGCACACCGCGCTCGACCGCGCCCATCTCGTCGTTGGCGGCGATACGCAGCGCCTGAAACGCGCGCGTCGCGGGGTGGATGCGGCCGTGGCGCTCCGCGGGCGGATAGACAGAGGCAACCAGCGCGGCGAGTTCCGACGTGCGGCGAAGCGGCTCCGTGGCGCGATGGTTCACAATGCGCCGGGCGATCGGGCGGGCGAGGCGCTCGTCGGCGTAGTCGCGCAAGATCCGCGTCAGTTCCGCTTCGCTCGCGCTGTTGACCAGTTCGCCCACAGTCTGAATTCCTTCCGCTGCGTTGAACAACCCTTCGAGAGGTCCGTCCTTGGAGAACGAGAAGCCGCGCTCCGGGTCTTCGAGCTGGAGACTATTGATCCCCAGGTCCAGCATCACCGCGTCCGCCCCACCCCAACCCGCCTCGGCCAGCGCGGCGCCGATTTCCTCGTAGGGCCGCGCGAAAAGCCGCACCTCCGGTCCGTCCTCGCCCAGCGCCTCCCGGAGTCGCCCGCCGCCGACGCGGAGCATCTCCGGATCACGATCCAACCCCAGCAGCCGCCCCGTTGCGCCGATCCGTTCGGCGATGTGGAGGGCATGGCCCGCGGAACCAAGAGTTCCGTCGGCTGCCGTCTCCCCAAACTGAAGGGAGAGCGCCGCGAGGACTTCCACCAGCATGACAGGCTCGTGATACCGCACTGTCTTGCCACCTCGCCGCGCCGCTTGCGCGATACTTCTGGCCGTGGCGTCCTGGGCTTGTGGCCCGGCGCTCGTCCGGCAAATCTCACTTCCCCGCCGCACTCGCCTCCGGGTACATGTACTCCTTGAGCTTCGCGCTCTGATCATTCCGGGACGAGAGCGACTTCGCCAGAATCTCGCGCCACTGGGCTTTGCTCACAACTTCCAGATACCAGCCGCTACCCATCACCACAACTTCGCCCGTCAGTCCCATCTCCTCGCTGTAGAGCGAACTCACCCGGAACCTATTCTGCTTGTCGAGCACCTGATCATCGAGGTAATTGCAGGTGGACGCGAGGAGGTTGAAGAAGTCCTGGCGAACCTTTGCCGAGCCCTCAACATTGCCGAGGGTCTCTTCCGCCAGCGGCTTGGGGAACACCGCTAGACAGCCACGGTCAGAGATGCCGACACAAACTTCCACATCCTCACCTTCTTTTGCCCCGGCCAACTCCCGCAGGGATTCGAGGAGCTTAAACGGGATAGCAAGCCTTCCGCGGTCGTCGACGGTTTGTGGGTGTGAACCTTTGAGTAGCGCAGCCATTTGAAGCTCTCTGGGCGACTTCCCCATGAATCCCGCGATTTCCCCACCGGCCCCCCAACAAGGACTCGGATTGCGGTATGATGTCAAGCCTCGAAGTCTCCGGATGGGACGGCGAAATTTCTGGCGACCATTATGGCCACCTGTAGTGGCCATCCGCAAATCAGCTACAATATGTTGAGTTATAAAGGGAGCGAAACAGCATCGAGGATGCTTCCTTGCCGCTGCATTGAATGGTGGGGATAAGTCTCTTAACTTACTGATTTCATTGCGCTTATGATTGTTTGGCAATTTCGGAATCCCCTGTCAGAAGACTCTCCTGCCGATCATGCGAATCCTTTTCTTGACCCCGTCTGTTCGCCCCCTCGGGGCTCGAAGGTCCCTGATGGAGCTGATTCGGCACTTGCCAGGCGATGTGGAGCCCATTGTCGTGGTGCCTGCGGACGATGGTATCGCATTGGAACTAAAGGACTTGGGCGTTACGACGGTCCTTGCCCCGATGGGCGCCTGGAGGAAGGCCGCGGGCCACCTGAGAGCGCGATTCCTGCAGATCCCCCGGATACGAGCGGCTATTGGGCAGTTTCACCCGGATGCAATCCATTCAAACGAGTTTCATATCATTCCGCAGGCTTTTCGTGCAACACTGAATAATCAAATTTCGCAACGAGTCCCCCTCTGCGGGCACGTCCGCCTGTCGATCACGCCGCGACAAATTGCCAACTACTCCCTCTCCCGGTGTGAGCGGATCGTGGCGGTTTCGGAGGCGGTGAAATCTCTATTCGAAGGAACGCCACTCCACGAGCGCGTCAAAGTCGTTTACAATGGCGTGGATGTGGGCGCCATCGCCCCAGAGGGCGACATTCCGCAGGATGTGGCGGCATGGATCGCCAACATGGGGGAGCCCCGGCCCTTGGTGGCGGGGCTGCTGGGGCTGGTGAGCGAGCGAAAGAACCAGATGCTGGCTGTGGAGGCGGTGGCCGAGGCCACCCGGAGGGGCTGCCCGACGGCCCTGCTGCTGGCGGGAGACGCCTTCAAGGGGTCGGTGGAATATGGCGAGCGCCTGAGGGCCGCCATCGCCGCGTCGCCCGCGCGGGACCGCATCCTGTGGCTGCCGTTCAGGAAGGACGTGGCGGCGATCTATCGCGCGATGGACGTGAACCTGCTGGTCAGTTCCGAGGAAGGATTTGGCCGCACGATCATCGAGGCCGGCGCAGCGGGGCGCCCCAGCATCGGCACGCGCATCGGCGGCATCCCGGAGCTGATCGTCGAGAGCGGGACTGGATGGCTGGTGCCCGACGCCGATCCCGGGGCGCTGGCGGATGCGCTCTGCGATGCGGCCCGCGATCCCGCGCGGCGCGGCGCGATGGGCGGCGCGGCGCTGGCCCGCGCGCGCGGGCACTTCACCATCCAGGCCCATGCGCGCCGCATGGTTGAGGTCTGGCGGGAATGCGCGGAGGCGGGCGCTGTATAGATTGATATATTGATTTCTTTATATACGCCATTCGCCGACTCGAGGAAAAACAGGTCGGCCCGATCTGCCCGATCCGACGGATCGGATCGCGCAGCATCGCCCCGAAAAACGAAACCGCCGCCGATCCCCTGGGATCGGCGGCGGTCTGGCGATTCGAGGCGGCGTCGATTACTCGAACAGCGAGCGGCGGCGGCGCAGGAAGGCGGGGGTGTCGAAGTCGGACTTCTCCTTCTCCTGCTCCGGGTCGAACAGCGTGACCTGGGGGAGCGCCTCGCTGATGCTCATCTTCGGCGCGGCGGCGTGGGCCTCGACGGGCCTGGGGCCCGCGGGGCGAACGGAGGGGTGCGAGCTGCCGCCATTCGTTGGCGCGGTGCTCTTGGCAACGCGGATGGCGGGCTGGCCAGCGGCGGCGGGGGCGCCGCCGTTCTGCTCGGACATCATCTTCTCGAGCGTCTGGCGCAGCAGCGACGGCTGGCCCGGCGTGGACGCGGCCACGGGGACCTCGGGGGCCTTCGCGACGGGAGCGGGGGCAGCCTCCTGGGCGAAGATATGATCGATTGAGTCCTCGGACTGAACCTCCGCGACGGGAGTGGACGACACCATGCGGAAGCCGGCCGCGGGGCGGGCCAGCGGCTGCTGGATCGGCGCGGGTGCGGGCGCCGAAGGATACGCCTCGGCCCCTTCCACATTGTTGATCTTGCGGCGCTGGATGTCCTCGGCGAATCCCGTGGCGATGATCGTCACGCGGATCTGGTCGGTCATGGAGTCGTCGATGACGGCGCCGAAGATGATCTCCGCGTCGGGGTCGCCCGCCGCGTGGACCATCTGGGTGGCCTCGCTGACTTCCTGCAGCGTCATGTCGGGTCCGCCGGTGATGCAGATCAGGACGCCGGTGGCGCCGTCGATCACGATCTTGTCGAGCAGCGGAGAGCTTGTGGCCTTCTTGACGGCCTCCGCGGCGCGGTTCTCGCCCTTGCCGACGCCGACGCCCATCACGGCGCCGCCCTTGCCGCCCATGATCGTGCGGATATCGTTGAAGTCCACGTTGATCAGGCCCGGCGTCGCCACCAGGTCGCTGATGGAAACAACGGCCTGGGCGAGGACGTTGTCGGCGATCTTGAAGGCTTCCTTCATGGGAACCTTGGGGCCGACGTGCTCGAGCAGGCGCTCGTTGTTGATGACGATCATGGTGTCGCAGTTGTCGCGCATCTTCTCGAGGCCGTTCTCGGCCCCCTTGAGGCGACGCGGCCCCTCGAACTTGAAGGGCTTGGTGACGACGCACACGGTGAGGATGCCCATTTCCTTGGCGATCTGGGCGATCACGGGGGCGGCGCCGGTTCCGGTGCCGCCGCCAAGGCCCGCCGTCACGAAGACGATGTCGGCCCCGGCAAGGGTCTCCATCATTTCCTCGCGGGCGTCGAACATGCACTCCTCGCCGAGGGCGGGAGACGCGCCGCATCCGCGACCGCGGGTCTTCTCGGCCCCGATCTGGATGCGGTTGGGACACTTGCTGCGCTTGAGCGCCTGCAAGTCCGAGTTAATGACATAGAATTCGACGTTCTGGAGACCGAGGTCGAACATCGAATCGACGGCGTTACAGCCGCCGCCACCGACACCAACAACCTTGATACGGGCAAATCCGGCGGGTTCGTGGTCGAGCACGAAGTCAGGCATGGCGTGTCCTCCTAGCGGGAACGGGTCGAGTTAACAGCGGGAACGGGAACGGGAGCGCCTGCTTGGGGCGAAAGGCGGACGCCAGCGCGCCGCCCGGAGTGAGCCACAAGCATTGGGAGGAGACATGCGGTGGAGGGGGCCAACAATGTCAACTACAAATTCGGTAAATGTGAGTTGTGAAAAAAATCGGCGGCCAGATGGGTCGCCAATAACGGCCCGGCGCTCAGCCGCGCGGCAGGATATGCCCCGTGCGGTGAATCTTCTCCGCGATGCGCATGTACTTCTCGCGGTCATCGGGCTTGTCGGGAAGGCCGAACTGCGCCGCGAGGGCGAGGACGGCGCGGGCGATCTCCATCGGCTCGGCGCCCTTGCGCACCAGCACATAGAGCGGGCCGACGTGGTCGTTGTACTCGGTGTGGAATCCCCGGAGCCCCTTGAGGCTGAGCGGGTCCCACGAGTCGAGGATGCGCTTGATCTCCGCGCGGATGGCCTTGGCGGCCATCTTGTCGTTGTTCTGGCCCGCGTCGGGGGGTTGGCCGCCGCTCATCAATCCTTCTCGTAAACCTGGCGCTTGAGCACGCCGATGTAGGGGAGGTGGCGGTACATTTCGGAATAGTCGAGCCCATAGCCGACAACGAACTTGTCGGGAATCTCGAAGCCGGAGTATCGGATCGGCAGCTCGCGGGCGCGCTCCGACTTGCGCTTGTAGAGCAGGGCGCACAGCTCGATCGAGGCGGGGCGGTGCACATAGAGCAGGTCGCGGATCGCGGCGAGCGTCCGCCCCGAATCGTAGATGTCCTCGATCACGACGACGTGCTTGCCGCGCAGGTTCACTTCCACGTCCTTGGTGATCTGCACGCGCCCGCTGCTGGCGGTGGCGCTTCCATAGGAGGAGGCGCCGACCATGTCGAAGGAGTGGGGAATCTCGATCGCGCGGGAGAGGTCGGAGAGGAAAACCAGCGCCCCGCGCAGGATGCCCACCAGCACCAGATCCTTCCCCTTGTAGTCCACGCTGATGCGCGCGCCGAGCTCGACGACGCATTCGCGTATCTGCGCCGCAGAGTAGAGGACCTTCTCGATGTCGTCGTTTGGATTGCGGTTAAAGTCGGTCATTGATGGGTGTGTTCAATCCCTGCTATAGAAGCCCGGCATGCGCTGGACGTTCTCTTCGCTGGTTTTCTTGCCTTCCTTGAAATAGAAAATCTTCCCTTCCTCGTAGTACTGCATGATCACGCTGGGCTCGCCAAGAGCGTCCTTGACGTCCTTCAACTCGCCGGGATCGCCATAGTCGCAGACGATGCGCAGCATGTCGGTCAGGGGCTTCTCCTGCGCGCCGGACGCCTTGAACTCGTAGGAGAGCCCGTCGTCGAGGTAGATCCATGCGATGCTTGGGGGCTGGCGCTTGGCCACGTCCTTCTCGCCCCGGCGGACCCAGGACTCCGTGCGGAAATCCTGCTTGGTCATGAGGCGTCCATCGCGGTTCCACTGGAGCCAAAAGAAATCGGGAGAGCCGTGCTTGGCATGGACGGCTTGCTGGTGGGAGGCGATGCGCTCGTCCTCCGACCAGTCGCGGTTCTCCAGCGGGAAGTTCTTGGGAACCTTGGCGACGTTGTAGGAAAAGAGCGGATCGGGGACGACGGGGCGCGGGCCCGCTTGCTTGGACGCGCAGCCGATGGCGAGCATGGCGACGCAACCGATGGCGAGAAAATTGCGGTTGATGGTCACGATTCGCCGAGCATCTCCTTGAGTTGCTTCTGAAGCGATTCGAACTCCGCCTGATGCTCCGTCGCGCGGGCCAGATCCGCCTCGAGGCGCTCGACCTTCTCGCTCAGTTCGAAGATCTGCTGCATCTGCTCGCGGATGACTTCCTCGTTCTCCTGTGTGCCGGTTGCATTGGCGCCGCCAGAGTTCACCTTTTCCGTAAGGTCGTCGATCTGGCGCATCAACTCCACGATGACCTCGTTCTTCTCCTCCAGGGACTCCGTAAGTTCCTGTATCTGCCCCTGCTGGACGTGGATGATCTCTTCCTTCTCGGAGAGCTTTGACTGCACCATCTTGAGGATGTTCTTTCCTTCCATGGCGCTCAACTCTCTCGGCGATTGGATCGGATCGGGCTCACACCGGTTTGCCCAACCGGAGGAAGTGCTAGGCCATGCCATGCCGCGCCGGGGGTCAATGGGGAAGGGGGAGGGAGGGAAAAGGCGGGAAAGGCGGGAAAGGCGCTGGGCAATGCCACACGTCCTGCTCCGTTGTTCCCGCCGTTTCCGCCTTTCCCGCTTTTCCCCGCCTTCAAACCTCCACCCACTCCCGGTCCTTGACGGCGGGAAAGCGCTCCTTCATGCCGAAATCGTTCTTGGGGTGGCTGAAGCAGGCGCCGGTGGGGATCTCGGGGAAGAGGTCGGCACCGACATCGTTGCGCAGGAAAAAGGCGTTGTAGCCGAAGTGCTCGCACCCGACGAGACGGTAGCCCTTCGCGCGGCCCAGCTTGACGAAGGCCGCCAACGAGGCCCCGCCGTAGTCGGTGCCGTGCTTGCCGCGCACGCCGACGAACTGGGGATCGTTGGGCGCGGTGACGCAGCGGTCGGGGCCGAGGATGTCTTGGTACTCCAGCACGACGACGCGCGGGTCGATGACCGAGAGGTTCTTCCACACCCAGTAGTCCACGCCGTCCATGTCGAGCGAGAAGAGGTCGATCTCTCCCGAGACCCCCGCGTCGCTGATCAAATCATTGACGTTCTCCGGCGTGATCCAGGCCTTGGTCAGGCGCGGCGGCCACTGGTAGGTATCCCGGCACTTGGAATAAAACCGCCGCCCCATCGCCAGCAAATCCTCTCGCCCGTCAAACAACGCCCCCGTGAAACCGTGGTTGATGATCAGGTTCGCCGCGTTGCAGTCCACGCCGGTGCCGCAGCACATCTCCACCACGCGCTTGTTGGTGGTGCCGAGCAGCGCGAAGAGGAAGAGCAGGATGCCGTCCTCGCCATTCTGGGAGTAGGCGCGGAACTCAACCTCGTGAAACGGCGGGAGCGGCGCCCCCTCACGCGCTCGCGCCTGCCACTGCGCCCTCAGCAGGACCTGCATCCCCCGGTCGATGGTGGGGATGCCGCCGGGCTTCCGCCCCATCGCCGCGGCCAGGGGATACTCGTTGTTTCCATAGGCCTCCGCCACGCGGGAGCAGAGCTTGATCAACAGGTCTCGGATCATCGAAGGCGCCCCGGGAGAAAGAGTCGGGGCGATTCAGGCAGAGCACCGGCGGCGGGTGAAGGGGAATACGGGGGTGGGGGCTTGACAGAAATCGGGGGCTTGGGGGACTCTTAGTGCAGAGGTCGATCATGATGAGGGCAATCGTCGCAGAACTCTCCAAGTCTCCCGATCTGCCAGGCATCGGCAGCGAGATTGCCGCCGTGCTGGCCGAGGAGGCCCGCCGCCGCGAGGAATTCCGCAACACGGTCACCGAGAACGACAAGGCCGAGTTCATAAACGGAGAAGCCGTGTACCACTCACCCGCACGCCGGCGACACAACGATTCAACCCTCTCTCTGGCGGCACTCCTGAAGTACTATTGCAATTTTCCGGGGCGTGGTTTGGTCCAGGTTGAAAAGGCCATGATCGGCCTTACTCGGAACGACTACGAACCCGATGTCTGCTACTTTCTCGAAGAGAAGGCGCAGCACATCGACGCCGATGAGATGATCTACCCCGCCCCCGATTTCATCGCCGAAGTCCTCTCACCCTACACCGCGAAGAACGACCGCGGCGTGAAGTTCGAGGACTATGCCGCCCACGGCGTTGGCGAGTACTGGATCATCGATCCTGAGGCTCAAGTAGTGGAGCAGTATATCCTTGAGGGTGATCGGTACGCGCTGCGCGCCAAGCAGGCGGATGGTCACCTGACCAGCGCGGTGATTCCTGGATTTCGCATTCCGGTGCGCGCGATCTTCGACGATGCGGAGAACGCCGGGACGACGAAGAGGCTGCTCACGGAATAGCAGCGCGGCGGAGGCGCGCAACGATCCACTCCGCCACGAGCATGTTGGGCACCCATCCCGCCCACGCACACGCCACATAGATCGCGTCGAAATCCGCGCCGACCGCCTGCAGTGCGTTGAGATAGAGCCTCAGCGTTACGGCGCCGAACGTGAGCGCGAAGTTGCGGATCATCCACGCGCGGTGGCCACGGATGTCACCGCGGAGGATGCGCTCCAGCGCCACCGCCCCCGTCAGCAGCCACAGCACGGCGAAGGTGCAGAACGCCACCTCGGCCAGCCACCCGCCATGTGCCATGAGGCCCATTCGGAAGCCGAAAATGGACGCGACCAGAACGCCAAGCAGATAGATGCGCCCACTGATGCGGTGCGCCCGTGGGAATCGCGCGCGCAGGGGCGCGATAAACTGAAACGGCCCCATTGCGAGAACGATGATCGCGGCAACCCCATGCGCGCGGAGGATGCCGATGTGCTCCGGATACTTGGGCGCGAATTCCGGCGAGAGGTGTGCCGCGTTTCCCGTGATATACTTCACCGACTGGCCCGCGATGCCGACCGACAGCGCCGCCATCAGCAGGATCGGAACGGAGGGCCATCCCTTCACGGCGCGGCTTCAGGGCCGGTGCGGAAAATGTCGCCGGGGCTGAAGGTGCCGTTGGTGGGGTCGTAGCAATGGCTGAGCAGGTCCGGGCCAGCCTTCCCACCCGCCAGCAATATGGCGGCGGGAATGGAATACTTGCGGTCGGGACCCGCGGACAGCATGGCCCACCGCTTGCCGTCGGTCTGGTAGAGGATCGGCATTCGGGCGCGTTTCATGAAGGGATCGGCGGGAGGATCGTCCGTAGGAAAGGTACCATAGGTCGCCATAGCGGCCAGTCCGTCCGCGTCGCGCATCTTGGCGGAATCCACCGGACGGGCCGCCGGAAACGAATCCGCACCGCCCCTCAGTTCGGCGAGCCGCTTGTCCCACTCCTTCATTTGATTCCTCGTCGCGAAGAAACGCGAGCGCGCATTGACTTCCGGCTGGCGCTGGAGCTGGCACGTGACGGGAACGGACAGAATCGCGGCGGTGAGCAGAAACGCGCGACAGATGCGAAACGGGAGGGAGTATCGGCTGGCCATCGCTATTTGTTTTCCTGCCACCGCGATGTGAAACCGGGGTTGCGGCTCAAGCGGAACAGATCGCCCGGGCTGAAGACACCGTTGGACGGATCATAGACCAGATTGACGAGGCTCGACGGCGGAGTTTCGCCAGACAGTGCCATGCCGGAGGGAAGGCTATACCGCCGGTCGGGTCCGGCGGAAAGGATGATCCAATTATCACCATTCGTCTGGTAGAGCAGCGGCAGCCTACCCTTTGGCGAGAAGGGATCCAGCGGCGGTGGATGCGCGGGGAGCTGTCCATAGGTCGCCAAGATTTCCGCCGTGTCGATGCCCTCAATGACGGATAGCGGCCGGCCCTCGGGAAA
>JBBQYG010000008.1:0-47235 GCA_038208905.1 Candidatus Sumerlaeia bacterium | reverse complement strand
GCATTGGCGTCCATTATCCCTATATTGGCCCCGACGATCCCAACCTCTAATCGGTTATTGGGGTGGTTCCGGGGGGGGCCTTTGGGGGTCCCCGCGCGGGGTTTTGGGGGCGGTGGGGGGACAACCACCTAGGCCGATGGTGGGTAGTCCCGCACTTTCCCCATGCGAGGGCCTGAGGAGTGCTTACCGATGGAGAATTCACTGATCAAGGGGATTCCGACAACCCCGACATGAAGGAAAATAAGAGAACATTTAACACGGTGACGCAGCGGGCGCGTGAAGAAATATTGGCTGCTTAAGTGACACCCCTGACTACTTCCCATTCGGCGGTTTGCCCTGAGTTCCCTGTGTCTCCCAGTCAAATTGTTTGTCATCGTTTTCCTTCCTCTTCCCTTGCCTCGATTCGCCCCCGGCGCAAGATGCCCCACCGTCGGCGACGTATTGCCGCGCCACCCGGTTCAAGGATCCCTTCGATGTCCGCCACACTCTCCGAAGTCGCCCGTCGCCGGGCCTTCGCGATTATCTCCCACCCCGACGCGGGGAAGACGACGCTGACGGAGAAAATGCTCCTCTATGGCGGCGCCATTCACATGGCGGGCGCCGTGAAGGCCAAGCGCGCCGGCAAGGCGGCCACGTCGGACTGGATGGAGATCGAGAAGGAGCGCGGCATCTCCGTCACCACCTCGGTGATGCAGTTCCCCTACCACGAGTACCAATACAACCTGCTCGACACGCCGGGGCACCAGGACTTCAGCGAAGACACCTATCGCACGATCACCGCCGCCGACTCCGCGATCATGCTGATCGATTCGGCGAAGGGCGTGGAGGCACAGACGGAGAAGCTCTTTCAGGTGTGCCGCCTGCGCGAGATGCCGATCTTCACATTCATCAACAAGATGGACCGCGAGGGCCGCGAGCCGCTGGACCTGATGGAGGAGATCGAGAAGCTGCTGCATATACAGTGCGTGCCGGTGAACTGGCCGCTGGGGCGCGGGACGAACTTCCGCGGCGTGTTCGACCTGCGGAAGCGGGTGGTCCACCTGTTCGAGCGCGGAGACGGCAAGGGCGACCGCGCCGATAGCCGTGCGGTGGCGTGGGACGATCCGATCCTGGAGGAGCTGGCGGGAGCCCCGGCGCTGGCGCAGGCGCGCGAGGAAATCGAGCTGCTGGAAATGGCGGGCGAGTCGCTCGACGACAAGCGGTTCCTCTCCGGCGATATCACGCCGGTGTTTTTCGGATCCGCGCTGACGAACTTTGGCGTGGAGCCGTTCCTTCAGGCCTTCGGAGAAATGGCCCCCGCGCCCGTGGGGCGGCCATCCACCGCGGGCGTGATTTCACCCGAGAGCGAGAAATTCAGCGGCTTCGTCTTCAAGATTCAGGCGAACATGGACAAGAACCATCGCGACCGCATCGCATTCCTGCGCGTGGTCAGCGGGCGATTCGAGCGCGGCATGGAAGCCTATCAAGTGCGCAGCGGACGTCGGATCAAGCTGAACAACGCCGTGATGTTCTTTGCCAACGAGCGCGAGCAGGTAAACGAGGCGTGGGCGGGCGACATCGTGGGGCTCTATGACACGGGGAACTATGGCCTCGGCGACACGCTGACCGTGGGGGAGAAGTTCAGCTTCGAGGGTATCCCCCGCTTTTGTCCCGAGATCTTCAGCAAGGTCATCGCGCCCGATCCGATGAAGCGCAAGCATCTGGATAAAGGCCTCGCGCAGCTCTCCGAGGAGGGCGCCATTCAGGTGCTCTATGATCCCATCGCCGGCCAGCGCGAACCGATCCTCGCGGCGGTTGGGCGGCTCCAGTTCGAGATCGTGAAGGATCGCCTCGAGCGCGAGTACAACTGCGTGGTGAAGTTCGATCCGCTCCCCTACGGCGCCGCTCGATGGGTGACGCTGAAGGATGGCACTATTCCGGAGGACGTGACGCGCTTCAACCGCGCGGGCATCAGCCAAGCCTTCCACGACCAGCGCGGCCTGCCGATCATCCTGTTCCGCGACGACTGGTCGATGAAGTACGCCGTGCGCAACTACGACGACGTGGTCTTCCATCAGTCGGCCCCGGACAACGCAAAGGCCGAGTGACGGTCTTCCGCTGACTGGTGCCGATTCAGTGAATACACCGGGGGCGTTGGCCCACCAAGACCGCGAGCATTTGATTGACGGACACTTCGCGGGGAGTAATCTTAAAGGGGCTTTGCTCTCCTATTCCCGTGTGGAGTTTTCGATGAAATATTGCCTCGTTGCCGGGTTGCTTGCACTTCTCCCCCTTGCCGCATTCGCACAGTCGGATGTCGAAAAGATTCAGAACGCCAACTGGTTCGAGCGCGAGGTGGCTGCGGGGGCAACGTGGCGGTACTACCATTTCGACAACCTGTTCAACAGCCAGCAGGATGTCCATGTCGCCAGCGTCGATATGAGTGTCGCTGGGAATACCGTGAAGATAAACTATCGCGCGGGAGGCACCAGGGTCCCGATCACGAGTTTCGTGGGCGACTACGCCAACACCGCCTTTGTGGTGAACGGCAACTTCATCAATCTTTCCAACGGTATCCCGTTGCAGCACGTGCGCATCGATGGGATTGTGCGCTATGTGTCGGTCGTTGATGCCCACGACGAGGGGGGTGTGGTGGTCGATGCCGCCGGTGATGCGGATACCGTCCTGCGCCCGACCACGGCGGGAAAGTGGAACGACCGGACCGAGCCGGATGTAATGGCTTCGAATGTTCCGCTCTGGGACGAAGGCGTGCGCTATTCGCTGCCGCTCGGCCAAGCTTTCTACAACGTTGATCGCCATCCGCGCACGGCCGTGGGGAAGACGCCGGACGGCAGGTTCTTGTTTGTCATCGTGGATGGACGCCGTAGCGGCGCCGCGGGAATGACACTCGTTGAACTGCAGACCCTCTTCGAGGGCCTGGGCGCGAGCGACGGGCTGAACATGGACGGCGGCGGGTCCTCGGCTATGTGGGCAAGGAACGAGCCCGGCAATGGTATCGTCAATGTTCCTTCCGATGGCTCTGTGCGATCGGTGACAGACGGTCTCTCGATCATCGCGCCGGGCGCAGCGACTCCGGTGGAGTGGGATGCGCGATTGACCAGTCTCGTGGTGAGTCCTCTCACCCGCAGCGGCGAGGCCTATCCCGTCGTTGCGACGTATGCCAACATCGGGACCCAGACGTGGACGCCATCGACCGTCGGCATCGTTCCGAGCCGCGCTTTTGGTCGCGCAAGCGGCTTCGTCCCCGCGGGCCAGGAAACCACCTTCGCTGTGATGGAGCCCGCCAGCGTTGCGCCCGGAGGAACGGCAACATTCATACTCAATTTGGTGCCACCGACCGTCGCAACGGACACATTGTTTACGGAGACCTTTGCGCTCTGGCACAGCACGGAAGGATGGTTCGGGCCTGCCGACAACGCGCTCGGCTTCAGCGTGACCGTTCGGCCCCCGCTGACGGGCGCGCCTCCGGCGTTCATCGTTCAGGGGACGCCCACCGGCATCAACAACCAGTGGTATACCGAGAACACCGCCGCGGGTGGATGGAGCAATTCGACGATTCAATTCACGGCACCGGGCGTGAACAACTCCGGTGCCCAGCGGTACTGCGGCGCCTCCGTCGCAGGACGTAGCGCGGCGTTCCGGCCCATTTTCGAAGTGGCGGGAACTTACTCCGTGGAGGTCGCCTACTCCTACAGCAGCAACAACATCGCGAGCGTTCAGTGCACCGTTTCCCACCTGAACGGAACCGACACCTTTACCCAGAACCAGAACACGCAGTCCAACGCAAACGGGTGGCGGATGTTGGGCCAGTTCGATTTCGGAACCGGATCGAGCGACGGCCTGCTGGGCGATCATTCCATTACAGTTGGAAACGGCGCGACCACCGGCAATCGATTCTACTCGGGCGCCGTGCGCCTTGACTATATCGGGCCGCTGCCGACGGGTGAGAACTGGGAAGTGAATTAGCCATAACTGCCCGACGATGCATAGGTAGAGTGACGCTTGCCCACTCGGCATGACTCCTCATTTGCTTGGGTCATATTTCAGTTGGAGGTCTATTCCATGACCGTCTCACGCCGCCATTTTCTAGTCTCCTCCACCGTGGGGGCTGCCGCGATGGCCGCGCCATCGCTGGCGGAGAGTGCTCCGGCAACAGTCGCGCCGCCCTCCGTTGTATTCGCGCATCTAACTGACATGCACATCAAGCCGACCGGTGCCGGACCTGAGGGCCTCGCCAAGTGCCTTCGCCACGTCCAGGCCCATGCCGACAAGCCCACTTTCATCCTGAATGGCGGCGATTCGATCATGAGTTCCCTTGGCGCGGCGGAGGACAGCACACGCGCCCAGTGGGATCAATTCGCCACCATTATGAAGGCTGGTTGCACCCTGCCCGTTTATCACATGATCGGAAACCATGACTGCTGGGGATGGCAGCGCAGCAAGGCGGGCACGACAGGCACCGAGCCGCTGTATGGGAAGCGCTGGGCGATGCAGGAACTCGGCATGGAGAAGACCTTCTATACAAAGGACATCGGCGGCTGGCGATTTGTGGTGCTCGACAGTGTCCAGGAACGGGGCGACGGCGGCTACCTTCCCGTGATCGACGACGAGCAGTATGCGTGGCTCGAAGCGACTCTTCAATCAACTCCGACCGGGATGCCCGTACTGATCGCCAGCCACGTTCCGATCCTGAGCGTGACTCCGTTCTTCTTCGAGGATGATATCGTGCAGAAGTACCAATTCCAAGTACCCGGAGCCCTCATGCACCAAGACGTTCACAAGCTGGTGCATTTGCTTCGGCGCTTCCCCCAGGTGAAGGTTTGCCTCAGCGGCCACATCCATTTGGTGGACGATGTTGTCTTCGAGGGGAAGACTTATCTCTGCAACGGGGCCGTCTCTGGCTCGTGGTGGCATGGCGACCACAAGGGGTGCCCGCCCGGCTATGCGATCGTCAAGCTGTGGGCCGATGGATCGTTCCAGCGCGAGTATGTCACCTTTGGCGGTGCGTAGTCCACCGTTCATCATCTCTACATCTACACAATGGATCATCATCCTTGAAAGCCGCCTGCTGCTATAAATACGGACCACCCGACGTGGTCCGCATCGTGGATATCCCCACGCCGGTGCCTGCGCCGGGCGAGGTGCTCATCCGCGTCCACGCCACCACGGTCACGTCGGCCGACTGGCGCGTGCGGACGCTGGACCTGCCGCCGGGGTTCGGTCCGCTGGGTCGATTGATCTTTGGATTCACGGGGCCACGCCAGCCGATCCTGGGATCAGAACTCTCCGGCGTGATTGAGTCTGTCGGCTCGGGCGTCACGCGCTTCTCTCCCGGCGACCGCGTGATTGCATTTCCCGACGTGAGCATGGGCGCCCACGCGGAGTTCCGCGCGATGAAGGCCGACGGCATGCTGGCGCCGATGCCGCCCTCGATGGATTTCGCCACGGGCGCGGCGCTGTGCTTCGGCGGGCTGACGGCGCTGCACTTTCTGCGCAAGACCCGGGTGCAATCCGGCGAGCGTGTTCTGGTCTGCGGCGCCTCGGGCGCGGTGGGTACCTCCGTGGTGCAGTTGGCGCGACATCTTGGCGCGACGGTGGCTGGCGTGTGCAGCGCGGCCAATGCCGAGTTTGTCACCGCGCTCGGCGCGGAGCGCGTCATCGACTATCGCACCCGGGATTTTGCCACGATGCCAGAGCGCTATGACGTGATCATCGACACCACGGGCACTGTCAGCCCGGCGCGCGGGCGCGCGGCACTCGCCCCCGGTGGCCGCCTCGCGCTGGTGGCGGCGGGCCTTGGCGATACACTCCGCGCTGTCCTCGTCGGCGGGGGGCGGCTCATCGCCGGACCCGCCGCCGCCACGCTCGAGGACATGGAGCATCTGATTCGCCTCGCCGAGTCGGGCCACTTCCGCCCGCCCATCGAGCGCGAGTTTCCCCTCGTCGAAATCGCCGAGGCACACCGCCACGTTGAAAGCGGTCGCAAGCGCGGCCATGTGGTGGTGCGGGCGGTGCATGGTCAAACGAGCATGTAGAATCCCTGTCAGAAAAATGCTTGAAATTGGGTGGGGAGATCGCGCAACGCTGAGTGAAGGACTGCTTATGACGCCACGTATTCGATTATGTGCCGCATTGGTGGGACTTGGGCTCCTTTGCTTCGTGACTGGAAATGCACGGCCAACTACGGGCATCCAGAGCCCCCTAAACTCCAGAGTGTATCGTGTCCTGTGTGCAGATGAGCCAGCTGACACCGCTGGCGCGGCTGCGGAGGTCTCGCTTCAGAGCCGTACTTGGGACCAATCACGACGGAAGTATACGAGGGACGGAAGCGCACCTTCGTGGGCGAGTTCGACATCAATTCCGAGGCTTGGGCAGTGAGTCGGCACCTCAAGAGCATGGGGTACAAATCGATCAAGGATGACCATGGCGACCCACTGGATACTGACGAAAAGTTCGAGGCGTCTCGAGCCCTGAAAGCCGAAATGGCATCAACGGGTGACGCCGCACCGATCGAGTTCTTCCGCGATTTTTTCACGTCTCGCTATTCTTCGTCCCGCTACGACAACTTTTACCCATGGGGTCCCTGCGAGTAGCGCAGGGGTTCCCTTCTCCCACAGACTTCGCGAGCGGAACGCCTGCGCCACCCCCCCCGCGGGAATTTCCGGTGGACCCCCGGCGGGTAGGGGGGCACATTGTTCCGTGGTCCGGATGTTGCGGATCAGCGGGGACAGCCGATCTCCAAACTGCCGACAGGAAGACCATCCAGCATGAGCCACGATCCAAACATGAATGACATCAGTAAGTGCCCCGTTGTGGGACATACCGCCGTCGTGAAGCAGATGTCGAATCTTGACTGGTGGCCGAATCAGTTGGACCTGCGGATCCTTCACCAGCACTCCACCCTCTCGGATCCGATGGGCGCGGAATTCAACTATTCCGAGGAGTTCAAGAGCCTCGACCTCGAAGCCGTGAGGAAGGATCTCTATGCGCTGATGACGGATTCCCAGGACTGGTGGCCCGCCGACTTTGGCCACTATGGACCGTTCTTCATCCGCATGGCGTGGCACAGCGCGGGGACGTATCGCATCGGCGACGGCCGCGGTGGAGCCGCCTCCGGCACCCAGCGTTTCGCGCCGCTCAATAGCTGGCCCGACAATGCAAACCTGGACAAGGCGCGCCGCCTGCTGTGGCCAATCAAGCAGAAGTATGGCCGCAAGATTTCCTGGGCCGACCTAATGATCCTTGCAGGCAACGCCGCGTTGGAATCGATGGGCCTCAAGACGTTCGGTTTCGGCGGCGGGCGCGAGGACATCTGGGAGGCCGAGGCGGACATCGACTGGGGTCCCGAGGCCGAGTGGCTCGGAGACCGGCGCTACAGCGGAGACCGCGAGCTGGAGAACACGCTCGCCGCGGTCCAGATGGGCCTTATCTACGTGAATCCGGAAGGCCCCAACGGCAACCCGGATCCGGTCGCCTCCGCGCGTGACATCAGGGAAACCTTTGCTCGCATGGCCATGAACGACGAGGAGACCGTTGCGCTCGTCGCCGGAGGCCACACGTTCGGCAAATGTCATGGTGCCGCCCCCGCGTCGAACATCGGGCCGGAACCCGAGGGTGCCGGCCTCGAGGAGCAGGGATTGGGCTGGAGGAACAGCTATGGCAGCGGCAAGGCCGGGGACACAATTACGAGCGGCATCGAGGGCGCATGGACTCCGACGCCCACCAAGTGGGACAACAGCTATTTCGACACGCTCTTCGGCTACGAGTGGGAGCTGGTCAAGAGCCCTGCTGGCGCAAATCAGTGGGCGCCGAAGGACGGCGCCGGTTCGGCCACTGTGCCGGACGCTCACGATCCCTCTAAACGCCACGCCCCCATGATGACCACCGCAGACCTTGCACTGCGGATGGATTCGAATTACGCACCGATCTCCAAGCGCTTCCATCAGAACCCTGACCAATTCGCCGACGCTTTTGCCCGCGCGTGGTATAAGCTGACGCACCGCGATATGGGGCCGCGCCCGCGCTACCTTGGCCCGCTGGTTCAGACGGAGGTCCTCATCTGGCAGGACCCCGTTCCCGAGGTGGATCACAAGCTGATCGAGGCGCAGGACATCGCCGCCCTCAAGGGCAAGATTCTCGCGTCCGGGCTGTCCATCGCGCAACTCGTCTCCACCGCCTGGGCGTCGGCCTCAACCTTCCGCGGCTCCGACAAGCGCGGTGGCGCGAATGGCGCCCGTATTCGCCTCGCTCCGCAGAAGTACTGGGAGGCGAACAATCCGGAGGAGCTGAACAAGGCGCTCAAGGCGCTCGAGGGCGTCCAGAAGGACTTCAACGGCTCGCTGGGCGGCGGAAAGAATGTCTCGCTCGCCGACGTGATTATTCTTGGTGGCTGCGCGGCCATCGAGCAGGCCGCGAGGAAGGCCGGGCACGCCGTTGAGGTTCCCTTCACGCCGGGGCGTATGGACGCGTCGCAGGAGCAGACCGACGCCGCCTCTTTCGCACCGCTGGAACCAACCTCCGACGCGTTCCGCAACTACGAACGCAAGGGTGGCAAGAGGCGCGCCGAGGCGATGCTGGTCGATCGGGCAAACCTGCTCACGCTGACGGCCCCGGAGATGACCGTCCTCATCGGCGGAATGCGCGTCTTGAACGCGAACGCCTGCCAGTCCAAGAATGGCGTCTTCACGAATCGGCCCGAGACGTTGACCAACGACTTCTTCCTGAACCTGCTGAACATGAACACGGAGTGGAAATATTCCGGCGCCCCCGACCACGTCTTCGAAGGCCGCGACCGCAAGTCTGGCGAGATCAAGTGGACGGCCAGCGCAGTGGACCTTCTCTTCGGCTCGAATTCGCAGCTACGGGCCATCGCGGAAGTCTATGCCTGCAACGACGCGCAGCAGAAATTCGTGAACGACTTCGTCGCCGCATGGGACAAGGTCATGAACCTCGACCGCTTCGACCTCGCATAAGGCGAGGTAGGGCGCGAGATCAGTAGGCTGACAACACACGGACCCCGGCAGTGGCCACGAAGGCACTACCGGGGTCCGGTCAATTGCGAGTGCCGTGCAGCAACGTGAAGACTTCAGCGGTGATCCCGTCGCGTGAATTTTCCGGTCGTACGAGGCCACGGGCATGTGTCTCGGTGGACATGGCGTCGTCGGCCGGCTGCCTGCTCCGAGAACTTAGCTCGGCGTAGCAAGCCAGAGCAGATCTCTAATCACCACCAGCGGCGGGAATCGCTGCACAGTCCTTCCGATCAGCCAGGTGCTCTCCAACGATTCTGGACTTCAGGACTTGCCTTGCAGGTCGCGCGCATTGAGGTCGAAGCGATTGGAGAGGGCGAAGAAGGTTGGCGCCCAGAGACCGACAAAGATGCCGAAACGCTCGCCGTGGGCGGGATCGGGATCCTTAGCAAGAAACCAAATGGCGATCGACGCGGTGATCGAAACGAAGCCGGCGACAAAACAGGCTACGCTGAGGCTCTTGGAGGTTGCTACGTTCATGGCGGTTTCTTTCTTGAGTTGACGGGGTGGCGCGTATGAAGATGAGAGGGCAACATTCACTCCCGCCTGTGAAATAAGTCTCTCGTGGGACACCGATGGAAAGCAATAAGGAAACTGGCCGTGTGTGGCCCGTTGGTTCCCAGAGTGGGAAACAGCCGGGAAATTCGCGGGGGTCACGGTTGGCGAGAGGCTTTGACGCATCGAGCGTCGTCGATACCAATTCAACCCCCAATGCATGCCGGGCATCGAGGGGCGCGGAGTGTCAGCATGGAGGAAACCCCTCACCGCGCTTGGCTCAAGGAATCTTGAATTTGTCGGTTTGGTCGAGCGAAGGCTTACATTGCCTGCAAATCTCTCAACTTCGCCAAGACCTCGCTCGCATGATCCTCCGAGCCAGCGGCCTTTGGCCAATGCGCGACGATCTTTCCCTCGGGACCAATCACAAAAGTCTCGCGCGAGATGCCCATGTACTTCTTCCCATACATCGACTTCTCCACCCACACGCCGTAGGCAGTCGCCACCGCATTGTCCTCATCCGCCAGCAGCGGATAGTTGAGCGATATCTTGTCGGCGAACTTCTTCTTCGACTTCGAGCCCAACATCGACGCACCGAGCACGACAGCGCCCAGCTTGGCAAAGTCCTTCGACAGATCGCGGAAGCCACAGGACTCTTTTGTGCACCCCGGCGTGTCATCTTTTGGGTACCAAAAGAGGACGACCAGTTTGCCCTTGTAGTCGGAGAGTTTGTGGGTTTTGCCGTCTTGGTCTGGCAGGCTGAAGGCGGGGGCGTGCTTGCCGATCATCGGAGATGTCGAGAGTTCTGGTGGTGTGGCCATGGCTGGGTTGTCTCCGTGGGGGATTCCGTCGTCGGCGGCACGCATGCCGCCCATGGTGGCGTGCAGGCGGGCGCGCTATGACAGCCGGTCAAGAGCCGCAAAATCAACCGGTGCCAGTGTCTCGAACCCGGGGTGTGCGAAGTAGTAGCCTTGCATCAGGCGGACGCCGAGGTCGCGAAGCGTCGTGTACTCGACGTTCGTCTCGATCCCCTCGCAGATGACCTTCATTTGGAGGTCGGCGCAGAGGGAGATGAGCGAGCGGACGATGGCCTGCTTGCGCTTGTCCTTGTCTATATCGGTGATGAGAAATCGGTCGAGCTTGACGATGTCGGGCTCGACCTCGGCGAGGAGGTTCAATCCCGAGTGCCCCGCGCCAAAGTCGTCGATGGCGACTCCGATGCCGAGCTTGCGGTACTCGCGGATGATGTTGGCGAGGTGGGACCGGTCGATGATTTCCTCGGATTCTGTGACTTCGAAAATGAGACGCTCCTTCGGAAGGCCGTAGCGCTCGGCAGCGGTGAGGGTCGCGCGCAGGCAGTTGACTGGATTGTAGACGGCGTTGGGGAGGAAGTTGATGGAGAGGAGGCTGTCTATGCCAAGTCCAGTGGCGATCCGGATCGCGGTGGCGCGGCAGAGCTGATCGAAGGAGTGGATGTTTTCATCGTTGATGCGTGAGAGGATTGTGCCCGCGCCCTCGCCTTTTGAGCCACGAACAAGCGCCTCGTAGGCGAAAACCTTGCGCATCTCGATGTCCACGATGGGCTGGAAGGCCATCGTGATGGAGAAGTTACCCCATGATTCTGCGCATTTATCGCAGCCGAATTCCAAGTCTTGTTCGTGGGGCATCTGTGTTTGTCCTGAGAATTCAACGTTCGTGCCATCGTGCATTGAGGGCGAAGGTCCGGAAAATAAGTCCGGCAGTCAAGATGCGATGAGGCTTTGCGACAGGAGCATTTTTATGTTGTCCTTGGTTTCCGTCCCCTCGGGCCGATGCCACATTCATCTAGCGATAGCGTGTGCATAGCTCCACGGCGGCGGCGGGCCAGTCGGGGTGGCGGAACTGGAATCCGGCATCCAGCAGCCGCCCGGGGACACCGCGGCGGCTCTTGAGGACGAGTTCCGTTTCAGTGCGCAGGAAGAGCGCGCCAATTTCCATCATCCAGGGCGTGGCGGGAAGGCCGATGGGTGTTCCCCAGGCACGCCGGAGGATTCGCATGAACTCGGCGTCGGGGAGTGGATTCGGCGACGAAATATTCACGGGGCCGCTTACGGATTCGTTGTCGATCAGGAACCGGATCGCTGCACAGAAATCGGCGTCGTGAACCCATGAGAAATACTGGGTGCCGGGGCCGTTCGTTCCGCCGAGGTCAACGCGGACAAGGCCGAGGCTCACGTCGAAGACGCCGCCCTTGTCGGGGCTCATGGTCATGGCGGACCGCATCGCGACGCGGCGGACGCCGGGGAGCGTGCCCTCGAAGAATTCTCGTTCCCACTCTTTGGCGATCTTGATACTGAAGTTCCATTTCTCTGGCGCGCCGGGCTCTTGGCCACCGATCTCGCCGGTGGCCTCGTCCATGGGACGATCCAGCGCGTGGCGATAGATGGTCGCCGTGCTGGCGTTGAGCCATACGCGGGGCGGGTTGTCGAGGCCTGCCATCACGTTTCGCGGCACCCGCGTGGAAAGCACGCGCGAGTCGAGAATGCGCGCGCGATTCTCGGCATTGTAGCGACAGTTCACCGTACAGCCCGCCATGTTAATCAACACGTCGGCGCCGCGCAACTCATCGGCCCAGGGGCCTTCCGCCACGCCATCCCACGGCACAATGCGACCCACGAGCCCCGATCCGACCCGACGCGACAAGACGACGACCTCGTGCCCGTCGGAAACGAGGTCGCGAGCCAGTATCTGGCCGACTTATCCGCTGCCGCCGGGGATGACGATCTTCATTGGGCGAGCTTTTCCCGAGGATCCAAGTTGGAGGTGGATCGCCCCCAGAATGGCGTCGGGGGTTCCCAATGGTGCATCCGGCGGGGATTTGGTCATTTCGGGATTGGCGGCGGAGTAATCGTGTTGGGTGAAGTTACCTTCTGCGCGGCGTATCAATGGGTGGGGAATTTGAGGCGCAATTTCCTCATCGCCTATATGAATGTCGATTCGGCGCCGACCGTGGGCCGCTTATGCCCTCTCCCCGTGGGCAAACTTGAAGTCGCAATTTGCGACCTCAAGTTTGTCCGTCCCTCCTCACAGAGTTGGATGGCGAAGTCCTCCGGAAAGCGCCCTGTGCTCTCAAGCAAATCGCCCGGCCCCACTGAGGGGCCGGGCGATTAGGTGTTGGCGTGCGGTGCGGCGGGCTTAGTTGCTGGCTGCGGTTTCGGCTTCGGCCTCGCCGGGGCGACGTTCGCCCTGGCGGAAGACGGCCATGCTGCGGTATCGGGCCAGACCGGAACCGGCGGGAATGAGCAGGCCCATGATGACGTTCTCCTTGAGGCCGCGGAGGTAATCCTTGCGGCCGCGGATGGCGGCATCGGTGAGGACGCGGGTGGTTTCCTGGAAGCTGGCGGCGGAGATGAAGCTCTCCGTTTCCAGCGACGCCTTGGTGAGGCCGAGGAGCTTGGGCGTGCCGATGGCGGGCTCGCCACCGTTCTTGATCACGCGGTCGTTCTCCTCCTGGAACATCCACTTGTCCACCTGCTGGCCATAGAGGAAGCGCGTGTTGCCGGGCTCCTCGATGATGATCTTCTTGAGCATCTGGCGGACGATCGACTCGATGTGCTTGTCGTTGATGGTCACCCCCTGCAGGCGGTACACTTCCTGAATTTCCGTGAGGAGGAACTGCATCACGGCCTTCTCGCCCTTCACGCGCAGGATGTCGTGGGGAGAGAGCGAGCCGTCGGTCAGGGGGTCGCCCACCTGGATGTGTTCGCCGTCGCGGACGAGGAAGTTGCGGTTCAAGGGGATGCTGTAGGTGTGCTCCTCGTTGTTATCGGCAACGATGGCGCACTTGCGCTGGCCCTTGCTGATGCCGCGGATTTCGAACTTGCCGGAGATGTCTGCGATGAAGGCGATCTCCTTGGGCTTGCGGGCCTCGAAGAGTTCGTCAACGCGGGGCAGACCGCCGGTGATGTCGCGGCTCTTGGTGCGGGGGCGGGGAACGCGGGCAAGAACTTGACCGCGGAAGACGGGCTTGTTGGGGGCCGCCTCTCGCGAGAGAACCGTGCCGGTGGAGAGCGTGTAGGAGGCCATGATCTCGCCGGAGGCGCTGACCACGAGCATCTTGGGGTGACGGTCTTCCTTGTGCTCGATGATGGTGGCGATGGACGCCTCGTTCTCGGAGTCGAACTCGCTGCGCATCGTCACGCCGTCGATGATGTCCTCATAGACGAGCTTGCCCTCGACCTCTGCGATGATCGGGGTGGCGTTGGGATCCCAGCGGACGATGTGCTCGCCCTTCTTGACGGGGTCGCCGTCGCGCTTGAACAGCTTGGCGCCGTAGGGGATGTTGGGGAGGTTCTGGACCTCGTTGTCGCCCTTGTCGTGGACCTTGATGCTGCTGGAGCGGTTGACGACGATGAGGTCGCCATCGGGGGTCTCGACGTACTTGAGGTTCTTGAAGCGGACGAAGCCGTCGACGTCGGACTGGTACCAGCCCTCGACGACGCCCATGGACACACCGCCCGTGTGGAACGTGCGGAGCGTGAGCTGGGTTCCGGGCTCGCCGATGGACTGCGCGGCGATGATGCCGATGGCCTCGCCGAGCTGGACCATACGGCCCGTGGCCAGATTGCGGCCATAGCAGCTGCGGCAGATGCCGCGGCGGGTCTGGCAGGTGAGCACGGTGCGGATTTCGAGTTCCTCGATGCCGGCGTCCTCGATGTCGCGGGCGATGTCCTCGTTAATCTCCTCGCCGCGGGGAACGATCATCTTCCCGGTGGAGGGATTGCGGACGTCCTCCACGGGCGTGCGGCCCGTGATGCGGTCTCGGAGCGGCTCGATGACGCGCTCGCCGCGCGAATCGACGTCGGTGATGGCGCGGACGACGATGCCATTGTGGGTGCCGCAGTCCTCCTCGGTGATGATGAGGTCCTGGGCGACGTCGCAAAGGCGGCGCGTGAGGTATCCGGCGTCGGAGGTCTTGAGTGCGGTGTCGGCGAGTCCCTTGCGCGCGCCGTGGGTGGAGATGAAGTACTCCAGCACGGTGAGGCCCTCGCGGAAGTTCGAGAGGATGGGGGATTCGATGATTTCGCCGATGGAACCCGTCAGCTTCTTGGTGGGGCGCTGCATGAGGCCGCGCATGCCAGCCAGCTGGCGGATCTGGTCCTTGTTACCACGGGCGCCGGAGAACTGCATGATGTGAACGGGGTTGAAGCCGCCCTGATCCTCGGAGAGGCGCGTCATCAGTTCCTGGGTCACTTCGTCGGTGGCCTGGGTCCAGATGGAGATCACGTTCTGGTAGCGTTCTTCGTCGGTGAGGTTACCTGCGGCGAAGTCCTTATTGATCTGGGCGAGGCGCTTGCGGCCACGATCGACGATGACTTCCTTGCGATCGGGGATGATCATGTCCTTGATGCAGATGGAGATGCCGCCGACCTTGGCGTAGCGGAAGCCGAGGTTCTTGATGTTGTCGAGAACCTCCGCCGTGATCTTGTTTCCGCTGGCCTCGTGCACGACCATCACCGCGGCGCCGAGGGCCTTCTTGGTCATCACCTGGTTGGCCAGGTCGATGTAGTCCACACGGTCCTTGGGAAGGATGCTTGCGAAGATGAGGCGTCCCACCGACGTATAGACGTGCTTGGTCTCGCCGCTGTTGCGGTAGTTGACCAGGCGGACCTTGACCTCTGCCTGAAGGTGGCACCGGCCGTGGTGGTGGGCGGTGATGGCTTCCTCGGGGGATGAATAGACGCCCCGGGTGCCGATCAGCTTGTATTGCTTGTCGAAGGAATCGCGACCGACCTTTTCGCGAAGGTCCGCGATGGCCGGGCGGTTGAGCTCGACCACCTTGCCGTTTGGCCCGCGGCGGATTTCGATGTACTCGCCCTTCACGTCGGTGTGCTTCAGCTTGGTCAGGTAGAAGCAGCCCAGAATGATGTCCTGGGAAGGAGTGGCAATGGGGCGGCCATTGGCGGGAGACAGGATGTTGTTCTCCGCCAGCATGAGCATGCGGCACTCGAGGCGTGCCTCGAGGCTGAGCGGGATGTGAACGGCCATCTGGTCGCCGTCGAAGTCGGCGTTGAAGGCGGCGCAGGAGAGCGGGTGCAGGCGAATGGCCTTACCCTCCACAAGGCGCGGCATGAATGCCTGGATGCCGAGTCGGTGGAGCGTGGGCGCCCGGTTGAGCATCACCGGGTGATCCTTGATGATGTCCTCGAGGATATCGTACACCACCGGGTCCTCGCGCTCGATGAGCTTCTTGGCGGACTTGATGGTGGTGCAGTGGCCGCGCTTTTCGAGTTCGCGGATGATGAACGGGTCGAAGAGCTCGAGGGCCATTTTCTTGGGAAGGCCGCACTCGCTGAAGCCGAGTTCGGGCCCGACGACGATGACGGAGCGGCCCGAGTAATCGACGCGCTTGCCGAGGAGGTTCTGGCGGAAGCGGCCCTGCTTACCCTTGAGCATGTCGGACAGCGACTTGAGCGGGCGGTTGTTGTGTCCCTTGGTGGGGCGGCTTCGACGCGAGTTGTCGAACAGCGCATCCACCGATTCCTGAAGCATGCGCTTCTCGTTGCGCAAGATCACGTCGGGCGCGCGGAGTTCGATAAGCTTCTTCAGGCGGTTGTTGCGGTTGATGACGCGGCGATACAGATCGTTGAGGTCGGACGTGGCGAAGCGACCACCATCGAGATGCACCAGCGGACGGAGGTCCGGAGGGATCACGGGGAGAACATCGAGCACCATGAACTCGGGCTTGTTGGGCGAGCCGCGGAAGGACTCGACGACCTTGAGGCGCTTGATGATCTTGTTGCGCTTCTGGGCCGAGGTGGTCTCTCGCATTTCGATCTGGAGCTGGTTGGCCAAGTCCTCGACGTCGATCTGGCGGAGGAGTTCGAGAACGGCCTCGGCGCCGATGAAGATCTTCACCTTGTCGCCGTACTGCTCCTTGTACTTACGGGCGACGTCCTCGGGGATGATCTCCTTGGGGCGCAGGCCCGTCTCGGGGTCCGCATCGACGATGATGTACTCCTGGAAGTAGATCACCTTGCCGAGGTCGCGGACGCTGATGTCGAGCAGGTTGCTGATCTTGGAGGACGTGCCCTTGTAGAACCAGATGTGGCAGACGGGCGCGGCGAGCTTGATATAGCCCATGCGGACGCGGCGCACCTTGGACTCGGTGACCTCGACGCCGCAGCGGTCGCAGATGATACCCTTGTACTTGATGCGCTTGTACTTGCCGCAGGAGCACTCCCAGTCCTTGGTGGGACCGAAGATGCGCTCGCAGAAGAGGCCGTCCTTCTCGGGCTTGAACGTGCGGTAGTTGATGGTCTCGGGCTTCTTGACCTCGCCAAAGGACAGATCGTCGTCGCTCTCGCTGTCGGCGGCGCCGCGGAGGAAACCAAAACGGTCTCCACCCTGGCGGCGGCGGCGGCACCAGTTCAGGATCTGGTCGGAGCTGGCGATGGAGATACGCGCCACCGCATTGAGATTGTTGAGATCGACATCGTCCATGGCGCCTTCCATGCCGAGCTCGATCGTCCGGTACTTCGCATTGGGCGCCGTTTCGACTGCGCCTGTGTTTCCTTCGTTCTTCAGCATCTCTCGTGGTCCCCTTTGGGAGTTCGTGGGAGAAGTGTGGAGTGTGGTTGCTTCGACTTCCGCAGTCCGTTACTCGCCGTCATCTTCTTCTTCGTCATCGAGGCCGCGAAGGCTCCGAGCGGAGGCGGGGCCGTCGTCGTCGCCGAGGCCGAAGTCATCCTCGTTGAGGAACGAATCGTCCTCCGCGACGCTCTCGATGCCGAGCAGGTCGAGTTCTTCCTCCGCCCCCTCGTGCTCGATGAGCAGTTCGAGGTTGAGGCAGAGAGCCTGAAGTTCCTTGACGAGCACGTTGAAGGACTCGGGGATGCCCGGAGCCATGGAGTTCTGGCCCTTGACGATCGACTCGTAGATCTTCGTGCGGCCGTTCACATCGTCGGACTTGACGGTGAGAAGTTCCTGAAGGGTGTAGGCGGCACCGTAGGCTTCGAGTGCCCACACTTCCATTTCGCCGAAGCGCTGGCCGCCGAACTGGGCCTTGCCGCCCAGGGGCTGCTGGGTAACGAGGGAGTACGGTCCGATCGAGCGCGCGTGCATCTTGTCGTCCACGAGGTGGGCGAGCTTGAGCATGTAGATGATGCCGACGGTGACTTCGCGGTCGAAGGGCTCGCCCGTGAGGCCATCGAACAAGCGGGCCTGGCCGTTATCCGGCAGGCTGGCCTTGTCGAGGAGGTCCCAGATTTCGTCTTCCTTGGTGCCGTCGAAAACGGGCGTGGCAAGGAGGAAGCCACGGGAGACCTTGGAGATGTAGCCGGCCAGTTCTTCGTCGCTCATCTTCTTGACCTTGGCGCGTTCCTTCCAGAACAAGCCAAGCTCTCCCTTGTCCACGACCTTCTGGGAGGGGGTGAAGACGCCGTCGAGGAACTTGCGGGCCGCGCCAGTTCCCTCACGGGAGAAGAGGCGGGAAACCTGCTTGCCGAGCTCGTAGGAAGCCCAGCCAAGGTGTGTTTCGAGGATCTGTCCCACGTTCATGCGGGAGGGAACGCCGAGCGGGTTGAGCACGATGTCAACGGGGGTGCCGTCGGCCAGGAACGGCATGTCCTGGACGGGGAGCACCTTGGCGACAACGCCCTTGTTGCCGTGCCGTCCGGCCATCTTGTCGCCGACGCTGATCTTGCGCTTGGAGGCCACATAGACCTTCACGAGCTTGATCACGCCGGGGGGCAGTTCGTCGCCCGTCTTGATGCGGTCGATGGTGTTCTTGGCGCGGTCCTCGATCTCCAGCTCGCGCTGGCGGACCTCCTGATAGAGTTCCTTGATCTTCTGGCCGACCTTGCCGTCCACGGGAAGCATGCCCGTGGTGAGCGAGTGGCGGACGTACTGGATCGCTTCGGTCTTGGGCTTCTGGCCGGGCTTGAGTTCGACGCGGCCCGTCTCGAAGTTGACGATGTCGCGGTCGAGGCTCTCGAGGATCTTGGCGAGACGCTCGTCGAATTCCGCCCAAAGGGCGTCGCGCTCGCGAAGGCGGAGGTTCTCGGCGTGCTGGATGCGCGACTTGTCGTCGCGGTCGGTCTTCTGTCCGCGCTCCTTGCGGCTGAAGGTCTTGATGTCGATGACGATGCCGCCGGCGCCCGGGGGAACCTTGAGCGAGGCGTCGCGGACGTCGCCGGCCTTCTCTCCGAAGATGGCGCGGAGGAGCTTCTCCTCCGAGCTAAGCTCGGTCTCGCCCTTCGGCGTGACCTTGCCAACCAGGATGTCGCCGGGCTTGACCTCTGCGCCGATGAAGACGCAGCCGGTCTCGTCGAGCTTGGCCAGCGCCTCCTCGGAGACGTTGGGGATGTCGCGGGTGATCTCTTCCTTGCCCAGCTTGGTGTCGCGGGCGTCGATCTCGAACTCCTCGATATGGATCGACGTATAGACGTCGTCGCGCACGAGGCGGTCGGAGAGCAGAATGGCGTCCTCGAAGTTGTGGCCGCCCGCGCTCATGAAGGCCACGAGCACGTTGCTGCCCAAGGCGAGTTCGCCGTTCTGGGTGCCGGGGCCGTCGCCGAGGATGGTGCCGACTTCGACAACCGTGCCCTCGGTGATGACCGGCTTCTGGTTCATGCAGGTGTTCTGGTTGGAACGCTTGTACTTGTAGAGGTCGTAGCGGTCGGTCTCGCCGGACTCCGTGCGGATGACGATCTCGGAGGAGGTGACGAGCTCGGCCACGCCGGCGCGGCGGGCGATCATGCAGACGCCGGAGTCGCGGGCGACCTTCTCCTCGACTCCGGTGCCGACCAGCGGCGCGTCGGTGAAGAGGAGGGGAACGGCCTGGCGCTGCATGTTGGAACCCATGAGGGCGCGGTTGGCGTCGTCGTGCTCGAGGAACGGAATAAGCGCGGCGGAGACCGACACGAGCTGCTTGGGAGAGATGTCCATGAACTGAACGGCGGCGGCAGCCATGCGCGGGAAGTCTCCGCGACGGCGGCAGAGCACCGTGTCGTTGCGGAAACGGCTCTTCTCGTCGAGCGGGGCGTTGGCCTGCGCGATCGTCCACTCGTCCTCGACGTCGGCGGTCAGGTAGTCCACCTTCTCGTTGTGGACCTGACCCGCCTTGACTTGGCGATACGGCGTCTCGATGAAGCCGAATGGATTGATGCGGGCGTAGGTGCAGAGCGAGCTGATGAGGCCGATGTTCGGGCCTTCAGGGGTCTCGATCGGGCACACGCGGCCGTAGTGGGTGTGGTGAACGTCGCGGACTTCGAAACCGGCGCGGTCGCGCGAGAGGCCGCCGGGCCCGAGGGCCGAGAGGCGGCGCTTGTGCGTGAGTTCCGCGAGGGGATTCGTCTGGTCCATGAACTGGCTGAGCTGGGAGCGACCGAAGAAGTCGCGCACGGCGGTGACCAGCGGCTTGGCGTTGATGAGGTTCTGGGGGAGCATGTTCTCCAGGTCCACGATCGCCATGCGCTCGCGGGCCGTCTTCTCGATCTCGGCGAGGCCGAGACGGATCTGATTCTGGAGAAGCTCGCCGACGCAGCGGACGCGGCGATTGCCGAGGTGATCGATGTCGTCAACGTCCACCTCCTCTGCCGCGAGGCGGACGAGGTACTTCATGACGTGGATGACGTCCACCACCGTGAGGAGACGCTTGGTGAGGTCGCCGGTGCCGGTGGTGCCGGTGTCATAGAAGCGCTTGTTGATCTTGTACCGGCCGACGGCGCCGAGGTCGTAGCGCTTGTCGTTGAAGAACATCTCCTCCACAAGGCGCTTGCCCGCCACGACGCTGACCGGATTGCCCGGGCGCATCTTGCGGAAGAACTCGACCACGGCGTCCTCCATGGTGCGGATCTTGTCCTTGTTGAGCGTATTCATGATGGGACCGGCGGCCTCGGGATTCTCGACGCGGACAACGGCGAGGCCCTTGACGGCGGCGCGACCGCAGCGACGCAGGAGCGTGGTGGTCACGATCTCCCACGTCTCGGCGAGGATTTCGCCGGTGGCTGCGTCGATGATGTCCTCGGCAAGGATGCGGCCGATGAGGTGCTCGTAGCCCTGGGCGACGGTAAGGTGGGCGCGGTCAACGCCGGCGACGCGGAGGGCCTCGATGGCCTTCTTGGTGACCTTGGCGCCGGACTCGACGATCTTCTTCCCCTTCTCGTCCTTGATGGTCTCGATGAACTCGGCTCCGAGATGGTTCTCGAGGCTGCCGAGGACGGTTGCTCCGCCCTTGAAATCGTCCAGCTTGATCTTCTCCACGGCGAAGAATTCGCGGGCCATCGCGGCGTCGTCGTTGTAGTTGAAGCAGCGCAGGAAGGTGGTCGCGGGGATCTTGCGCTTGCGGTCGATCATGACGTACATGACGCCGTAGATATCGATTTCGAATTCTACCCACGCGCCGCGATAGGGGATGATGCGGGCGGAGTAGGTGTACTTGCCGTTGGGGTGCGTGGACCGGGAGAAGGAGACGCCGGGCGAGCGGTGGAGCTGCGATACGATGACGCGCTCCGCGCCGTTGATGATAAAGGTGCCCTGGGCGGTCATGAGCGGAACCTCGCCCATGTACACTTCCTGCTCCTTGATGTCGTGGATCTCGGTGTGGCCGGTCTCCTCGTTGGTCTCGCGGACAATGAGCTGGAGCTTAAGCTTGAGCGGCGCGGCGAACGTCATGCCGCGGTCGATGCACTCCTTCACGGTGTACTTGGGCGTGCCGAAGGTATATTCGATGAACTCGAGCGAAGAAGGATCGCCCGGAGGATGGATCGGGAAAACGGACCGGAAAACTTCCTGAAGTCCCCTGTCCGCGCGCGAGTCGGACTGCGACTCGAACTGGAGGAACTCCGCATAGCTCTGCTTCTGCGTTTCCAGGAGATAGGGCATCTCCATTGTTTCCGGAATACGCGCGAACGAGATTCGTCCCGAGGTAGACATGGTCGCCATCCAGCGGTGACCTCCTTGGAAAATTGGCAAAGAACGCTGTTAGCGGGCTACCCCAAGTCCAAACCGGCAAGCCGGGAAAGACCGTGGGCGGTAAAACGACGATTCCGCATCCCGCCCGCTGTCGGGGTGCGGCCATTGCTGTGGGTGCTATGTACTTCGGACAAATAATGGATTCGGCTCAACGGCTGGGCCCTTGGGGTGTCAAACCGCCTGCATGAAGAGGCTTGGCAAGATTCATTCCGCCTGCGGGGCGACGGGCTGTCAAGGACAAACCCGCCCCCATCGGGGCGTGAGGAAGGCAAGGCAGCCGGGGCGGGGAAATGCTCCTCCCCCGCCCCAGCCCCGCCACCGCGAAGGTGACTTGAACCTTACTTGACCTCGACGACCGCGCCGGCATCCACGAGCTGCTTCTTGACCATGGCGGCCGCGTCCTTCGTGACGTCCTTGACGACTTCCTTGGGGGCGCCCTCGACGAGGTCCTTGGCTTCCTTCAGGCCAAGGTTGGTGATCGCGCGGACTTCCTTGATCACCTTGATCTTGTCCTTGCCGGCATCCTTGAGGATCACCGTGAACTCGGTCTTCTCCTCGACGGGGGCGGCGGCGGCGGCGCCACCACCACCAGCGACGGCCACGGGGGCCGCGCTGACGCCGAATTCCGTCTCCATCATCTTGACGAGAGCCGCAACTTCGAGAAGCGGCATTTCCTTGATCGCGTTGACGATCTCTTCCTTGGTGAGGGCCATTGAACGATTCTCCTTATCGTGTTGGCGGGGGGGCGCTGGGCCATTCCCCGCGGGTCGAGTGTTCGGAACCACGCGTGCCTTGTTAGGCCGCGTTTCCTTCTTCGAGCTGCCGACGACGGGCATCCACGACGTAAACGACCTTGGATACCGTCTGGTTGAGCGCATAGACGAGGTTCTGGACCGGCGCCATCATGCTGCCCAGCATCTTGGCCAGCAGTTCGTCGCGTCCCGGAAGGGTTGCGAGATTGCGGATTTCGTCTGCGCTGAGGACCTTGCCATCAAGGAAACCGCCCTTGATTTCAAGCTTCCCCTCATTGGCCTTCATGAAGTCCACCAGCAGCTTGGCCGGCGTCACGGGATCCTCCGTGCCGACAGCGACAAGGGTTTCCAGCTTGAGCAGGCCCTTGAGCGGCGCGGGATCGAATCCCGCGTTGGTCAGGGCGATGCGGAGCAGGGTGTTCTTGGACACCTTGATCTTCACCTTCGCCGCGCGCGCCTTTGCGCGCAGGTCCGTGGCCTGGCCGTAGGTCAGTCCCTTGTTGCGGGCGAGGATGAACCATCCTTGGCCGCTCTTGAGGACCGCCGTCATCTGCTCGACTTGGGCGACCTTGGGGGCCATGCCGCGACGCTTCGTTGCTTCGCGTCCGAGTTTTGCCACCTGTTGTCACCTCCTTTCGCTTGGACCCGGGGCTTTTCGACCTTGCGCCCGGGGCCGCGCGATTCGGGAGGTTCCGTCCCTGGGCCGCGCGGGAGGCGCGGGTGGGAGAATTCCGTTCTTGCGGTTGCTCGAGCCTCGGCGGGAGTGGGAACCTGGTTCCTTTAACACCCCCCGCAAAAATCGGGGAGGTGTCCCGCTGTCTTTGGCCACACGAGTCGTGTGTGATGTTGCCGGTTCCCTCTCGGGAATCCGGTTTCGCCGCCGCTAGGCGGCAAAATCTGTGGGGTCCCCGGTTGGGGGGACCCAGTTTCAGCCTGCCGCCGCTGCTGCTGCGGCCTTTTCGGCGACGCTGCCAAGCTCGGCTTCGTCGGAGTTGATGCGGATGCCGGGGCTCATGGTGCTCGAAAGGCAGATCGAGCGGATGTACTTGCCCTTGGCTGCGGCGGGCTTGGCCTTCCAGAGCGCATCGAGGAGCGACTGCACGTTCTCCGCGATCTGCTGCTCGGTGAAGGCGGCCTTGCCAACGCTTACGTGGACGATGGCGAAGCGGTCGAGGCGGTACTCGACGCGACCGGCCTTGAGCGCGAGGACGGCGTCCTTGACGTTCATCGTCACGGTGCCCGCCTTGGGGTTGGGCATCATGTTGCGGGGGCCGAGGACCTTGCCGAGCTTGCCGACGACGCGCATCATGTCGGGCGTCGCGATGGCCGCGTCGAAGTCAAGGAACCCGTTCTGCACCTTGTCCGCCAGGTCGTCGCCGCCAACAATATCCGCGCCGGCCTCCTCGGCCTCGCGAACCTTGTCGCCCTTGGCGAAAACCGCGACGCGGATCGTCTTGCCGGTGCCGTGGGGAAGGGCCACGGTGCCGCGGACCTGCTGGTCGGCGGCGCGGGGATCGACGCCGAGGCGGATGTCGAGCGTCAACGACTCGTTGAACTTGGCGAAGGCGACCTGCTTGAGCAGGGCCGCGGCCTCGGCGACGGTGTAGCGCTTGGCGGGATCGACGAGCTTCGCCTTCTCAGTGTACTTCTTGCCATGCTTGGCCATGCTGATTCTCCGGTGGTTCCAGCGGGCCGCTGTGCGGCCCTCCCACGCAAGGGGGTGGTGCTGCGTTTCGGCCCGGTGGGCCGCTTAGTCGACGACTTCGATGCCCATGCTGCGGGCGGTTCCGGCGATCATGCTGGCGGCGGTCTCCGGGCTGCCGGCGTTGAGGTCGCGCATCTTCATCTTTGCGATCTCGGCGACCTGGGCGCGGGTGACCTTGCCCACCTTGTTCTTGTTGGGGACGCCAGCGCCCTTCTCGACGCCGGCGGCGCGGAGGAGGAGAATCGGGGCGGGGGGCGTCTTCAGCTCGAACGTGAAGGAGCGATCCGAATAGACGGTGATGAGGGCGGGGATGACGAGGCCCTTCTGCTCGGGGGAGTTCGTGCGCGCGTTGAACTGCTTGCAGAAGTCCATGATGTTGATGCCGTGCTGGCCCAGTGCGGGGCCGACCGGCGGGGCCGGGTTGGCCGCGCCCGCGGGGCACTGGAGCTTGACTTGCGCTGTGACTTTCTTTGCCATGAAACCTTCTCCGAATTGGGGGGCCCCTGCGGGGCCGCGCTGCGCTTAACCAAACGACCCGGCCGGCTAGCTGGCCTTTTCCACTTCGAGCACTGCGAGATCAACGGGAGTCGAGCGCCCGAAGATCGAAACCATTACCTTGAGGCGCGCGCGGTCGTGGTCGATGCCGTCCACCGTCCCCACGAAGTTCGCAAACGGCCCCTCGATGACCTTCACCTGATCGCCCTTGCGGAACTTGATCTCCGGCTTGGGCTTGTCCTGCTTGTCCTCGATCAGGCCCACCACGTTGCGCACTTCCTCGTCCGTGATGATCGAGGGCTTGTCGTCGGACGTGCCGACGAACATGGAGACGCCGTTGACCTCGCGGATCATCTTGAACAGCTCCTCGTTCCCAGCCATCTGAACGAAGACATATCCCGGCATGAAGTTGCGCGAGGACTCCTTGCGCTTGCCGTCCTTGATCTCGACGATGCGCTCCTCGGGGATGAGGATCTCGCCGAGCTCGTGGCGCAGGCCCTCGATCGAGGCACGATGCTCGATATCGCGCTTAACCTTTTTTTCGAAGCCCGAGTGCGTGTAGATCGCGTACCAGTTCACGAGTCATCCCCGTTTCGAGTCGCCCGTCTCGTGGGCTCGCCGCCGCCCGGAGGCGGGGTGTTGGCTTGTCGGTTGATTGAAAGGTTCGCGGCGGGTGCCGGGCCTGAACTGGCCAGCCCGCCTAGAGACCGAAGATCAACTTGACGAGTTGCGTGAGCCCAAGATCCCAGATGCCGATGAGTATCGACAGGATCGCACAGGTGGAAAGCACCACCAGGGTATAGGTTTTCACCTGCTCCTGGCTCGGCCATACGACCTTGGACAGCTCCGTGCGCACTTCGCCGAAGAAGACCCTCGTTTTTGCGAACATCCCGATGTTATCCGACATACCGGCTCCGTTGTTCTCCCGCCCTCGCGGCCTTGCCTGCCGTCCGCGCGCGGTATCGAGGTCATCTTGAGTGAGATGGCAGGGGCAGAGGGACTTGAACCCCCAACCTACGGTTTTGGAGACCGTCGCTCTACCAGTTGAGCTATACCCCTACATCGCCTCCGGGCGCTACCCTGCCCGCCCACCGAAAATCCACATCCGAGGGGCCGGAAGTAGGATGAACGCGGGCATCCAACGCAAGGGTTTTTTCACAGCTATTGCACGCCGCGATCTAGGGCGTCGGATCCCAGGTTTCCGCGAGGTCCGCCCACTTCCGCCTTGCCGCAGAACCGGTTCCGACACAGAATTTGCCAGTTCCGTGGAGCCATGACGACCGAGACGCCGACAGATTCGATGATCGCACCGCTGGAGGAGGCCATTCGCTCCTATGGGGGGCGCGTTATTGTCGCGTTCTCCGGGGGGGTGGATTCATCGGTTGTGGCCAAGGCCGCGACGATGGCCCTGGGGGCGGAGCGGGTGCTGTGCGTGGCGGCCCGGTCGGAATCCAACACGGGCGAGGACATCGCCCTGTGCGCGGCGGTGGCCGCGGAGCACGGGTTTCAGTTCGAGGCTATCGAGTACAGCGAGTTGGCGATTCCCAACTATGCGGAGAATCCCACGAATCGCTGCTACTTTTGCAAGAGCGAGCTCTATGGTCGGCTGACGGCCCTGGCGGACGAGCGCGGATTCGACGCGGTCCTTGACGGGAGCAACGCCGACGACGCGGGGGACTATCGCCCGGGGATGAAGGCCGTGGCGGAGCGCGCGGTGCGGTCGCCGTTGCGCGAATGCGGCATCGGCAAGGACGCGGTGCGCGCCTTGGCGCGGCGCTTTGGCCTGCCCAACCACGACAAGCCGTCCTCGCCGTGCCTGAGTTCGCGGGTTCCCTATGGCGAGCCGATCACGCGGGAGAAACTGGATCAGATTGCCCAGGCGGAGCGATACCTCCGCGGGATCGGCTTGCGCGAGTTCCGCTGCCGCCACCATGATCGCGTCGTGCGCATCGAGGCCACGCCGGACCAGTTCGACCTCGTCATGGCCCACCGCGACCGAATCGTTTCGGAACTGCGCCGCATCGGCTTTCTCTGGGTTTCGCTGGACCTTGCAGGCTTTCGCAGTGGCAGCCTCAACGACGTGCTTAATCTGAAACAATAGGAATATCAATGAATCCGTCGCTTTTGCGCTTTGCTCTCTCGTTGATTGCCATATCGCTTCTTTCCGGGGCCGCCATGGCCCAGCCGATTCCGCCGGCGGCGGATGGCAATACGGAGTCGGAAGTGGTGGCGACACCGGGCGGGGCCCAAGTGGCGCCGGCGCTGAAGTTCGCCAACGGCGCCGTGGACTTCGGCACGGTGGACGAGGGGAATGTCGTCGATGTGGACTACACGGTCGAGAACGCCTCCGACCGGGCGGTGACGATCGAGTCCTTCGTGACGGGCTGCGGATGCACGGCGGCAGCGGGTTCCTATCCCAAGCAAATCCCGGCGGGCGAATCCTTCTCCTTCAAGCTCACTTACAACACGAGCGGCAAGCGCGGGACGACCAACCGCACGGTGACGGTGGTGACCAACGACGCAGCGCAGAAAGACTATCGCGTGACCTTCACGGGAAAGGTGGTCGCCAAGCTCTATCTGGAGCCCGCGATGCTGAACTTCGGCAACGTGGACCAGGGGAAGAAGGCGACGCAGCGCGTGAGCCTGATTTCCTTCGAGGAAGGAGGGACCAAGCTCGAGAGCTACACGGTCGCAGACGAGCGCGTGACGGCGAAGCTCCTTGAGGAGAAGCCCCGCGTCGATGGCGGGCGGACAGGAACGGAGTTTGTGTTCGAGGTCGAGTTGCCAGAGTCGATGCCGCAGCAGATGCTTAATACGCAGTTCACGGTGAAGACCGACAAGTCAACCTACCTCCCCGGCGTTCTGATTCGCGCGAATATTCTGGGCGATGTGGTGGCCAATCCACCGCGCATGTATGTGGCGTTGAGGGGTAGCGAGCCGACGAGCCGGACGATGACGCTCACCTCGCGCACGGGGACGCCGTTCCGCGTGGTGGAAGTGAAGCCCAACGGCGAGTTCCCCGCCAGCTTCGAAGTGCAGTCCGGCACGAATCCCGGCACCCAGATGATCGTGGCGACGATCAACAACCAGGGGCCGCCGAAGAACTATCCCGGCTCGCTGATCGTGACGCTGGAGAATCCCGGCACCGGCGCCCGCACGACGATGAACCTGCCGTTCACGGTGAGGACCATCGCCGAGCCCGCGCGCAATCAGGCGACGCCGCCGCGCCAGCTTCCCACCGCCCCGCACAAGGGGTCGTGACGGGATGATCGAACGGCGAATTGGGAGGGCGGCGATCCTGCTGCTGGCGGCGGTCCTGCTTGCCGCCGGGCAGGCCGGGATGGCCCCGAGTCGCAAGGCGGCGGCCCCTCCCCCGTCGGCAAGCACCGGCGGTGAGACGGACTCTGCGAATCCGCTAGGCGCGACGCCCGCGGAGACCAGCACGGATCGCTACGAACTGAACTGGCTGACGGATCACTACAACGCCGGCACGGCGGCGATCGTGGACGCGCGGCCCCTGGAGAACTTCGTGGCCGGGCACATTCCCGGCGCGACGCATCTGCCGTTTGAGGATTTCCTTTCCGGCAAGCCGAAGCAACTCGACTACCTTCCGCCGGACCAGCCGATCATTGTGTATTGCGACGGCGGCGACTGCGACGCCTCCCACAAGGTGAAGAAGATGCTCCACGAGTTCGACTTCGCGGAGGTGTACGTTTTCGTTCCCGGCTACCCTGCTTGGCGCGACGCGGGGCTTGCGGTGGAGCAGGGCACACCGGAGACGCTCCCTTGAACAGATCGAGCACGGGCGTTTCGGTTGGATCGCTGGTGGCGCGCCTCGCCACGGCGGGGGTGCTGCTGCTTGCGGGGTACACAAAGCTGCAAGGCGGGCCGACGGCGTTTGCGCTCGCGATCGAGTCGTTCGAACTCGTCCCGGGTAGGTTGCTCCTCCCCGTGGCGTACTTCCTGCCGTGGTTCGAGATTGTGATCGCGGCGGCGCTGATTCTGGGCGTGTGGGCGCGTGAGTCGGCGGCGCTGGCGACGGCGATGCTGGCGGCCTTCACCCTGGGCCTGGCCAGCGTGCTGGTGCGCGGGCTCGACGTGGACTGCGGGTGCTTTGGCGGGCTCTTTGGCGAGTCGAAGGTTAGCTGGGCCTCCATCGCCCGCAACACGGTATTCATTGCCATCGCGGCGGTTCCAGTGTGGCTTGGGGGTGGACGCTTCGCGCTGACGCGCGAGAGCGATTCCTCCCCGGGCGCGGCATGATTCGAGACATTCGGCTCCATCCCATTCTAGTTTCCTGCGCCGCCACCAGCGCGGCGATCTACCTGCTCCAGAAGACGGAAGTTTACCGCCCGGCGGGAACGCCGTGGGCGCTGGCCATCGTCGCGGGACTGGTCGCGGCGCATTGGCCCCTGCTGCGGCGGAGGGCGCCTGCTCCCTCGCCGGGCGCGGCCCGCAATGGAACCGACGCACTGATCATGGTGGTCGCCGTCGCGCTGGTGGTGGCGTGGGTCCATGCGTTCGGTGTCTTTTCGTGGCAGGGGACGGGCGAAATATTCCGCGTTCCGGTCTCTGCGCGGGAGGGTGCTCAGCTCGGACTCCTGACCGAGGTGGCATCGGCGATGGAGTCGGGCGAGGGAATCTACGGCCGCAAGTTCGGCTTCGACGAGTATAGGCAGGAGAACGCCTTCGCGCCGGGCGCAGCGTTGCCGTTTCTGTTGGCGCGGCTTTGGGGATTCGATTGGAGATTTGCCTCGCTGGTCGGGCTGGCGCTGCTGGGGGCGACTGCGGCGGCGGCGGGAATCGCGTTGATCCAGACGGCCTGGCGAACGCGCGAAACCGGAGAAGGCTGGCAAACCGCCCGCGGGCTGCTGGCATTCTATCTGTGCGGAGTCGCGTGGCTATCCTTCCCCACGACTCGACCCTACCTGAACTGGGGAAACGCGATGCCGTTGTGGCCGCTGATCGCGGGGCTTGGGATCAGCCTCGCTCTGCGGTGGCCGTTGATGGTCGCGATGATCGGTGGATTCCTGGCCACGATGAGCGTGGGCTGGCTGGCGCTGCTCCCCGTTGTGGCAGCGGTGCTCTGGATGGAAACACCGGGGCGGAGACTTGCGCCGATCTCCGCTCTGCTAGGGATTCCCCTGCTCGCGTATGCGAGCCAGCGCGGCGCAGTCGTCCCTATGATCGAGGGGATCCTCGGCTCCGCATTTCGCCGGGGGATGGAGCAGGGGGAGGACGCCTGGCGTTTTCCCTCGATCCACGGCTTCACCGATCTCGTCAACCTGCGGGTCGCAGTTTACTGTGCCGCCGTTGCTTCCGTCCTGCTGATCGCGCGAGAGGTACTCCGTCGCGATCGCGCGGCGGATCGATTCGGCCTGTTGGCACTCGCCGCATTCGCCGTGGTTCTGTGCGGACCCGTGACGTATATACACCACTGGATGGCCCACGCCATTCTGCTGGCCGCAATCGGGGTCGCCATTGTCTGCAGGGAAGGCGAGGAGTGCGCGCCGACGCCGACGTGGGGACCCGCCCCCGCGTGGGCCGCTGGACTCGCGGCGGCAATATTGGTGGCGATTCCCATTGTTCGAGTGGCGTCCGGCGTCCCTGAAGCCATCGACCGCGCCCCGGAGTTCGCGCAACACTCGAAAGAGTTCCTCGTCAGCGGCTTCAATGTGCGCAGCGAGGACTACGCTTGGGGTCGCGACACGGTGGTGGAGACGGGATTCGCGCTGGAACGGCGCCAGGGCGGACTGCTGGAGATTGGGTTGGGCACGCTGGGGGGTGACTTCACGCCCTACAATCCGGTGACAATACTGGTGAACGGCCGACCCAAGGCGGTGTATCGCGATCAACCGGGCGCATTCACCTATGCGCAGGTGCGACTTGATCCATCCGATGTTCACGTGGGATTCAATCGCGTGACGCTGCATAGCGCGTGGGCGCGCACGCCGCGCAGCCTTGGCGTGGGAGACGACAATCGCCTGCTATCGGTCTGCTATCGCGGAATGCGATTCATCCCGACGGCAATACTCCCACGGAGGAACGTCCTTGCGCGCAGCGAGTAAGCGCATCGCTTTCCCCGACCTCTACTGCATCACCGACGCGCGGCTGTCGGGGATGCGGCACGAGGAGCAGGTCACTGCCATGGTGGAAGGCGGGGCGCGGCTGATCCAGATCCGCGACAAGGCGATGACCGCTGCGGAGTTTGCGCTGGCGACGGAACGGTGCATCGCGATTTGCCGGCGGAGCGGCGTGTTGCTCATCGTGAACGACCGCGTGGAGCTTGCCGCCAGCATCGGCGCCGATGGAGTTCACATCGGGCAGGGCGACATGATGCCGATCAAAGCGCGCCGAATTATGGGAGTGAAACCGATCGTTGGTCTCTCGACCCACAACCTTGACCAGTTCCGACGCGCCCTTGGCGAGCCCGTGGACTACATCGCCTTCGGTCCTGTATTTGGTACCACGACGAAGGCCGACGCGGATCCAACGGTGGGACTTGAGGCTGTCGCTGAAGTGGTGCGCCTCATGGAGGGCGACCCCCGCCCACTCGTCCTGATCGGCGGCATTGATCGCGAACGGCTTCCCGCCGTGCAGGACGCCGCCCCATACGCCCTCATCGCCATGATCGGTGCCATCGTTTCTGGGGGCCAGATTGCCCAGCGGGTGCGCGAAATGCGCGCGATGATTGTGGAGAGGACATAAGGGACGGCAGGGACGAAGGAGACGTTCCTTCCATCATTGTCCATTTCCGCCTTTCCCGCTGTTCCCTGCCTTTCTCTGCTGTTCCCTGCCTTACCCTGACCTCAATAAATCTCGCTATACTTCCCTTCCAGATGCCGGATCAGCGCGTCGCAGGAGACCTTGTGTCCGGTGGCCTGTTCGATCAATTCCACCGCGCCGAAACGTTTGCCGTGGCGGTGGATATTCTGGCGCAGCCAGCCGAGGATCGCGTCGAAACGCCCCGCGGCGCAGTCGTCCCACATCGTCGGAATGTCGGCCTGCATCTTCTCGGTGAGCATGGCGCAATAGATGTTCCCGACGGTGTAGGTCGGGAAGTATCCGAACGATCCATAGGCCCAGTGAACATCCTGAAGGCAGCCCTGGGCGTCGTTGGGAACGTCGATGCCGAGGTAGCGTTTGTAGAGGTCGTTCCACGCGGCGGGAAGATCGGCGACGGAAAGTTCGCCGTTGAAGATGCGGACTTCGAGCTCGAAGCGGATAATGACGTGCAGGTTGTAGCAGACTTCGTCGGCTTCCACGCGGATGAGCGTGGGCTCCACCCTGTTGGCGGCGCGATAGAAGGCCTCGTCGTCAACGCCGTCCAGTTGGCCGGGGAAGTACTGCTTCAGCGTGGGGAGATAGTGGCTCCAGAAAGGGCGCGAATGGGCGATGCGGATTTCCCAGAAGCGCGATTGCGACTCGTGGACGCCGAGGCCTGGCGCGTCGAAGAGGGGCGAGCGCGCATCGCTCTCGGGCAAGCCCTGCTCATACATCGCGTGGCCGGCCTCGTGGATCGTGCCAAGCAGCGCGTCGAGCAGCCGCGACTCGGAATAGCGCGTCGTGATGCGCACGTCGCCGTGGCCGATGGTGGTGCAGAACGGATGCGCGGCGATGTCCTGGCGGCCCGAGGCCATGTCATACCCGAGATCGCGCGCCACGCGCAGGCCGAACTCGCGCTGGATGCCGGTGTCCCACTTCTGGTTGAGGAAGCTGGTATCGATCTGCTTGCTGCCGAGGATGCGATCAAGCAGCCGCGTGGTGGCATCGCGGAGAGGCGCGAAGAGCGTCGTGATGCTATCCGCCGTCAGGCCGCGCTCGTAGTCGGGGACGAGGGCGTTCCACGGCGTCTTCTCGTAGCCATAGCACTCGGCCTCCTGCTTCTTCAGTTCCACGATGCGGCCGAGGTTCGGAGCGAAGAGCGCGAAGTCCGACTTCTTTCGCGCCTGCGACCACACACCGAAGGCACGGCTGGTTTCGAGGGCGAGTTCCTTCACGAGCGACCCGGGCAGGGTCATCTTGCGCGCGCGCGAAAACTCGAACTCGCGGAGCCACGCGCGCTGGCGGTCGGTCTGGTCGGGCGCGGAATTGGCCTGATCGAGCAGATCCCCGAGCGCGGGAGCGGTCAGGCGCTCGTGGAGGATGCCCTCCAGCGTGGCGATCTGGTTGCCGCGGGCCTCGGCACCGCGGGGCGGCATCTGGGTCTGCTGGTCCCAGGACAGCAGAGAGATCGAATGGGCAAGATCGGCGACTTCGGCATAGGACTCTTCGAGCTTCTGAAACGGCGTCATGTGGGCGTGCCCCGTCTGTGATGGCGATAAGAGAAGGGGACCGGGCCGACTCTGCCGGGTCAATGAGGGAGGCGGGCGGTCAAACCCCTTGCGGCTTCGCCGAAAAGCGCGTGTTTCTTCTCTACAATCACCCGCCGAGGAAGTCCGACACTGCATGGCGCTGCGAGAGAAGGCCGACAACGAGTACGCCACGGGACTGCTCTTCGTCTCGCCGTGGATCGTTGGCTTTCTGGCGTGGACGCTGATTCCGGTGCTGTACTCGCTGTACCTGAGCTTCTGCGACTACGACGGCCTGACGACTCCAGTGTTCATAGGCGCGGCGAACTATGTGGAGCTGGGGAAGGATCCGCTTTTTTGGCGGAGCCTGTGGAACACGTTCTACATCACGTTCCTGGGGGTGCCAATCACCCTGCTGTTCAGCCTGATGCTGGCGTTTCTCCTGAATCAGAAGCGGCGCGGAATCGGCGTATACCGGACGCTGATCTATCTCCCCTGTCTGACCCCGGTGGTGGCGATGTCGGTGCTATGGGTGTGGCTGTTCAATCCCGAGGTCGGCCTGATCAACCACGGCATCCGCGGGATCAATGTGCTGCTTGGCGGCATAAGCGGCGGCACGGTCGGGCTGCCGCTGCCGGGATGGTTTTCCGACCCGTGGTGGTCCAAGCCGGGCTTGATCGTGATGGGAATGTGGACGGCGGGAAGCACGATGCTGATCTTTCTGGCGGCGCTTCAGGATGTTTCCGTGTCGCTTTACGAGGCTGCGGAAATTGACGGCGCGGGATGGCTGCAGAAGCAGTTCACCGTGACGTTGCCGATGATTAGCCCCGTGATCTTCTTCAATTTGATGATGGGCATCATCAACGGGACGCAGTATTTCACCCAAGCCTATGTGATCTCGGTATCCAGCGGTTCCCGCGTTGCGGGCGGGCCACAGGATTCGACTCTTTTCTATGTGCTCTATCTGTATCAATCGGCGTTCAGCAATTGGCGCATGGGCTATGGTTCGGCGTTGGCGTGGGTGCTGTTCTTCCTGACGCTCGGGCTTAGCTTTCTGGTGTTTCGCATGAGCGCCCGCCGCATCTATTACGAGGGGGGCTGAAACGATGGCCCACACGACACGCGACACGCCGCTGAAGGCGGCGGCTTCCCACGGCGGATTGATTGTGGTGGCCGCGCTGTTTGCGTTTCCCTTCGCGTGGCTCGTCATCACGTCGCTCAAGCCCGCGACCCAGATTTTCCAAGAGCCCACCAGCCTGATCCCCAAGCCTCCGACATGGGGGAATTATCTGGAGGCGATTCAGGCGATTCCGTTCCTGCTCTACACGCTCAACACGGTTTTCGTCGCGGCGGCGGGGACATTTGGCATTCTGCTTTCCTGCTCGCTGGTGGCGTATGGTTTCTCGATGGTGCGGTGGAGGGGATCCAACGCGCTCTTCCTAGTGATGCTGGCAACGATGATGCTGCCGCCCCAGGTGACGCTCATCCCGCTGTTCGTGGTGTTCCAGAAACTTGACTGGGTGGGCACGTTCCGCCCGCTGATCGTGCCGTGGTTCTTCGGGTCGGCGTTCTACATCTTCCTGCTGAGGCAGTTCTTCCGCACGCTGCCAAAGGACCTTGTGGACGCGGCGAAGATCGACGGCTGCTCGCACTTCGACATCTATCTGCGCGTGGCGTTGCCGCTCACGCGGCCCGCGCTGTGCGTGGTGGCGTTCTTCGCTTTCACGGGATTCTGGAACGACTTTCTGGCGCCGCTGATCTACCTGAACGACAATGACAAGTACACCCTGTCGGTGGGGCTCCAACAGTTCCTTGGCCAGAACACGGCGCGGTGGGATTTGCTGATGGCGGCGAGTACGCTGATGATCCTGCCAATTGTCCTGCTGTTCTTCTTCCTGCAAAAGACCTTCGTCGAGGGCATCGCCCTGACGGGAATCAAGGGCTGACGCGCGATGACGACCCCGCGAGTGGAATCCGCGCTGAAGCGCAACCTGCCGGCAGTCGCCGCGATCGCGGTCGCGATTGGCCTGATCTTCTGGATCGCCGGATGGCGGGACGTGCGCATCGATGGAAAGACGGAGATTACCTTCTGGATGGGATGGGCGGGCGACGAGGCGAAGGTGATGCAGGCCCTGGTGGACGAGTACAACGCGGCGAATCCCGATGTGTTCGTCAAGATGGTGTCGATCGCGGGTTCCTATGAGAAGCTCAAGATCGCCTTCGCCGGTCGCGACACGCCCGATGTGTGCGCCACGGTGTGGGCGCCCGAGGTGGCGGACTATGCAATCCGCGGGGCGCTGGCGCCGCTCGACGGATTCCTTGCCGAGTCGGGAATGACAAAGGATCTCTATCCGAAGGGGTTGTGGGACATCTTCGAGTACGATGGCCGCGTCTATGCGCTCTCGATGGGCATTTCCACGAACTTCGTGGCCTACAACAAGCAAGTATTCCGCGAGGCGGGCCTCGACCCGGAGAATCCCCCGCGCACGACGGAGGAATTCGAGGCCGCCGTGGAGGCGACGACGCGCTATCGCGATGGCGATCCCGCCAAGGGGCTGGAGCGGATGGGGTTCTCCTTCGCCGACAATCTGTTCTTCCTCGCGATTCCCTTCGGCGTGAACTACTGGGACGCGGAGAAGCAGGAAGTGTTGCCGAATCCAGAGCGCCTGGTCGCGTGCCTTGAATGGATGAAGCACAATGTGGACAAGACCGGGTTGCAACAGCAGCGCGCGTTCTCCTCGGGATTTGGGAACATGCTGTCTCCCAACAATCCCTTCATCACCGGCAAGATCGCGATGCAGCGCGTGGGCGATTGGTATGCCAGCATCCTGCGCCAGTATGCGCCGACCGATTTCGAGTGGGGATGGATGCCGCTACCCGTTCCGCCGGGCGGACGCGAGAACGCGACGTATGTGGACGGGAGCTTCTTCGTGATTCCCGAGGCCTGCCGCAACAAGCCCGAGGCGTGGGCGTTCCTGCGCTACATCTGCGCGCCGGAACAGGTTCGCAGGTTTCGCATCAACCTCGATACTGCCAACAATCCCCCGCCCCTTCGCGCGATGTATGGGTTCGAGGAGTACGACACGCCCTTCTGGAAGTTTACGATCTCGCTGGCGGAGAGCCCCAACCTCCTCGCGCCACCCGAGATGCCGATGTTCCAGACGATGGCCGACCAGATGTCCCGCCTGGAGGAACAGGTCCTCAGCGGTCAGCGTCCCGCGAAGGAGGCGGTGATGGAATTCAAGGCCATACTCCAGCGCGATGTTGATCGCGTGCTCAGGACAGCAGGGAAGAAATAGTCGCGATCACGGCCCCGTGAAGCGGTGTCCCTTGCGAATTCCGTAGTAGCCACCAAACGGTTCAGGCACCACCGCCTGCCCACCAATGTCGGCGCCGCTATGGCTGATGCGGCTGTCCTTGTGGACGCCGAAATGAAGGTGCGGCGCCTGGGTCCCCGTGTTGCCGGAGAGGCCGAGCAATTCGCCGCGCTTCACGTGGAACTCCGGTTCGCCCTTCTCGATTCGATGCGTCAGGCTATCGAGATGCGCATAGACAGATGTATATCCACGGCCGTGATCGACCACCACATAGTTGCCATAGGAATCGCCGCGCCGCCCCGACTGGATCACGCGCCCGTCCGCCGTGGCGACAACGGGGGTTCCCGTGGGCATACCGATGTCGAGACAGAAAAAATCGTTGGCGCTGAAGCGGTTGGCCACGGTCTGGTGCGTCCAGATGCCGCTCTCGTATCCATAGCCGTTGCCGATGCCAAACTCTCCCACAAAGGGAATGCCGAGCACGAGCCACTCCGGCAGGTGGGCGGCGGCTTCGGGATGCTCCACGGGGAGCGGCGTCAGGTAGGCGGCATCCTGGGTCGGGGTTTCGCTGATCTTGAGCGGTGTGGCGCCGCCGGAAAGCTGGATGCGCTTGGGGCGCGGGGTGTCGGCGGGATCGGCGAGAATCTGGAAATAGGTGCCGCGAGGAGTTGGTGGGGTGCATTGGCTGTCGAGCAAGCCGCCCTGCGTGCCCTCCGAATAGCCGAGCCGCAATCCCCCGCTGGTGGTCACCAGCATGTCAAACACCCACAGTTTGCCCACCTCGGGCTCGAAACCGATATCCGCGATGGGAATGGCCATTTCCACAAAGTACCAATCGCCATCGCGCGACTCGGCGATCTCGAGGGGGAGTTCCTTCCCCGTCGCGGCGACCTTCCCAAACAGGCCCTTGCTGCCATCAGCTTTTGCCGCGTGCCACACCGTGACGCTCGCCGGACCCGCGACCGAAATGATGCCATGCTGCTCGAACTCGGTGTCCAGCACGCGGAAGCCAAGGTACCAGTGCGTGGGCGTCCACTTCGCCATGGCGACCGCCTCGCCGCCCCCCGTTGTGCCATGAAGTGCATTCTTGAATGGCCACATTGTCACCGTGTCGGGATCGTTCCAGTCCTCCGTGTTGCCGTCGATGATGGGCGGAGTGCCCGTCATCTCCTGACCAAAAATGCGAAGCCGCGTCAGACTTGAATGCGAACCATCCGCGGCGCGGAGGTCGAGCGTGACGGTGTTTTCGCCTGCGTGAGTGGGGAACTCGAGGTGGGCCTCGCCCGCTTGCGGGTCGGAGCGATCAATCATGGTGACGCTGTCGATCTCCCGCCCGTTCACGCGCCAGCGACATTCGAGTGTCCCAGTGCCCTCTGTGAAGTGCGGGATGCTGGCGGTCGCCATGGCCCCTTCACCCGCTGGCTGGACTTCGAGGGTTGGCGGAGGTGTCCTATCCGTGGTCCCGCGCCCAGCGTCGTGGTGGGCACACGCTGTCATCATCGCCGCGATGGCAATGACACTCGCATTCCTGATCATGACCCTGCCTCCCCGTGAAATGTGGCTCAGGCGTCCTCGGCGGCGCAGACCGCCGCGAGCATTCCCGCGAGGGTGGCCGCGCCGATGCTGGAAACGCCGCTCTCGGAACAGCACGCCAGATATAAACCGGGCACTTCACTGACACGGGGAGAGAGAGGACGCAAGCGAGCTGTGGCGCGGTCGGTGAACCGGTGCCGGGCGCGGGGTTCGGCGGCGGGAGCGGTTGGGGGAATGAGCTGTTGATCGAGAACCGAAAGGGAGAATTGGGCGATGCCCGAGTCCTCCAGGCGCTGTGCGATGTGGTCCTCCTGCTCCTGACAGTGGGCGGGGGTCCAGTTATAGCGGCGCGACGGCGCGGGCGCGAGGGTGTGGCAGGCGATGGAGCATCCACCCTCCTCCGCCGCGTGGGCGATGGCGATGGAGGGCGATGCGGCGGCCACGCGCCAGCGGTCGATGTGGCGGGATTCCTCCCGCGCGTCGGCGCTCGGGAGGATCGTGATGGGGCGAAGCGCCTCCCAACTCCGCGAGCAGATCGCGCGCAGCTCCATGCGGTGCTGCCGCGGCTGGAGCGCGGGCATCCGCGCCGCCACGCGCTTCATGTCGTCATTGGCGGGAAGGAATCGCTCGATGGTCGCGGCCGGCGGCACCGTACTGACGACGATGCTGGCGGCCATGTCCTTCAGCCCCGGCCCCGCGAGGCGGCGGACGGCGCCGTTGTGGAGTTCGATGCGCTCGACACGGGCGCGACGCACCATTCGCACCCCAAGAATCTGGCAAAGCCGCATGAGTGCCTTCCTCAGCGACTCCGTGCGGCCTTCCATGACCCAGGAGCCGTGGCCGCCAAATTCGCCGAATTGCGCATTGCTGGGGCTTCGCGCGGTGAAGGGATTCACGTGGCTAAGTACGCGAAGGCTCTTGAACATCCCGCGCACGTCGGGGTGACGGAATCGCGCGTCGATACGTGCGCGCGCGGCGCGCGGATGGAGAAGTTCCAGCCACGGAAGCTGGAGGATCTGGCCACGCTTGCGCGCCTCGGCGCTCTCGTGAAGGCGGAGGCAGTGCGCGAGGAAACGTGGGATTTCGCGGGCGTCGCGCGCGTCCACCTTGGCGACTTCCTCGGCAAAGGCCCCGGGGTCGCTGTGGAAATCCACGGTGGTGCCCCCCGGCAGCAGGAACCGGCAAAGCGGATCGAGCCGGGTCATCGATACGAAGTCGGTAAGCCGCTGGTCGGCGCTGGCAAACAACTCCGCCAAAAGGTGGGGGGAATTGATCGCCGGGGGCCACGGGTCGAATCGGCGCCCGCCAAGGGTCGCGGGCTGAAGGCCGGGGCCGATCGCGGCGTCCTCCTCCACGATCACGACCCGGGCGCCACGCGCGGCGAGGGAGATGCCTGCGGAAAGCCCCGCAATCCCACCGCCAATCACGACGGCCCGGCGCCCGGAGAGGGACTTTTTGACGGGTAGACTCATAAGGGGAAGGTTCTTGGTAGGGTCGGCCAAGAGCGGCAACGGGAATACGGAGCTTGTAGCGACTGATCCGGAAGCGGGGGTGACGGCTCGACAATCAATGTTTTGGCCGGGAATTTGCCTTTACTCCGGCTGGCTCCCGCGAGAACATGTTGCCCAATAAGGATTCATGATCGCTAGCAGTCCGGGGATGATGGGATGAAGCGGAATGCACTCGCTGAAAGCAGATTGCTGCTCGCTCTAGTTCTGACGGGCATCCTGTGGTCCGCTCCCGCGCGGGGCGATGTGGTCCACCTGAAGGTCGGCACGTCGATGGAGGGGAAGATCCTCTCGCGCAATGACAAGCAGGTCGTGATCAGCAACGGCCTATCGGAAATGACATTCACGGTGGATCGGATCGATCGGATCGAGGAATCGATCTCGGCGACCTACATAACCAACCTCGTGAGGCGAATTATCGAGACGGCAAAGAACCTGACCGCACGGGGGAATCTGGAGGAGGCCCTCAAGGCTGTGGAGGCGGGGCAAGTCGCCTTCGAGAAGGAAACGGCGGGGGTGACGGAACTGCCGGAGGAACTCAAGGCGCTCCGAGCGCAACTCGACGAAACGCGCAGCAAGGCAATCCCTCCCGATCCCAACAGCCAGAAGGCCGAGCGGCTCAGCCAGTCCGCGGTTCGCAAGCTGGACTTCATCGACTACGAGGGCGCCTTCCGCGAGTTGAAGGAGGCGGCGAGCCTTGCGCCCAACCGCGCCGACATCGCGTGGCGGCTGGCGCGCGTGGCGGTGCAACTCAAGGACAACGCCGTTGCCATCGAGGCCTATCGCTCGGCGGTGCGAGAGAATCCCGAGGCGTACTATGCGGAGGCGGCCCGCCCGCTCTTGAATCTGCTGAAGGCTCAAGGCCAGCGACTCCTTGCGGAGCGACGCGGCAACGAGGCCGTCGATGTCTATCAGGAAATCCTTCTCATCGAGGGCGCCACGCCGGGCGCGCCGACGGATTTGGCGGAGTACATTTCGCGCCGCACCCTCCGCGAGTCGAAGCCGGAGGAGGAAGTGCTGATGGAGGTGTATCGATACGCCGACGGCAACGACCTGGTGGATCTGGCGTTTGCCGCGATCACCCGCGTGGCGGAAAAGAAGCCCGACGATGCCGAAGTGGCGAAGCTGGCCTCGAAGTCCCGGTTCTTCTCCGCGCTGAAGGCGCGGATCGATGCGAAGGATACCGACGGCGCCGCAGAGATGCTGGCAAACGCGCCCTCTGCGGTTTCGAGCGAGGAGGATGCGGCACGCATCCGCCGTATGGCGGGTGATCTGGATTCGGACCTGGAAGCGCGGAAGATTCTGGCGGAGGCGCGTAAGCAGCTGGATGCGGGGCGCTATCCCGAGGCTCGGCAGGCGGGCGAGGCATCCGAGATCATCGCCGCGGCCGAGCTTGAGGGGCCCGCCAGCGGACAGCTGGAGGCCGCGCGCGCCCACGTTGCGGCGCAGCGGTATGACGAGGCGGAGGAAGTGCTCGACAAGGCGCTCGCCACGCCAGGAATTGAGAAGAGCCGCCTTCACGGCGACCTTACGGCGTTGAAGGCGAGAATGCCGGACGAGCGCGAGGCGGAGCGCGTCTTTCGCGTGGCCGAGGTCCACCTGGAGCGCAAGGAGCACGATCAGGCGCAGGCGCGGCTGGAGGAACTGGCGTCGTCCTATGCCGCCACCGTGGCGGGCGGGAAGGCTGTCGCCTGGCTGGCAGAAAACCGCAAGCGGCTGACCGAAGAAATCAGGACGACGCAGCTCGTGAACGAGTACTCCTTCTTCTCCTTCGCCGATCCAAACCTGTGGCGCGCGGCGGCCTATCCCGCGGGGACGAACAGCGGAATGCTTCCGCCCGTCGATCCGTCGCGTCGCGATGGGTTGTGGGTGCTCTTCAAGGAGATGGCCACGGTGGACGCGGAGGCGACGCGCGACCGGCGCAATCCCATCATCTATCTCGTCGTGCCGGCATTGGCTGTGCTGGCGATCCTGCTGGCGCTGCTGTGGAAGAATGCAAAACCCGGCAAGGGAAAGCTGAAGGAACCGGAGAGCACGCCCATCTCCAGCGACGGACCGCCGCTGGCCTCGGGGGAGTTTCGGCTGCCGGAGTTCGGAGCCGTCTCCTGCAAGATGTGCGGCCTGCCAATACCGGAGGACGCACTCGTCTGCGGACTGTGCGGCAATGCCCGGCAGATGTCGGCTCTGGAGAAAGAACGTGCCGAGGCGATGGAGCGCCAGGCGGACTTCGACCCCTGGGATATGCGCGTCAAGGCCAAGACCGCGAATAACTATGAGCCGCACTTTCGCAAGGCGCAGGACCTGGCGCAGACCAACGACTTGCAGTCCGCCATCGAGGAATGCCGGGCCGCGCTGCACGAGGACCCGCAGCGCAAGGAGGGCTACCTGCTCCTCGCCGATCTCAACGAGCGCGTCGGCAACAATGAGGACGCGGCGACCTGCTATCGCGAAGTGCTCTTGCTGGACCCCGCCGAGGTGATCGTGCGGCAGAAGGTGCAGAAACTCCTGCAACTCTCTGCCCAGCCGCTGCGGATGACACCGCTGATCGTTGCGGTGTCGGGCCTTGCGTGGTGGTGCGTGTACTGGCTCGCCACGGGGGTGGACTTTCACTGGTGGCTGGCGCGGGCGGGACTCGCGTTGCTTGGGTGGGGGCTCACGGCGCTGGTGTGGGTGCGGTCCCAGTCGCGCCAACGCATTAGGCTGCGCGCGAAAGATCACGCGGATCCCGACGTCCATCGGCCACTGCCCGGCGAACTCCTGACATGGCGGGAGCAACGTCGCCAGGCCCAGCACATCGCCCAGGCAATCAACGATCACATCGGCGTGGAGGTTCCGCTTCTGACGCCATGGCGGATCGTATGGACGGCAGTGCTCTCGTTCCTCTTCTTCGCGGCGCTGCTGGGCATGGCGTGGGTTGCGCGGTCGCCATGGATCCTCCTCGCGTGGCCGGGGGGAACGGCGGTGTTCTACTACCTGCTGGTGATTCAGCCGCGCCTTTTCGTGGCGAGCGTGATCCTGAGGCACATCTACGAGGAGACCAGTTCGCCTTGGGTCGATCCTCATCGCCCGTTCAAGCCGCACGGTGGAAGCTATGCCGGCGAGTTTCTGATTCGCGCCCACGACGAGGTTCCCCTGCAATGGGCCAGGAATCCGTTTCCATACTCTGGCGGCGCTCAGGGAATCCTGAACAGCATCCAGCAGACGCTGAACCGGCACTGGGCATGCCATCGATTCTACGAGGGGCTTCACACCGTGCAGGACGCGGACGTTCCCTATCCCGGCGGTCGACGGCTCGTGTGGCCGTTCGCGTTGCTGGCGATGTCGGCGGCCATCGTCCTTTCCGCGTGGATGCTCCAAGGGGAGTTGGGCAAGTCGCTGGATTATAGCGACGCGATGAACGTGGGGTATCATGCGTTGATGGCTGGCGAGACGGCGCGCGCAGGCGAGGAATTTCAGGATGCGATTAGGATCTATCCCAACCGCGCCATGCCGCATCTGTACATGGCGCACCTAGCCTCCGGCATGGGGCACCGCAGGCCGGCGGAGCGGGCGTTCGCCGCCGCGACTCGGGTTGGTGGCCAGCTACCCGCGATCAGCAACGACTTCGGCAACTTTCTGCAACGCGAGGGCCGGATGCGCGACGCGATCCGGCAGTACGAGGTAGCCCTTATTCGCGACGGCAAGAACGCCGATGTTCTCAGCAATATTGGTTCCGCGCATTTCAAGCTGAGGGAGTATCCCCGCGCCGCGGAGTATCTGGAGCGCGCGGTGGCGGCGGATCCCAATCACACGCGAGCGTGGACGACACTGGGGCTGGCGCTGGAGGAGCTGGGCATGCGCGAAAAGGGACTGGAAGCATACGACAACGCGATCCGCGTGGCGCCGGATCTGGCCTACACGAATGTGGCGCGCGACCGGCGCGAACGAGGCGCTCAGGGCGGTGCGGCGGAATTCACGCTGGCCCATTCTTCGCCGGCGAACTAACGCGGGCATTCCACTCGGTATTTTCGTTGCCGCGCGAGTGCGGCCGGCAGAATAGATGGGAGCAAGGTTCAGGCAGAGCACCATTTGGAGCGGGCGGCCGACGTGCCAGACAGTCAACCCTACGAAGACGCGACGGTCCATCTGAGCGCGACCCCGCCCACGCCGAGTTCGCCGCGGCGAATCGGCCAGTATGAGATCATCCGCGACCTTGGCGAGGGCGGCATGGGGATGGTCGTCCTCGGGCGCGACTCGGAGCTGCGCCGCGACGTCGCCATCAAGCTCGTGAGGGCGGAACTTCTCGCCAACCAGATATTCATCGAGCGGCTCCTCCGCGAGGCTCGCCTTTCCGCGGCGCTGAATCATCCCAACATCGTCACCGTGTATCAGGTGGGGCGCGAGGGAATCGCCCCTTACATCGTCATGGAATTCGTGGAGGGGAAGTCGCTTCGCGACCTACTTCGCACTCCCCCGCCGGTGACCATCGGGCGGATTCTGGACATCATCCTGCAGTGCTGCGACGGATTGGACGCCGCGGCGAGGAAGGGGATCGTTCACCGGGATTTCAAACCCGCCAATGTGATGGTGCGCGACGATGGCCTGGTCAAGATCATGGATTTCGGCCTTTCCAAGGATCTCGCCGCGGATGGCGACAGCCTGACGGCGACCTCCGCCGTGATGGGAACGCCGCACTATATGTCCCCGGAGCAGGCCGCCGGGCGTGCGGTGGACTTCCGCACGGATGTCTATGCGCTGGGCATCACAATTTTCCAGTGTATCACGGGGTATCTGCCGTTCCGCTCAACGTCGGTCTTCGAGATGCTGCGCCAGCACGCGGAGGCTGCGCTTCCCGACGATCCCCGCCTCATGGCGATCGCGGGCGGCGAGCTGATGGCGCTCATCCGCGACATGACGGCGAAGGTTTCCGACGCGCGGCTATCGTCCTACGCCGAAATCGCCCAGCGAATCCGCCGCGTCATGGCAACCTTGAGCCCGGAGGAACTCGGCCAGTCGAATCGGATGGGCCCAACCTTCGAGCCGCCGTCCGGCTCGGGATCGTTCCCGCATCCACAGACGGCGTTGCCATCGCTCTCCACGAATCCCACGGTGGCGGCTCAGGGGAAAATACCCAAGTCGGCCTCCGATTCGGGCATCCGCAAGCGCAGCCCCATGGCCATCATTGGAATCATGCTGGTGGCCGGATTGCTGCTGGCGGGCGGCGCGTGGTTTGCGGTCGATCACGGTTGGGCGCCAGCGGTGGTTGCTGGCAAGCCATTGGCAACGCCGACGCCTGCCCCGACAATCGCGCCGACTCCGGCGTCCATGGAATCCACCCCCGGATTGGTCCGCCCGGAGCGCCCCGCGGGCGGTGTCACGCTTCGTCCGTCGCCGGGCGTGCTTCAGACCGCGGCCGATTTGCTGGCGTCGCTCGGCACCCACGGACTCAACCTGAAAATGGGTGAAGGCATTGACCCGCGTCGCATTCCACTGGTGGCGGGTTTCCACAACCGCTCTCCAGAGGAAGTCCTCGACATCTTCTGCTTCGCGGTGTCCTGGCAGGCTGTGGAAAGCGATGGCGTTCTGACGGTGAATGCGACGGCCAACGATCCCTATCGCGCGATCGCGGATGATCGGCGGCTGACTCCTCCCCATGAGCTACCCTCTGTCTCGATCAATTCCATGGCGGTCGACCTGACGATGCGTCAGTGCCTTGGCGCGCTCGCCCAGCAGGGGAAAATCGACTACCTGATCGTGGGCCAGAACTTGCCCAACTCCAAGGTCCCAGCGTTCTCCCTAACGAATACCTCGCTCGGACACATCATGCGCGAGATCAGCGACAATGCGACGGTCCCTTTCGAGTGGACATGGCACAAGGAGACGCTGGTGGCGGTGGAGTTCATCGCTCCCGCCCGCCCGCCCGCGGCGGATGGCGCGGGGCCGCCCGGCGGCGGCAATCGGCCCGCGGGCCCTGCCAGTGGAGAAGGTGGAGTGCGCCAGCGCCCGCCGCGCCCCCGGCCGACACCCTGAGAACGATCCTTGCCGTCTGATCGTGGTTGTAGGAATCTCCCCCCGGCGCGAATAGTCGCCCGAGGGAGATTCGATTGGCCGACGCAGGGAAGAAGAAGACACGCAAAGAGAAGCGCGCGGAGGCGTGGCAGGCTTTCCGCCAAACGCTCCCCGATGCAATCCAGTTGGCGCGGCCCCAGGCGGCGCTGTGGACGCTGGGGCTGGGGCTGCTCCTCGTGGGGCGAATTGCGGGGCTGGTGCTTCCCGCGGCGCCCAAGTTCCTGATCGATTCCGCGATTCCAAATGGCGATACGCGCCAACTCTATCTGATCATCGGCGCCGTCCTCGTGGCGACGCTGATCCAGGGGCTTTGCGCCTTTGCCCTAACGCAGACGATCAGCAAGGCAGGCCAGCGGCTGATCGCGCAGCTTCGCGCGCGGATCCACCACCACGTCTCGCGCCTGCCGATCAGATACTACGACAATCACAAAACGGGAGAGGTCGTCAGCCGCGTGATGAACGACGTGGAGGGCGTCCGCAACCTCGTCGGAACGGGAATGGTGGAGTTCATCGGCGGCGTCCTCACCGCCGCGATGGCATTTGCGATATTGCTGTGGCTCAACTGGCAGCTCACTCTGGGCATCTTCGTGTTCCTTATCGTCTTTGCCGCCGTGATGATCGGGTCATTCTCCGTGCTCGGCCCGATCTTCAAGGAGCGGCAGGAACTGACGGCGGATATCAGCGGACGACTCACCGAGGGCGTGGCGGGCATCCGCGTGGTGAAGGCCTACAACATGGAGCCAAAGGAGCGCACCGTGTTTGGCGACGGGATTCAGTCGCTGCTGCGCAACGTGCTGCGGACGATCAATGCGATCAGCCTGGTGGCGCTGTCTTCGGCGGTGCTGATCGGCATTCTTGGCTCGCTGATTATGGTGGTGGGGGGGCGACAGTTGATGGCAGGGACTCTTACGATCGGCGAGTTCATCAGCTACATCCTCTACCTCGGCTTCCTTGTGGCGCCGGTGAGTTCCATCGTTATGATCGGCACACAGCTGAGCGAGGCCTTCGTCGGATTGCAGCGAATGAAGGAGGTTCTTCGCGAGGAGCCCGAGGATGCCGACGAGGAGTCGCGCGCGCCGATGCCTGCGGTGGATGGTCGCGTGGAGTTCCGGGACGTCTCCTTCGAATACGACACGGAAAAGCCCGTGCTGCACAACGTCTCCTTCGTTGCGGAGCCGGGCACCGTGACGGCGCTGGTGGGTCCATCGGGGAGCGGCAAGTCCACGCTGATCGGGCTGGTCGCCGCGTTCTTCAGCCCGAAGTCCGGGGCGATTCTGGTGGATCAACGCGACCTCTGCACGGTACGCGTCCACGATTACCGCGCGAGCCTTGGCGTGGTGTTGCAGGAGAACTTCCTCTTTGCCGGGACGATCAAGGAGAACCTGCTGTATATACGCCCCGATGCGACGGAGACGGCACTGCGCGAGGCAATCCGGCTGGCGCACTGCGACGAGTTCGTGGACCGCTTCCCCGATGGCATGGACACGGTGATCGGAGAGCGCGGCGTGAAGCTTTCCGGCGGCCAGCGCCAGCGCCTTGCCATCGCGCGGGCGCTCCTCGCGAACCCGCGCATCCTGATCCTCGACGAGGCCACCAGCGCCCTCGATTCCGAATCCGAGGCCCGCATCCAGGAAGGACTCGCAACGCTTATGCGCGGCCGCACGTCCTTTGTGATCGCCCACCGCCTCTCCACCATCCGCAAGGCCACCACGATCCTCGTGCTGGAGGACGGCCGCATCGTCGAGCGCGGCACCCACGCGGAGTTGCTCGCACGAAAGGGCCGCTACTCCGAAATGTACTCGCTGCAGCATGGCGTGGAGGAAAACGTCTTCAACTGCCCCGGAGAGAAATCCCCCGAGGAAAGTGGAGAGGCTCCACAGAAAGAATCAAAGTCGGGCTCTCGCGGCTCTGGCGGCTTGAGTCGTCTCCTCATTGGAGAGGACTAGGCTGTGTTTGACAATTGCATTCGGCTTTCCGATGGCTGCGAACCTTCGTCCTGACGCGTCGCGATTCCGCAACGATGAACCACATCGCCTCGTCATCGGCGCCATCGTCATGACTCGTTCTCGCTCAACGGACCAGCTCGAAGCCATTTATCAAACACAGCCTA
>JBBQYG010000007.1:0-53047 GCA_038208905.1 Candidatus Sumerlaeia bacterium | reverse complement strand
GATGAGTCTCGGCGGTGGAGCGTGGCGTTGGTGGCGTTGTTCGGGTTGGCGTTGCTGTGTCGGTTTCTGGTGTACCTGAATGTGGCGGGGGCCCCCTTCGGGCGGCTGGCGGAGTGGGTGGGGACGGACCCGTGGTTCTATGCGGCCCGGGCGGAGCGCATGGTGCTGGACGCGGACTGGATCGCGCGGGGCGGCAATATGCTGCCGGTGCCGGGGATGGAGGAGTTGGCGGCGGAGGCGGAGTGGGACAGCCTGGGCGGGCGGAATCTGCCGCGGGGGGCTGTGGAGCTGTACCTGATGGCGGAGAGCTTTGCGGATTCGGGGAGCATGGCGCTGTACCAGATGCTGTCGCTCCTGGCGGGGGCGGCGCTGGCGGTTGTGGCGGCGGAGGCGGGCGCGCGGCTCTTTCGCGACCGGCGCGCGGGGCTGATTGCGGGGCTGCTGGCGGCCTCCAACCAAAACCTGGTGGTGCTGGCGGTGGTGCCGGGTCCGTGGATGTGGGAGGCGCTGGCGCTGGGTCTGGTGGTGCTGTGCCTGTTGCGGGTCCGCGATGGGGCGGGGAACCCGGCGGAGTGGCTGCTCCTTGGCCTCGCGACGGCGCTGGCGATCTGGACGCGGCCGTTCTTCTGGTGGGGGGTGCTGCTGGCTCCGGTGGCGGCGCTGGCATGGCGTGTACCGCTAAAGCCCGCGACGTTGGCCGCGTGGGCGTTGCCGATCGCGGTGGCGGCGACGGGGCTTTCCGCGCGGAACGTGGCCGCAGGCGCGTCTCCGATGCCGGTGGTGGGCGCGCCCGCGTGGGACTTCGCCCGGACGCTGCACCCGGGGGCCCATGCGCTGGTGGACCTTCCCGATGACCTGACGGTGCTGCGCGCGGCGGAGGGAAACTTCCTGACGACGCTTCGCCTGAGCCTTTCGCAGTCTGCCCACCGCGAGGCCCTGCCGCGAATTCTTTCCCGCAAGCTGCGCGAAACGCTGGGTGCGCGGGATCAATCGTGGTCCTTCAGTTTCGACTACATGGCGCGCCGCGCGGAGACGCTGAGAATGACGACGCTGGGCCCCGACATGGTCGCCGGGCTCGGGTGGGCGGCGGTGCTGTTTCTGCTCTACTGGAGGCGGCTGCCGGGCGCGCTGACGGCGACGCTGTCGATCCTGGTGCTCCACGCGCTGCTGTTCTCCCCCGCCGGCGGCGACCGCGCGCCACTGCACCTGTGCGCGAGCCTCGCCATCGCGGGGGCGCTGGTGCTTGCGTGGGACCAGCGCGCGCGGAACCCCGCGATGCCCCTTGTATTCCTGACGGTGTGGGCGGCGTGTCACCTGTTCCTGCAAATCGACGATCAGGCCCGCGGTTCGCGCTATCGTGCCTTCGAGTTCGGCCAGTCGGCGCAGATCTATCGCCGCGAAGGTCGTCGCGCGGATTTCGACCGCGAGGTGCGCGACTTCAAGAACATCCGGCGGGCGGAGTTGGTGTTGGGCGGGTATTGGAATGCGGAGCGGTGAGGCTGTGATCTACTTGTCGGCCTTGTCGCGAGCGAGCCTCGCTTCGACCTCTTCCGGCGGGATCACGCGAACGCCATCGCGCAGGTGAATGCCCAGTTCGGAAACTGCGCCGAGGAGTATCAGCCTGCGTTCGATGGCCTCTGGCGACATGTCCACTTTAGTCTGTGGACTGAGCGCGGAGTTCCTCGATGTCGATTCTGTCTTTTCCACGCTGCGAAGCTTCCTTCATTTCAATCAGGGCGGACTTGCCGAGCACCCAGATACTGCTGCCTCTCAGCTCAACGAGGGCACGGTGGCTCCAGAACGGATGACCGTCCCCCAGCGGCAGCAAATCAACCGGAAGCGCCACTTCCTCCATACTTCGTGACAGTAGCCAGAATTCGAGACCGACACGGGGGAGTGGAATCGCGCCGAGGTCGAAGACGTACCCTTCAGATCGAAGGAGACCCTTAACGGCAGCAATATCCCGCCGCCGTATGACGAGATCGATGTCCTCCGTTGCACGGACGAATCCATGAATCGCGACGGCCAGCCCTCCGCAAACCGCGTAGTCCAGTCCCGCCACGTCGAGCCCCGCGACGATGCGCTTCAGCTCTGCGAGCAGGTCGATAGCCACGGACGGGCGCTACGCCAGGTCAAACAGCAGGAACTCGCATTGATCCACGGCCGAGATTTCCAGGTCGTCCTCGCTGCTGATGGCCGCGCCGTCGCCGGCGGAGAGTGCGGTGGCGTTGAGCGTCAGCTTGCCGCGGACGACCTGAAGCCAACCGTGTCGCTCTCGACCGAGGTGGTGGGAAATCTTCTGGCCGGGAGCGAGTTCGGCGGCGTGGAGGGAGGCGTCCTGGCGGATCGCGATCGAGTCGTCGGCGCCATCGGGCGAGGCGAGGAGCCGCAGCCGCCCCACGATGGCATCGCCCCGGAAGTCACGCTCGCCATAGGCGGGCTCGCCGCCCTTGCGGTCGGGCTTGATCCAGATTTGCAGGAGGTGGACAGGGTCCTTCTGGGAGTGGTTGAACTCGCTGTGGGTGACGCCGCTGGCGGCGCTCATGTGCTGGATCTGGCGCGGGCGGATGACGGAGCCGCTCCCCATGCTGTCGCGGTGCTCCAGCGCGCCCTCGACCACCCAAGTGAGGATCTCCATGTCGCTGTGGGGGTGCTCGGGAAAGCCGCCACCGCCGGCCACGCGGTCCTCGTTGATGACGCGGAGGCTGCGAAAGCCCATGTGGGCGGGGTCGTAATAGCTGGCGAAGGAAAACGTGTGATAGGAATCGAGCCAGCTATTGATGGCGTGGCCGCGTTCGAGGGACGGGCGCAGGGTGATCATTCGGGAGTTGTTTCCACAGGGGATTCCGCCGGGGGCGGTGCATCGGGCGACTTCATTGGGGCGGAGAGGACGGACTGAAGTTCTCCGACCGATGGAAGGTCGTCGATTCCCTTCAGGCCGAAGGACTTGAGGAAGACTTCCGTGGTGCCGTAGATGGGCGGGCGGCCAAGGGTCTCCTTGCGGCCTACGATTTCCACGAGGCCGGCGTCCTGAAGCGAGCGCAGCGCCGTGCCGCAATCGACGCCGCGGATCGCCTCGATTTCCGCGCGCGTGATCGGCTGCTTGTAGGCCACGATCGCGAGGGATTCCATGAGCGAGGGGGACAGCACCGCGCGGCGGCGGTGCTTGTGGAGGCGCAGGACCCAATCGGCCACCTCGGGCCGCGTGGCGGTCTGCCATCCACCGGCGATTTCCATGATCACCAGGCCGCAGGTGGCGTCGTTGTAGCGCGCGCGCAATTCGGCGAGCGCGGTCACGACTTCCTCCTCCGGAACGCCATTCATCAGGATCGAGAGCTTCTCGACGCTCATCGGCGTGTTGGAGGCGAAGAGGAGCGCCTCCAGCACGGCGGTTACTTCCTCTCCGCGGGGCACGGGGAGTTCAGGATCGAGGCCTTCCAGCTCTGCCGGGGCCAACCCGTCAACGTTATGTAGGAGGTCCGTCTGCTCGTCAGCCAACGTAGATCACTTTGTCATCCCAAGGTTCAACGAGGATATCCTCGAAGGCGTCGGCCTGGGCCAGCGTAATTTCCCGCATGCGCGCAAGTTCCAGGATTGCGAGGAAGTAGCACACCACTTCCGCCTTGGACACGCAGGTCTCGAAGATGCGGCTGAAGTTGAGTTGCTTGTTTGTCCGCAGCTTCTCCCGGACCTCGACAACCTTGTCCTCCACCGAGTAGGCCTCGGCCTGAACATGGTGCTCGGTGTCGATGCGAACGCGGCTGAGGACGCGGGCAAAGGCATCGAAGAGGTTCAGGATGTCCTGGCGGGGCATTTCCGACTCGGCGCCCGGGACCAGCGGGATCACTGTAGCGCGATAGAAGAGTCGGCTGTTCTCCTCCTCCTTCTGGCGCAGTTCCTCGGCCAGCTCCTTGATGCGGCGGTAGGCCACCAGGCGACGGATCAGGTCCTGGGTGCTCAGGATCTCGTCGATTTCCTCCTCGTCGGAGGTTTCCTCGACGGCAGGGTCGCGTGGCAGGAGCGAGCGGCTCTTGATGTTCATCAGTGTTGCGGCCATCACGAGGTAGTCGCCCGCCACATCCAGATCCAAGTCCTCCATCATCGTCAGGTAGGACATGTACTGGCGGGCGATCTCGGCGATCTGGATGTCGGCGATCTCCATCTCGTTGATTTTGACAAGGTGGAGGAGCAGGTCGAGGGGGCCCTCGAACACATCGAGCTTGAGGCGATGGGGAACCGGCGTCGTCACGGAAATGGCCTGTGCCCTCGTGGAAGTTGCCACACCAAACGGTGATGCGCCACCAACCCGGCGAAGGCAAGCGGGATCGCCGGTGCCGCCGCTTGGGAAGTTTCCCTTGTAAGCCGGGCTCCAGGTGGAGACACTTGACAAGTCGGAATCCGAACCTTCTGGCCGTAGCAGCCAAATCCTTCGGCGCGTCGACCGCGCTTCTCCGAAGCGATGTAACCGGCGCATGGCCACCGGATCCGTGCCTGATGATGCATTGGTCAGGCTCAGAGCCCAACCCTCACCTCCCAAATTCCAGACGGATCTCGCATCGGGCCTTGCCCGAAATGTCTGGATGTACACGCGGGCTTTTCGGCACTCCAAGACCGAGGCTTCAAGACATGACGATCGCCGGACGACTAACTCTCTTGGTGGTGGCACCTCTCCTGATCCTGGTCGGCATAGGGATCATCACCCACCAACAAATGGCCCGCGTGGAGAACCGCACCCGGTTCGTTGCCGAGTCCCGCTTGGTCGCGCTGGCCCGGCTTGGCGACATCGCCAAGCAATCGGGCGAAATGCGAGTCAGCGTGCGCGACTTCATCCTGACGAGCGACCTCGCCCGGCGAACGGAATCCCGCGCCGAGTATGAGAGCGAGGCCGCCGAGCTTCGCCGATTGTTGGATGACTACGCCAATGCTTGGATTACCGGGGACAAGGGCCGCAACTATCTCGCTGAGTTCACCGCCCTTAACCGGGAATGGAAAACTGCCGCCGAGCAGGCGATGTCCATGAAGATGGCAGGCGATGAGGAGTCCGCCAATGCGATGGTATCGGGCGTGGTGACGGACCTAAGCCACGAATTGAGCAAGGTAGAGTCGAGCTGGATTAGCTTCAACGAGGCATTGGCGACAGAGGCCGGCAAGGACGCGATCGCCAGCATCCAGCGGTCGCGATACAATCTGCTCCTCGCCATCGCCCTTTCCATGGCGCTCTCGGGGGTTCTCGGATTCGTCACGTTCAGGCGCATCATTTACCCGATTCGCGGTCTTCAATCCTCGGTGGAATCGATCGCGAGCGGAGACTTTACCCGCGATGTGCCTTTCACCAGCGCGACCGACGAATCGGGGGCATTGGCCAGATCCATCGAAGTCCTGAAGCGTGGCGCCGCAACTACCGAGGAAATGCGCAAGACCAAGGCCGGCGCGGCGAGACTGACCCTCCAGTTGCAGGATGCGTCGACGCTTGCCGAGTTTGGTCAACGGCTTATCTCGGGCCTGGTCCCGGAACTGGGCGGCGGGGTTGCCGCGTTCTACACGTTTGAAGAAGGACCGGAGCGCCTGCGCCGGGTTGCGAGCTATGGCCTAAACGATGCTGGCAAAGCCAGGGAAACCCTGGCGATCGGCGAAGGTCTGGTTGGCGAATGCGCACGAGAGCGCAGGCCACTCACGCTCTGTCATCTTCCCGCTGGCTACTCGCCCATCTCTTCCGGACTTGGAAGCGCCACACCGTCGCAGGCCATGGCGTGGCCCCTCGTCTCACAGGGCGCGCTCCTTGCCGTTATCGAGGTCGCCACATTCCGGCCCCTGAAGGCCCACGAGGAGGCCCTGATCCACGAATTGCTTCCGGTGGTGGGGACGAGCCTGACCATACTCCAGCGCAACCTGCGCACGGAAGAGTTGCTCGCCCAAACGCAGGAGCAGGCGCGCCTGTTGGAAATCCAGACAGCCGAAGTTCTTGCGGCCAAGGAGAAGGCCGAGGACGCCACGAAGACGAAGTCACATTTCCTCGCCAACATGAGCCACGAAATCCGCACGCCGATGAATGCCATCATCGGCCTTTCGCACCTCGCCTTGAAGACCTCGCTCGCGCCCAAGCAGCGCGACTATCTCAACAAGATCCACAACGCCGGAACGTCGCTGCTGGGCGTGGTGAACGACATTCTGGACTTCTCAAAGATCGAGGCGGGCAAGATCGACATCGAGACGACGGATTTCCAACTGGACGAGGTGATCAGTTCGGTGACGACGCTCACCGCGCAGAAGGCAAATGACAAGGGGCTGGAATTCCTTGCCCATCTCTCGCCCGCCATTCCCGAGTATCTGCTGGGCGACCCACATCGCCTCGCCCAGACTCTGACGAACTTCATCAATAACGCGATCAAGTTCACCGAGCGCGGCGAAGTCCGGCTGAACATCTCGCTGCTCGAGCGCACGGGCGAGAAGGTGCAGATCAAATTCGCCGTGAGCGATACCGGCATCGGAATGACGCCAGAACAGTCGGCACGGCTCTTTCAGCCGTTCACCCAGGCCGACATGTCAACGACACGCAAACACGGTGGCACGGGGCTGGGGCTGACGATCTGCCGAAGACTCGTCGAGCTGATGGGCGGCCGCGTCTGGCACACGAGCGAGCCCGGCGTCGGGAGCACCTTCTATTTCACGGTCTGGCTGGGAGTTGGAGTCGCCAAGGGATCAGGCAAGATATTCCCGGAGAGGCTGTCGCGGCTTCGCATCCTCGTTGTGGACGACAACGCGGCAGCCCGGGAGATCCTGCAGGAGCCGCTCGACGCGATTGCCGCGCACGTGACGGCGGTGTCCTCCGGCCCCGAAGCAATTGCCCTCATCCGGGCGCGGGACGCGAGCGATCCATTCGACCTGGTGTTCATGGATTGGCGCATGCCCGGCATGGACGGACTGGAAGCAAGCCGCCAAATCAAGGGCGACGAAACGATCAGCGTCCAACCCGCCATTGTGATGGTGACCGCGTTTGGCCGCGAGGAAGTTCGCGAGGAAGCCGAGCGGCTTAATCTCGATGGATTCCTTGTCAAGCCCGTCACCAAGTCCATGGTCGTGGACATGCTGGTGACGCTCTTCGGAACGCTCCAATCCGGCGAGGGCGAAGGACCAATTGAGAGCGGAACTCCCGAGGCGTTGAAGGGGGCGCGCTTTCTCGTGGTCGAGGACAACGAAATCAATCAGCAGATCGCCGCGGAGTTGCTCGAGGGCGCCGGCTCGTCGGTACGCATTGCCAACAATGGGCAAGAGGCGGTTGACATCCTTTCGAAGGGTCCGCAGCCGCCGCCCTTCGAAGTGGTGCTGATGGACCTTCAGATGCCGGTGATGGATGGCTATCAGGCCACCGCCAAGCTGCGATCCGATCCACGGTTCCTGCACCTGCCAATCGTCGCAATGACGGCCCACGCCACGATGGAGGAGCGCCAGACCTGCCTAGCCGCGGGGATGAACGATCACGTGTCCAAGCCCATCGATCCCGCCCTGCTGTTCGAGACGCTGGCCAGATACTGCCGGGCACGCATCATGGAACCTGCCGCCGCGGCTGCGAATCCGGGCCCGTTGAAACCCCCGGGGGCCGAGGTCGATGACCTCGCCTGCGTCAAGGGACTGGATGCGGAAGACGGGTTGAGAAGGCTGGGCGGAAATCGAAAGCTATACCTGAAGTTCCTTCGCCAGTTCGTGGACCAGTACTGCCGGACTCCCACCCAAATTGCCGAAGCACTGGCGGCGGGCGACGTGGCACTGGCGGAGAGGCTGGCCCACAGCGTGAGAGGAGTCGCCGGGAACCTGGGATGCGGCAGCGCGCAACATGCGGCGGCGGCACTGGAGAAGGCCATCGGGGCGGGAATGCCATCGGAGCAGCTGGGGTCGGAGGTGCAGAACTTTCGGCTGGTGCTGGACGATTTCTGCGACCGCCTTAGGCCTGCATTGCCTCCGCTGGAAGATACCACGGCAATGGCGGTGAAGACTCCACCCGACGTTGCCGAGCAGCAACGCGTCCTGGCGGAAATGACAGAGTACCTGACCAATTTCGATTCCGCCGCAGTGGATTGTCTCGAAGCCAACCGTGAGTCGTTCCGCGCGATGATGGGGAACGAGCCACTGGCCGCCTTCGAGAAGGAAGTGGGCGAGTTCTCGCTGGCGGAGGCGCTCCTCCGGCTCCAAGGCGCGACAGGGAATATGGCACTCGCTGCCCCGACACCCGATTCCAACATAATGGGAGGGTCCGCGTGAGCGAGAGGACGCAATCGACGAATAGCCGGACCCAACCAAGTGCGGCGGTTCCCCCCGCCGACAACAGAATCCTGATCGTGGACGATACGCCCGCGAACATTCACACGCTGGCGGCGATCCTGAAGGAGAATGGATATCTGATCAGCGTGGCGCAGAACGGCTCCCAGGCGATTGAGGTGGTGGCCCGCACGAGGCCCGCGCTCATCCTGCTGGACGTGATGATGCCGGGCATCGACGGGTTGGAAACGTGCCGCCTGATCAAGGAGAACCCGCAGTGGGCCCAGATCCCGATCATCTTTCTGACGGCGAAGACCGACACTGTCGACATCATCAAGGGTTTCGAGGCAGGCGCGGCGGATTACGTCGCCAAGCCATTCAACACACGCGAGCTTCTGGCCCGTGTGAACACGCACCTGACATTCCGTCGTCAGCAGCGGGAGTTGAAGGAGAAACACGAGAAGCTGAGCAACTTGGAGCGGCTGCGCGACAATCTGGTACACATGGTGGTGCATGACCTGCGCTCGCCGCTCATGGGACTCTCCGGAAGCCTGGAATTGCTTCAGGAAGAATTGGCGGGGACGCTCAAGCCGGATCAGGCGGGCGATCTGGAGATGGCCATGGCGTCCGCGCGGCGGCTAAGCGAGATGGTCACTTCGTTGTTGGATGTGAGCAGGCTGGAGGCGGGCGAGATGCCGCTGCACAAGGTGCCTTGCGACCTCCATGAGGTAGCCGCCGAGGCCATCGTCACGCTGGGCTCGCTGACGCGTGATCGTCATGTTGTGCTCAAGCCAATCGACGTGCAACTCATCATTGATTGCGACCGCGAGATTGTGGGACGGGTTGTCGCCAACCTGGTCGGCAACGCGCTGAAGTTCACGCCAACGAGCGGCCTGGTGCACGTTGCCGTGGAACTGGCCGATGGTCAGGCGACGGTCACCATCGCCGACAATGGGCCCGGAATTCCCCCGCAATACCACGAACGCATTTTCGAGAAGTTTGGGCAGGTGGAGAACCTGGAAGCAGGGATGACGCCCTCCACGGGGCTGGGCCTGACGTTCTGCAAGCTCGCGGTGGAGGCCCACGGCGGAACCATCGGCGTCGATAGTGAAGTTGGCAAGGGAAGCACCTTCTGGATCAGGTTGCCAGTTCACTAGATTGCGGAAGCAAACTGGGATAACACCAAGGGCGCACGCCCGTGGGCTAAAAAAAGGAAAAGGCAGGACATAGAGACGATGAGCACTTCTAGCGAGGGAAAGAAAGGACCTGCGGAGGATGTGAAGAAATTGTTCCTTCGCGCCTTTGGAAACAGCGCGGCGGCGGCTGGTCCAAAGTGGGCGTTGATCGTGGATGACGAGGCGAGCATCCGGCGCATGATCGCTCGGTCGCTGACGTCGGTCGATAGCAGCCTGGTGGTCCACGAGGCCGAGAATGGCCAGGAAGCCCTCGATGTCCTGCAGATGATTCGCAAGAGTTCCGGCACCGATCCCATCCTGATCGTGACGGATCTCCAGATGCCCGTGATGGACGGCTGGGATTTCATCGATGCGCTCTGGAAGCAGTGCGAGGAGAAGGCTCTCATTAGCGGGATTCCCGTCATCGTCCTCTCCGCATCGACGGGAGAGAAAGGCTTCTTCCGCAAGTCTTCTGTCCACGGCGAGAAGACCAGCTACACCCCCCTTGTCACGATCGCCAAGGAAGACTGCGTCAAGCCCTTGAAGTACGACTCGCAAGGCGAAAAGGGACTGGCGACGTGGCTGGAGTATTTTCTGAGGTAGTTCGTGGCCACTGGAAGCATCAGCCCGGATCATACAGCGAACCTGGAGGCAGCCGGGGGCTCTTGACACATTCAAGGGTTGCACTCATCCTCCCGCAATCCTGCTGGAGCGGCAACTAGATCACGACTCGCCTCCATTGTCCCTAGAGAATCCCGACTCTCAGTTGACCTCCCAGAGGCAGTTCGCCGTGCGATGCGGCGCGGCCCTACTGTTTGCGACGACTGTGATCGCGGCGCTCTGGATGATGGGCTTCGCCGTCGTATCCAACCGTCAACTCCATATCTCGATTCCGGGTCGAGGATTGTATCAATGGACGTTCGAGCCCAGCGCCATCCTGCTCGTCCTTGGTGTTGTCATACTTGGCCTGCTACCGCGCGGGGCTGCGCGGCGCGGAGTGCTGGAAGTCGCCGGATGTAGCCTGCTGGCGCTGTCGGGGACGCTCGCGATACGGCTCCCATTGGAATTCGTCGCGGGCGTTACGCTCGTGGTGGCTGGTGCACTCTGGTGGCTGAATTGGCGGTGGAATGGGCTGGCCGCGCTGCTACGGAGGGTGCCGTGGGAGAAGGTAGGGGCGCCTCCCGCGCCCCTCCAGATGGCTCTGGCAATCGGGATTGGAATTGTTCTCGCGTCCCTTGGCTGGTGGCAGCACGCGGGGATTCCGTATGTGGTGGACTCGGCAGCGGAGCTTTTTCACGCGCGGATTCTGAAGCGCGGGCTGTTTGTGCTGGAAGCGCCGCCCCATCCCGAGTTCTTCTGGCTCGGCAACATCTACTGTGGCCCGCGCGGGTGGTTCTCGCAATATACTCCGGGCCACATGGCGTGGCTCGCACTATTTGATTTGGCGAACCTAGCCTGGGCGGCGAATTCCTTCTTCGGGGCGGGTGTCTTCCTTCTCACGTGGAAGATTTGCGACCGCTTCCACGGTCCCGCCGTGGGCTGCTGGAGCGCGATGCTGCTCGCGCTGTCGCCGTACTTCCTGCAAATGCAATCGGGATTCATGAGTCATGGTTCCACCGCATTCTTCATCCTGCTGGCCATTTGGCAGATCGCCCGCCTCCCGACGTCGCGCCGTCCCATTTGCGATGCGGCGATCATGGGCCTTGCGCTCGGCATCGCGACGATCACGCGCCCCCTGACGGTTGTGGGGTTTCTTCCACTGCTGCTGGTGTGGGGAGCGGTGGGCCCGTTGCGCCGATTGCCGAACCCCACCGGTTCCCTCGCGGCTTCGCTGGCGGCTGCGGCGATTCCCGCTTCCTTCCATCTCGCCTTCAACTGGGTGTGCAATGGTTCTCCTTTTGCAACTGCCTACTCGGATGTGAATGTGGAGTACACTCAGTACGGATTTACGGCGAAGTTTCCTACTGCCCAAGGACTTGCCCATGTGCTCAATAATCTCTATCTGCTCGACGATTACTTTCTTCCGCTACCATGTGGGGGATTCCTCCTGGCGTTGCTGCCATTCGTGGGGGGTCGGCCAAGGCGGACGGACTGGCTGTGCCTTGGACTAGCGGCGTGCCTCGCCCTCGCATATTTCCCCTACCACTATCAGGACGGATGGTATGGCCCGCGATTCATGTACGAGGCGCTACCATTACTCGCAATTCTCGCCGCACGGGGCGTGGAGGTTCTGATCGCCTGGGGGAACAGGGCCGGCGCGGGATCTGGGCCGCTGGTGGGGGCGCTTGCTCTGGCACTGGCGGTGGGTTCCTCCGTGCCCTTTGCGGCGGAAAAGCTAGGCGCGGTGGAGCGCGTCTCCTCCGCATCGCAGCGGCCCATCATGCGCGCGGTGGAGCCCGTCCTCGGCGATGCCAGCGCGCTTGTCTTCGTCGGCACGGCGTTCTCCTACACCGTCGCGCCTCTGAACGCGCGATGGCCCGACGGGCCGCTGTTTGCACTCGATCTCGGCAGGGAGAAGAACCGCGCGCTCGTGGAGGCGCTGCCAGAGCGGAGGGCGTTACGCTATGATGCGCAGTCCCAGAGCCTGGTGCGGTGGGACGCTCCCGAGCAGGGAGCGACATCCCCATGAAGTCTTGCCCTTGCCGCTGCCCGCGGAGAGGAAGTTACACGTTCGACGGTGAGCGAATTGTGAATGTGACAATCCGGAGCCTCCGATGATGCAGCCGCCCCCCGCGCAGCCCGGTATGCGCGAAGACGAAGTCGATACCCCCGCACTCCTCGTCGAACTCGACGACTTCGAGGCGAATATTGACACGATGGCTCGCCTGCTGGAGCCGACGGGGGTGCGGCTTCGCGCCCACGCCAAGACGCACAAGAGCCCCGTTATCGCCCACCTGCAAGCGGCCCGGGGCGCCGTGGGCCAGTGTGTCCAGAAGGTCGCGGAGGCGGAGGTGCTCGCCTGGGGCGGCGTGAAGGACATTCTCGTCAGCAACGAGGTCGTCGGCGCCGCGAAATTGGCGCGGCTCGCGGCGCTGGCACGCATCGCCCGCATCGCCGTGTGCGTCGATCACGCGGATCAGGTGGATGCCTTGGGCCGCGCCGCGGAAGACGGCGGCGTGCGCCTGTCGGTACTCGTGGAAATCGACGCCGGGGCGGGACGTTGCGGGGTGGCTTCCGGCGATGCCGCGCTGGCTCTGGCTCAACGCGTCGCCGCCTTGCCATTTCTCGACTTCGGCGGAATCCAGGCCTACCAAGGGAGCGCCCAGCACAAGCGCACCTTCGCGGAACGTGCCGCCGCCATCGACTTCGCCACCGACGCGGCCCGGCAGACCGTGGAGTTGTTGGCAAGCAATGGCCTCCCTTGCCCCATCGTGGGCGGCGGCGGCACGGGGACGTTTGGATTCGAGGCCGCCACGGGTGTCTATACAGAGATTCAAGCGGGCAGCTATATCTTCATGGATGCGGACTATGCGCGGAATCTCGACGCCTCCGGCGCGACGCGGTCTCCCTTCCGCCAGTCGCTCTTCGTTCTCTCCACCGTCATGAGCACTCCGCGCCCCGGCGTCGCGGTGCTTGATGCCGGACACAAGGCGGTCGCGGTGGATTCCGGGCTGCCCCTCCTTTGGAATCGCCCGGGACTTGTCTATACGGGCTCGTCCGACGAACACGGCAAGCTGGAGTACGATTCCGCCTGCGTCGTCGCGCCTCGCCTCGGCGAGAAGCTCCGCCTCGTCCCCGGCCACTGCGATCCCACGGTGGACCACTATGACTGGTACGTGGGCATTCGCCGCGGCCGCGTGGAATGCCTCTGGCCCGTGGCCGCGCGGGGGGCGTTGGGATAGGCTAGGCCTCGTTGATTGACTTTTCGAGATTCAGCGGCCGCGTGAACATCGCGAGCTTTTCCTCGCTCGTGCGCGGCCACTCGGTGAGGCGGTAGGGAACTCTCGCGCGTTCGCTTCCTCTTCGAGCTCTATGGAGAACTCGCTGCCGCTGGACAGATAAGCTTTCTCAAGCCATCCACAAAAGTACGAAAGCGTATAGGTTCCAGAAGGTAAGACACTAGAGACCAATCGACCTTCGGAAGAAGGACGATCTGGGCGCGATTCACGAACTCATTTTTCCCCAACTTTTGATCTTGACCGTGTCGGGGTCCGGGGTTCCTGCTCTGGCTTATGGGCGTTCGTGGGATTTCGATTCCAAGACGCCCGCGCTGGCCGTTCCCGCTCCTGTTGTTGCCGCTACCTCCCGCTCCGGATGCTCTTCCGCCCATGATCGCTCTCCAGCAGCTCTTCGACTATTTTACCATCGACATTGGAATAGACCTCGGCACGGCGAATTCGCTCGTGTTCGTCAAGGGCGAGGGAATCGTCCTGCGCGAGCCCTCCGTGGTCGCCATCGAGAAAAGCACCGGCAAGGTGCTCGCGGTGGGCATGGAGGCCAAGCGGATGCTTGGCCGCACGCCCGCCAATATCACGGCCATTCGCCCCATGAAGGACGGCGTGATTGCCGACTTCGACGTGACGCAGGAGATGCTGAACTACTTCATCCGCCAAGTCCAGAAGGGCCGCGGCTACAAGTACCTGACGCGGCCCCGCGTTGTGGTAAGCGTGCCGAGCGGCATCACCGAGGTGGAGAAGCGGGCCGTGCGCGAGAGCGCGTTGCAGGCTGGCGCGCGTGTCGTACACCTGATCGAGGAGCCGATGGCGGCCGCGATGGGCGCGGGGCTGCCGGTGGAGGAGCCGATCGGCAACATGATCATCGACATCGGCGGCGGCACCACGGAGGTGGCGGTGATCTCCCTTGGCGGCATCGTCCACGCGACATCGGTGCGCTGCGCAGGGGACGCGATGGACGAGGCGATCGTTCAGCATATCAAGCGCAAGTACAACCTTGTCATCGGTCCGCGCACGGCGGAAGACATCAAGATTTATATCGGCTCCGCGGACAGGCTGAAGGAGGAGTTGATCATGACCGTAAAGGGGAACGACGTGATGGGGGGCCTTCCGCGCACCATCGAGGTCCACAGCGAGGAAATCCGAGAGGCCCTGATGGACCCGATCATGACGATCCTGAACGCGGTGAAGAGCACGCTGGAGAAGACCCCTTCCGAGCTGGCGGGCGACATCATCGACCGCGGCATCTGCATGGCGGGTGGCTCCAGCCAGTTGCGCAACCTGGATAAGTTGATCGCGCGGGAGACCGGCCTGCCCGTGTACCTGTGCAAGAACCCGGAAACAGCCATCGTGGAGGGCGCCGGCAAGGTGCTGGATTCGCTCGACCTTATGCACAAGATCGAGGTCAGCATCCGGTAACCACCGGAGAGGCAACCCCGGGAAGCTGGTCGAGTCAAGGCAGTCCAAGTCGGGGATTACCAATCTCCGGCCTTGCATTCTCGCTCCAGTCGATAGCAACTTCGCCCGATGCATTCCAAGTAGCGGGGGGGTTGCGGGAAACCTGCCTTGACAGTTCCCGTACCCAGATTTTACACATGCACCCGAACTCTTGGGCACACCCGCCGGATACTCTCCCGACTCCTGACTGCCAGCACGTGAACTCTACAGCCAGTATCACGATCTATTGCCATAGCGGTGTCGCCAACGGCCTGCGCTTCGAGATCGGTGCATCGACCACCGTTGGGCGCGAATCCGTATGCGACATCATCTTGGACGATCCCAAGGTCTCCCGCCACCATGGCACGTTCATGGTCAAGGACGGGCGCCTGCTGTATCAGGACAACCGCTCGACCAACGGCTCGTACCTGAACGGGAAGCGCATCGCCGACGCCGACATCAATATCGGCGACGTGATCAAGCTGGGATCTTCCGAGTTCCAGATTCTGGAGGAGTCCGACTTCCGGACGATCAACTTCGTCCATTCGGAGTCCACGGTCACGGGCGTGGTGAACGCCACGTCGGTGAAGGCCGACGCGCTGGCCGACAAATTCGCCGCGATCTTCGACTACTATAAGGAAAACCAGCCGGAGATCAGCGAGGCGGAACGCTACGAACTCGTCAAGACCCAGCGCCTGCTCAACGGCCTGAAGAACATCTTCAGCATGTCCCAGACGCTGACGCGCCTGGTTCCCCTGAACGAGCTGATGGAGAAGGTCGGCGCGAGCCTCTTCGAGATATTCGCCGCCGCGGAGAACGTCGTGATCCTCCTCTACAACGAGGAGAAGAAGAAGTTCCTACCCACCTATGCCGCGTGCCGCGATCCCAAGCGCGAGCCGAGCATGAATATCTCCAGCACCGTGATGAACCGCGCCATCAACGAGGGTTGCACGATCATCGCCAGCGACACGCAGCAGGACGCGGCGCTGGCGCAGAGCGACTCCATCATCGGATTCGCGGTGAAGTCCGTGATTTGCGCTCCGCTCATCTCCGGCGACAAGCCCCTGGGCGCGATCTACATCGACAACCGGATGCAGAACATCAACTACGACGAGCTGGACGCCGAGGTCGTTTCCGCCTTTGCCAACCAGTGCGCGGTGGCGATCGAGAATTCCTTCCTTTGCGACACGTTGCAGACGCACTACCACCAGACGCTGCAATCCTTCGTCAACGCGATCGAGGCGAAGGACCCCTACACCAAGGGTCACACCGCCCGGGTCAGCAAATACGCGGTCGGCCTCGCCATCGCCTTCGGCATGGATAAGCGCATGGTGGAGCGCATCCGCACGGCGGCGGACCTGCACGACATCGGCAAGATCGGCGTGAAGGAAGGCATCATCAACAAGCCGGGGAAACTAACCGACACGGAGTACTCGTCCGTGAAGGACCACGTGGCGATGGGCGAAAAGATCCTCCAGCCGATCACCTACCTGCAGGACGTGCTGCCGTACATCCGCGGCCATCACGAGCGTTGGGACGGCAGCGGCTACCCCGATGGGCTAAAGGGCGAGGACTGCCCCCTTCAGGCGCGCATGTTGGCGGTTGCGGACGTATTCGACGCAATGACCAGCCAGCGAAGCTACAACAAGCCGCTCACGTTCCTGGAGGCTTTGGACAAGATCAAGTCTCTAAGCGGGAAGCAGTTCGATCCTGCGGTCGTGGACGCCTTCGAGAAGTACGTGACGGAAAAGCTGATGCTCGAGGAGCCGGAGCCCGCCGCTGCCGTTGGCGAGGGCGCCGAGGCCTAACGGCGGGGCTTCCCGCCACTCGCCTTCAAAGTTTCTCCCACCATCTCCACTCGTTGCACCGGCGCGACAGTCCCCGGCGCAGCGGCGCATCCCGGTGGGAGAGCCCAGTCCATAATCGAGACGCACAATCGGTCGCCTTGGCCGATTAGGTCGCAATTTTTTCCCGTACACCGCGATATTCGCGTTGGCACAGAATACGCTAATTCTCTGGCAGTAACAACAGCCGGATTACCAAACCGACGCGGTAGTCAGTCGGTCGAGTCGGCGGACAGAGAAAGGAGACCTGCAAAAACGCTCCCAAAACGATTCGCTCAGTCTCGGTGGAGCAACTGAACAGAGAGGCGTGTCTCCTGGGCTAACACCCCGGGGTTATCCTACCGAAAACTCCCCGCTCCCGATATAGGGACACCAATCCTACCTAGACACTCCCGCCAAACACTTCCCACCTAAGTGCCTCTCCGCCACAGCCACCAAGACTTTACGGGCCCCCTCGCAAGAGGGGGCCCGCTGACTTTTCCAGCGGGCGCCACCGCCTTGTTTTCCTTTGCCAGCCCATCGCGCCCGTCCCTTACTTGAGCCACGACATCATCCAACCAAACACCAGATCGGATAAAATTGCTCGATAACGCCAAAAGAGAAAAGAAGTGGGCCCGCGCCTACATCGTGGGCGTCCAGCGAAACCGCATGGAGCGCAGCGTCGCCGACGAGCACCTGACGGAGCTTGTGCGCCTTTCCGACACGATGGGCGTCGAGGTGGCGGGGCAGGAAATGGCCACGATGGCCAAGCCCAACCCGAAGCTCTTCGTCGGCAGCGGTCGAGCGGACACAATCAAGGAGACTGCCCTCGCGCTGGAGGCGGAGGTGATCATCTTCGACGACGAGCTTTCCCCCGCGCAGCAGCGCAACTGGGAGGAGTTGAGCGGCATCGCCGTGATTGATCGCCGCGAGGTGATCCTGACGATCTTTGGCCAGCGCGCGCGAACGCGCGAGGCGCGCCTGCAGGTTCAGGTGGCGCGCATGGAGTATTCGCTCCCCCGCCTCAAGCGCGCGTGGACCCACCTCGAGCGCCAGCGCGGCGGCGGCGGCTTCACCGGCGGCGCGGGCGAGGCCCAGATCGAGGTGGACCGGCGCATCGTCCGCGACGAGATACACGCACTGCGCATTGAACTGAAGAACGTGCGCCTGCAACGCGCCAACCAGCGCAAGACGCGGCGCGACAAGTCCGTGCCGTCGGCGGCGCTCGTCGGCTACACCAACTCGGGAAAGTCCTCGCTGCTGAACGCGCTGACGGGCGCGGGGGTGCTGGCGGAAGACCAGCTCTTCGCCACGCTGGACCCTACGACGCGCAAGGTGAAGATGCGCAACAACCAGCCGCTGCTGGTGACGGACACGGTGGGCTTCATCCGCAAGCTGCCGACGATGCTGGTGGAAGCCTTCAAGGCGACACTGGAAGAGGCACAGCTCTCCGACTTCCTGATGCATGTGGTGGACGCGAGCCATCCCGCGGCGCTGGCCCAGATCGAGGCCACCAACGATGTGCTGCGCGAGCTCGACGCCTTCGACAAGCCGATGCTGTATGTGCTGAACAAGGTCGATCTGGTAACCGACGAGATCGCGCTGGCGGCGGTCCGCGCGGCGGCGCAGCCCCATGTGCTGACAAGCGTCATCCGCGGCGACGGGCTGGAGGAACTGGCCGCGAAGATGGCGGAGATGGCGGGCCAGGACCTGGCGCATCTGCGGCTCGTGATTCCGCTCTCGCGCCACGACGTGGTGAGCCTGATCCATCGCGAGGGGAAGGTCGTCTCCACGGCCTACGACGAGGACGGCGCACATCTGGAGGTTGAGGTGCCACGCCGCTTCGAATCCCAGCTGGCTCCGTTCCTGGCGCCCGTGGCCGAGGCTGCGCCGTGACAGCCCGCGTGGTGGTCATCGACGACGAGCCCAACATGGGGGTGGTGCTGACCAAGCTCCTCCGCCTGGAGGGCCACGCGGTGACCGCCTTCGACTCGGCGGAGAATGCACTGACCCACGTTGCGAAGCGCGGCGCGGAGGTTGTGATCACGGATCTGCGCATGCCGGAGATGACCGGCGAGGAAGTGCTGGAGCGCCTTCGCGCGGCGGGATTTCGCGGGGCGGTGATCGTGATGACGGCCTATGGCAGCATCGAGAGCGCGATGAGATGCGTGAAGAACGGCGCCTTCGACTACGTGACGAAGCCCTTCGACACGAAGGCGCTTCTGGCAACGGTCCGGCGCGCGGCGCAGTCTGCCCCGGTGGCCGATCGCGCGCCAACTCCGAGGGCGAAGGCTCCGGACAACGAACTGCTCGGCGAGTCACCGGAAATGCGCTCGGTCCGCGAGATGATCGCGCGGATCGCACCGTCGGAAAGCTCCGTGCTGATCTACGGCGAGAGTGGCACCGGCAAAGAACTCGCGGCGCGCGCGATCCATCGCCAGTCGGCGCGGTCGAAGGGACGCTTCATCGCCATCAACTGCGCCTCGATTCCCGAGAGCCTGATCGAGAGCGAGCTTTTCGGCCACGAGAAGGGTTCCTTCACCGGCGCCCACGAGGCGAAGACGGGACTAGTCGAGGCGGCGAGCGGCGGGACGCTCTTCCTCGACGAGATCGGCGAGCTCCCCGTGGCGATGCAGGCGAAGCTGCTCCGCGTCCTGCAGGAGCGGGAGATTTCCCGCGTCGGTTCTGTCCACAGCATGCCCGTGGACATACGCGTGATCGCGGCGACGAACAGGCGGCTGGAGACGGCGGTGCAGACCGGCGAGTTCCGCGAGGACCTGTACTACCGCCTCAACGTCATCAAGCTCAAGATGCCGCCGCTACGCGAGCGGCTGGACGACATCCCCATCATCGCCGAGCACATCATCGGCATTCTGCGCGAGCGTGGCGGTCGCCCGCGGCTGGCACTGCATCCCAGCTTCCTCGTCAAGCTCAAGCGCCTCCAGTGGCCCGGCAACGTGCGCGAGCTGAGGAACTTCATCGAGCGCGTCGCGGTGCTCAGCGACAGCGACATGATCACGGAGGACGTGCTGCTGGAGCTGGCCGTCTTCGACTCCCAGCTCACCCCCCAGCCCGCCGCTGGCCACTCCCCCACCTCCCCCGGGGCCAGCCACCACCCGCCCGGCCAGGCGCTCGACTACCGCGAAGCCCGCGAGCGCTTCGAGGTGGATTACATCCACGGCGTCCTGAAGTCCTGCGTCGGCAACGTGACGGAAGCGGCCAGGAAGGCCGGAATGAGCCGCCGGAATTTCTATGATAAGCTGGAGAAGCTGGGAATCGATCCGTCGCTGTTCAAGTAGCGCAAATCCGCGCGATTCCGCCTTGACAGGGGAGCCCCCCTCGGGGAGCTTTCCGCCCCTTGCGATGCGGGCATTTTCATGGCCGCCTGCTCGCCGCGCCCTAGAGCGCTGAGTACACTTCATTTGATAAAGGACAAAGACGCCATGTATGTAATCCTCCGCCAGGGCGGTCACCAGTACCGTGTGTCGCCAGGCGACGTGATTCAGGTCGAGAAGATCGAAGTTGAGAAGGGCGAGACCATCGAGCTCGAGGACGTGCTGCTGATCGGCACCGACAGCGGCGTGGAAATCGGCGAGCCCCGAGTGACGGGCGCCTCCGTGAAGGCCAAGGTCCTTCGTCAGGACAAGGCCAAGAAGATCGACGTTTACAAGTTCAAGCGCCGCAAGGGCTACGAGCGCCGCCTCGGCCATCGTCAGCCCTTCACCGAGATCAAGATCCTCGGTATCGCCCACAACGGCCGCGACCTGACCTAAGTATCTCCACCGAATAAAGGACCAATCCTGCAATGGCTCACAAAAAAGGCGTAGGCTCATCGAAGAACGGCCGGGACTCCAACGCGCAACGGCGCGGTACCAAGGAGCCCGACGGCAAGCTCGTCCCGGGTGGATCGATTCTCGTCCGCCAGGTCGGCAATAAGATTTATCCCGGCAAGAACGTCGGGCAGGGTCGCGACTTCACGCTGTTTGCGAAGGTCACCGGCAAGGTGAGCTTCCAGACCAAGAAGTCGGGCCGCAAGCTCGTGCACATCCTGACGGAGACCGAGGCGGCGTCGCTAAACTAAGCGCGCTGTCGTCTGAATCATCCAGACGTCGAAAGCCCCGCCCGAGTGGCGGGGCTTTTTCGTGCCTGGCGGATTGCGGCGAGGTCCTGAAACGAAGCGCGGGGCGGGAAGACCGAAGTCTTTCCGCCCCGCGCGTTGCTGGTGTGATGCTGGATGGCCCGGGGGGCCGGTTAGCCGCGGTGGGAGATCGCGGAACGCTCGCCGATGACCTTTTCCTCGATGCTCTTGGGAACGGGCTCGTAGTTGCTAAACTGCATGGAGAACGAGGCGCGCCCCGAGGTGAGGTTGCGGATATCTGTGGCGTAGCCGAACATCTCGGCGAGCGGCACCTTGGCGGTGACGACCTTGGCGCCGTGGCGGTCGTTGATCTCGCCGATGCGGCCGCGACGCTGGTTCAGGTTGCCGATGACGTCGCCGAGGTACTCTTCGGGGGTGACGGCCTCGAGCTCGAAGATCGGCTCGAGGAGGATCGGGCCGGCCCTGCGGCAGCCTTCCTTGAAGCCCATCGACGCGGCGACCTTGAACGCCATTTCGTTGGAGTCGACGTCGTGGTAGGAGCCGTCGAAGACCGACACGCGGATGTCGACGACGGGGTAGCCCGCCATGGTTCCGCTGGTCATGGCCTCGACGATGCCCTGCTCGATGGGGGCGATGTATTCGCGGGGAATAACGCCGCCAACGACTTCGTTCTTGAAGGTGAAGCCGTGGCCGGGATCGTTGGGCTCCACGCGCAGCCAGCAGTGGCCGTACTGGCCGCGACCGCCGGACTGACGCACGAACTTGCCCTCGGACTCGACGACCTTGGTGATGGTCTCGCGATAGGCAACCTGGGGGCGGCCCACGGTGCACTCGACCTTGTCCTCGCGCTTCATGCGGTCCACGATGATTTCGAGGTGGAGCTCGCCCATTCCGTAGATGACGGTCTGGTTGGTTTCCTTGTCGGACATAACGCGGAAGGTGGGGTCCTCTTCCATGAGACGGGCGAGGGCCTTGCCCATCTTGTCCTGGTCGGCCTTGGTCTTGGGCTCCACGGCGACGCTGATCACGGGCTCTGGGAACGTCATGGACTCGAGGCGCACGGGATTGTCGGGATCGCAGAGCGTGTCGCCGGTGCCAGTGTTCTTGAGGCCCACGAGTGCGACGATGTCGCCCGTGCGGGCTTCTTCCGTGGCCTCGCGGTCAACGGCGTTCATGATGTAGATGCGGCCAATGCGCTCGTTGGTGTCGCGGTTGGCGTTATAGACGTAGCTGCCGGCCTTGAGGACGCCGGAGTAGATGCGGATGTAGGTGAGCTTGTCCACGCCGCGGGGGTCGCGCATGACCTTGAAGGCGAGCGAGCTGAAGGGCTCGTCGTCATTGGAGAGGCGCTCGGCCACGTCGCCCTGGGGATCCTCGCCCTTGATGGAGAGGACGTCGCTGGGGGACGGCAGGAAGGCGGCAACTGCGTCGAGAAGGAGCTGGACGCCCTTGTTCTTGAACGCGGACCCGCACATCACGGGGGTGATCTTGCACTTGAGCGTGGCGCTGCGGATTGCGCGCTTGAGCTCGTCGGGAGTGAAGGCATAGCCGTCGAGGAACTTGACGGCGAAGTCGTCGTCGTACTCGGCGAGGGACTCGAGCATCATTTCGCGGTACTTCGCGACCTCGTCGGCAAGATCAGGGGGCACGGGGATATCGCGCCAAGTCTTGCCCTGGTCGTCGTTCTTGTCCCAAACGCGGGCGGTCAGCGTGATGAGGTCCACCATGCCCGTGAAAAATTCCTCGGCCCCGATGGGGTACTGAAGGGGGACGGGATGGCACTTGAGGCGGTCCCGCATCATCTGGATGGCGCCCAGGAAGTCCGCGCCGATGCGGTCCATCTTGTTGACGAAGGCCATGCGGGGGACGCCGTACTTGTCGGCTTGGCGCCACACGGTCTCGGACTGGGGCTCGACGCCGCCCACGGCGCAGAAGAGCGCCACGGCGCCGTCGAGGACGCGGATCGAGCGCTCCACTTCCACGGTGAAGTCAACGTGGCCGGGGGTGTCGATGATGTTGATTTCGTATTCGGACTCGGGCGTGTCCTCGAAGGGCTTGGAGGTCCAATAGCAGCGGGTGGCGGCGGAGGTGATGGTGATGCCGCGCTCCTGCTCCTGCTCCATCCAGTCGGTCGTTGCCGCGCCGTCGTGGACTTCGCCGATCTTGTGAATCTTGCCGGTGTAGTAGAGGACTCGCTCGGTGGTGGTGGTCTTGCCGGCGTCGATGTGAGCCATGATGCCGATGTTTCTGACGAGCGAGAGCGGCTTCTTCCTTGCCATGATGATCCTCTGATAGAGTGTGCGGCGCTTTGCGTGATGCTTTGGTAAGTCGCCTGGTCGGCGATCGAGACGGGACCGACGCAGTGCGGGTCCGGCAACGGCGCAACCGGCGGGGAGGTTTGGCAAGCACCCTTCCCACGTCAAGGGGGAACGCGGTCGCGACACGGGAAAGTCACGTGCAAACGCCCGGCCAAGGGAGGCGCGCTTTATCGCGCCGAGGGTTCGGCGCGCCCGCCGCGGCGCGCTAGAACGGGGAGGAGGACGGCTGCAAGCACGGCTGAGGCGGCCATCAGGGCCCCCGAGGTCCCCCACGCGAGCGCGTAGCTCCGCGTGCTTAGGATTCCATTCAGCGGCATCCCGAGAAGAACGCCCACTGTTCCAACAGTGTTGAAGACGCCCATCATCAGGCCGCGCTCCTCGGGCCGACACCGGTCGGCAATCATCGCGATGCAGCCAATGTACACGACGGCGGATGCCGCGCCGCTGAGGAAAAAGAGGGTAATGAACAGGGAAAGGCTGGTGGTGCCAAGAAACGCGAAGAATGCGCCGTAAGCCAGCGATCCGAGCAGGAGAGTTTTTTCGACGCCGAAGCGACGGCAGAAATCCCGCGTGGGGCGCGATAGCGCGATGAAACCGATGCAGTAGGCCAGCGTGGCCATGGAGATGAACCTGACAGACGTGATCCCGTGGACGTCCTTCATGGTCGCGCTTGTGAGCACCGCCACCGCGCCGATCGTCACCCGGTCGGCGATTCCCAGCATAAACGGAATCAAGATCACGGGCGCCGCGAGGACGATCGCTAGGATCCCGCGCGCGGGAATGGGGGCGTGGCGATGGGAAATCTTCTCCGGGGATGCTATCCCCGGCAGAAGGCTCGCGGCGCCGACGACGAGCGATGCGCCAAGGAGGCCGAAGAGGATCCAGAGTGGTCCATCGCCGAGCAAGCCGGTCACGACAGGGGCCATCAGGTATCCCGCGGGAATCCCAATGGCGACCCTTCCCATCACGCCCGCACGATTCCCGGCGCCGGATAGGTCGAGTGCACGAGCCACGATGAGGACGCTTGCGCAGGTCTCGAAGATACCCTGGGCGAAGCGAAGCCACAGGAGCGCCTGGTAGTCGTGTAAATGCGGAAGCGCAGCCGTCAGTACCCCCGCACCCGCGAGACCCGCGCAAATCAGCGGCACGCGCCGGCCCAGCCGGTCGGACATCCAGCCAAACAGCACCGCGAAGCACAGCGTCGCCGCGACGTTGGCCATGAAGAATCCGGATGTTTCCTTGTTGGTCAGCCCGAAGGGCTCTCTCACGAGTCGATCGAGAACCGGCGTATAGACAGCTCCGGCCGTATAGACAAGCCCCGACAGAACCGCCAGATGCCAGACACCGCGCGGGATCGCCGCGGAGTCGGTGCTGCTGTCGGTCGATTCAATCAAGGGACGGGCTGCTCTATTCTTGGCAACGGGGAGGCGATCGCCCCCCGGGGGCCGAGAAGAGGCCAACGGGTAAGGTGGCGCAAGGCGGAAGGGGCGGGGGACTACTTCGAGAGGTTCTTGCGCTTCCGTGTCGCGGTTGCCTTTGGGGTCTTGCTTCCGATTGCTTTGGAGGAGGGCCTGTTACTGGACGCTGCCACAGCCAACTCCTTTTCGACGGAATTCTGAATGACCTGCTGCATGTTTACCGATGGGAGCATGAATTTCCCGGTCGGGAACGCACCTGTAATTGCAGCGATTTGGCCACGCAGCAGGCCGTAGAGGATGAGAGATCCATTGTAGAGGACGAGCATGTGACGCTGGTCCTGCGGAATCTCATCTGGGCAATGGAAATGGCCGCCAATAGTGGCTGACCCATCCAGCCCCAACGGGCGACCCGCCTCGAATCCCGACGAGAATCCGACGGTCAAATAGAGCCGGAATTCGCAAGGAGATTCATCTGAAATGCAAGGTGCGAATTCAAAGGAAACTTCGCTAGGGCGAGAAGAGTCCCCCTTAATGACGTCTGGCGCCTTGAGGCGAATATCCACCAACGCGAAATCGACGAGTTGGATGATGGCTTGCGGATCTTTCATGCAGCCATCGTCCTACCGACGGGCGCCTTGGGGGGGGCGACACGTATCCCATTTCTACTGCCTTTCGCGGCCCGAGACTTTTCGCAATTAACGATGTCTAGAAGCCCCGTCGAACCGGCGGGCAAGCCCGATAGCCCCCAGTCCACCTGACCACCAGAGGCGGCCGCCGGCAGAGGTATCGAGATGGGCCGTGAGGACACTGCATCCATGATAGGAACGGGATCGATCACATCTTGCTTGCGCTGTTGGACGCCCACAATCGGCTCCACATTCAGCGCGGCGCAGAATCTTGCAAGCGACTTGAGTGTCATATTGGTTTTCATCTGAAAAACCTCGTTCACGGCCTGCCGCGAAACGCCGAGCTTCCGGGCCAGTTTGTTCTCGTTCAGGCCAGCCGCCTTCATGGCGCGATAGAGATGCTCGGCAAGCCGCGTACGCAGCACTTCGAACAGGTAGTCGGGATCGGCGGCCAGGTCGGGAACCTCCCCGGCCACGGGCTCCCCGAGGGTTCCGGATTCAAGTTGGTTCTGGAGCGCTCCCCAGAGTTCGGCCTGGGTGAGGCTCGCGATCTTGTTGCTCATGTCAGTTTCCTCTCCTGAGTACGCGCCACGTCGTCAGTCCAGCGATGGGTGCGGCTTGGATCCACAAGTCTCGCCGCTCGGCGGCGCGAAGTATCGCTTGGTCCTGCTTCTTCAGCTCCTTCTCGCCGACATTCCCCCGTTTGATGTAGGTACCGGTCGCCACGAGGCTCTTTCCGTCATGGGGATCTTGGAAAACAAAAAGCCGCGCCTGCCCATTCTTCACGGTCACCTCAGAGAGGCCCTTGGCCTGCTTGTGACGGACGGGCTTCAGGATGTTTGGGTTCTCAATTTGGGCGTGCGTGGCGATCATCTCCAAATTGCCCATGATCTTGCGAAAGTCCCCAACCCGTCCGCGGCTCCAGTCGGCGAGCTCCGCAGCAATGGGATCGTGAATAACCATGCGGGGTGCCGTTCCCGCGCCCGAATCGACTCGAAGCTCGGCTAATGTCCGGATCGGGTGATATACGACAGCGTCAGCCAGCCGCGCTTCGAGAAAAGTTATAGGCGCAAGGCACAGGATCGTGTCAAGCCCCAACTTGACATTCGCTTTCTTCAGGCATTCGAAAGTGCGCTGATCGATCATTCGGTTAGCGGCTCCAAGCGGGGAAAATGATGCCTCAATCCTGCCAGATCGCGCTCAAATACCATCCCAGCCGCCTCGCGTCGCCGTTGTGGAGGACGTTGTCGGGGACGATGGGATCCTTGAGGTAGAGGCGGACCTGGATGTCGTCGCCCTCGGTGGGGTTGGGGTAGGAACGCAGGACCCAGGTGTCCACGGCGAGGGGGAGTTCGTGCTTCTGGCGGTTGACGATCAGGTAGCCGCGCATGACGCCGCCGTGGAGCGGGACGGGGCCGGAAAGGATGAGGTTGAGGCGGGTGGCCTCGGGATGGCGACGGAGCACCAGAAGTCCGTCTTCGGTGGAGGAGCGGTAGGCAATGCCGTGGCGGCCATCGCGCTCGCGCTCGTGCCAGCCCTTGAGGAGCTGTTCCTCCCCCTGCCGCCCGACGACGATGAACCCGTGACGGGGTGGGGTGGGCATTACTGCTTTCCAAACCGGCGAAGGATGCGCTGGGGAAAGGACCCAGTGGATTCGCGCTCCGGCGCGGCGCTTGCGACGGGGGGATGTGGGTCCAGCCTCGCCTTGAGGCGCAGAATCTCGGATTCGGCGGCCTTCAGTGCTTCCTTGAGCCGTTCATCAACAAGTCGAGTCGGAAGAACGGCCGTCACTTCCCCTCCCACCTTGCCGGAGAGCACTTCCATCATGCGGCAGAATAGCCGCGCCAGCTCGACAGATTCCTGACCCGCGTCGGGCTCTGGGGTGAAGCCGCCACTCAGGTTGAGTGCCCGCCCGCCGCGGCGTGCGACGATCAGATAGCGGTAAGGGACCGACGTGATCTCGGGCGTGGGCGCCGTGGCGAATACCTTGTCAAAGCCCAGCCAAGCGTTGTCGATCTCGCCCTCCAGCTTGCGATAGAGCGAGAGCGCCTGCCACACCAGCCACGACTGGAGGTCGTAGCTCGCCTGAAGGTCCTCCACCGCGTAGCCCTTGGGGAGCATGGCGAGGATCTTGTGGATGTCGGGGAGTCCGTGCTCGACGTGCTCGTGAAGCCACGGGTGGGGGATGTTGAAGATCTTGCGGTGAAGCCCGTCGAGAAGCCGTTCCACGTCCGCGGTGGCGGGATGGTGAAAGGGGGCCGCCACGATGACGACGGACTTGGAGACGCGGCAAAGCTCGGAAAGGAACGCGGCGCGCTCGGCGGGCGGGATGTGCTCCAAGGTGTCGATGCTCGTAACGGCGTCGAAACTTTTGTCCGCAAAGTCGATCTTCGCGCCGGTTCCGTGGACGTAGTCTGGGAGGTTGTCCTCGGGCCGGTCCAGCGTGGTCACCTTCCAGCGGGGGTAGGAGGCCTTGAAGTGGCGGGCAAAGGTGCCCGGATAGCCCCCCACGTCCAGAACGCGGGGTTCCGCGGGGAAATCCTCCGCGAAGGAGTGCAATGCCTCCGCGACGGCGCGGAAGCGATGTGCAGTATCAGCCGACAGCCCGCTGAAATCCACGCTGGTTTGGCCCTTTCACGCGATGTTGCGGGTGGATGATTGTACAATGCAGGGTGACAGGCAATGCCAAGATGGAGGGTAAGGGCGGGAAACGGTGGGGAAAGGCGGGAACAGCGGTGGGCACTGCCAAGGGCGACCCGGGCGGGAGCTCGGATGCCCTTTACGTCCCATAGGTCGCATACCGCCCCCACAGGATTCCATCCAATCGACCCGCCAGAACAAACCCGCGACCGGAAGCCCGTTTCTACTTGAATGCGCATCGGTGTTTGTGGAAACTGGGTTTCACTTCGCGGTGGGGAAAGGTGGCCGGGGGGAGTTGATAAAGGGGATTTACCCGATTCGCTCCAAATTGTGGCCCTTGAACCTTTCTGGCGGGGGGTTTGCACTTGAGTCATTGGACCGACTCTGGTTGAAGAGGGGGGTTTGGCGTGGGAGAAAGACTCGTCCCACGCGCCAGAAAACGACGGAGGTACGGGGCCGAGACGCCCCGGGATTTGAGAAAAAAGCAGCCTTGATGAACTATAACCCCAAGAACCCCATGATTGTACAGGGGGACCTGACCGTCCTTCTGGAGACAACAAACGACCTCTATGTAGAGGCTCGCGATGCTTTGGCGCGCTTTGCGGAGCTGGAAAAGAGCCCCGACTACATCCACCATTATCGCATCACCCCCCTCAGCCTGTGGAACGCCGCATCCAGCGGGATGACGGCGGATCAGGTCTGCGAGGCGCTGCTGCGCTTCGCCAAGTACCCCGTTCCAGAGACCGTCCAAATCCGGGTCCGCGAGCAGGCGAGCCGCTATGGCCGGCTCAAGCTGATCAAGGAGGGCGGCCGCCTGATCCTTGTGGGCCCGGACAAACCCACGATGGTGCAGATCCAGCGCTTCCGCACGGTGAAGGGTTTTCTGAGGGAGCAGATCGATCCGCTTCGTTTTGTGATCGCGGACGACGACCGCGGGGCGCTCAAGCAGGCGCTCATCAAGGTCGAGTATCCCGTCGAGGATCTTGCCGGATATACGGACGGAGCCCCGCTGGCGATCACGCTCCGGAACAAGACGCTGACGGGGCGGGATTTTGGCCTGCGCCACTATCAGCAGGACGCGGCGGAGATTTTCTACGCGGCGGGCGGAGCCAGCGGCGGCAGTGGCGTGCTCGTCCTGCCCTGCGGCGCCGGCAAGACGGTGATCGGCATCGGCACGATGGCGCTGGTACAGCAGTGTACGCTCATCTTGACGACGAACATCACGGCGCTGCGCCAGTGGAAGTCCGAAATCCTGGACAAGACGAATCTGACCGCAGACCAGATCGGCGAGTACAGCGGCGAGGTGAAGGAGTTGAAGCCGGTGACGGTGACGACCTACCAGCTCATGACGTTCCGCAAAAAGAAGACAGACGAATTTGCCCACATGGACATCTTCAACGCGGAGAATTGGGGGCTGATCATCTATGACGAAGTCCACATGCTCCCCGCGCCGGTTTTTCGCACCGTGGCGCATATTCAGGCGCGGCGGCGTCTCGGTTTGACCGCGACACTGGTCCGCGAGGACGGGCTGGAAGACGATGTGTTCTCGCTGATTGGGCCGAAGAAATTCGACGTGCCGTGGAAAAACCTGGAGGAGCAGGGCTGGATCGCGAAGGCCCATTGCATCGAGATCCGCGTGCCGCTCCCCGACTGCATGAGGATGGATCACGCTTCCGCCGACCAGCGGGAGCAGTTCCGCATGTCCTCGGAAAACCCAGTAAAAATTGCAGTGGTGGAGAATCTGATCCGCAAGCACCCGGACGCGAACATCCTCGTGATCGGGCAGTACCTCTCGCAGTTGGCGCTCCTTTCGGAGGAGTTCAACGCGCCGATCATCACCGGAAAAACGCCCAACAAGGAGCGCGAGGAGATCTACCGGAAATTCAAGAACAAGGAATACAAGATCATCATCGTCTCGAAGGTCGCGAATTTTGCTATCGACCTTCCCGACGCAAACGTGGCGATCCAGGTCAGCGGCACGTTTGGCTCCCGTCAGGAGGAAGCCCAGAGGCTGGGCCGCGTCCTGAGGCCAAAGGGAGAGGGGATCGAGAACGTGGCGCATTTCTACTCGGTGACGACCAAGGACACCAACGAGCAGGATTTCGCCAACAAGCGGCAACGCTTCCTGACGGAGCAGGGATACGCCTACTCCATCGAGTTCCAGGATCTGGACGACGCGGGACAGGCAACGGCCCGCGAGCATTGGGAGAAGATATGCGCGCTGCGCGAGGCCCTCGCGGCCGAGCAGGACGATGACCCCGTGGTCGTCGGCGCGCCGGATGATGGAACGAAACAACAAGGAGCGCCGGACGTCACGGCCCTATGAAGCTCAAGAGCATCCTCAAGACGCAGCCCATCGAGACCCTCCGCTCCATCGAGGAGCACTGGGGGATCACGCCCGCAGACGACGGACGAGCCGCCAACGATTCGGAGCGGCACGCCGTCTGTATGGGGCACCTTTACCAGCGAATGCAGAATCGCTCCCTTTGGGAGAAGGCCATCGCGCGCCTCACCCCCGAGGAGAACAACCTCGTCCAGTACCTCGCAATCCACGGCGGAGATGTGGAGAAGTCGGAAGTCGCCGCCCGCTACTTCGGCGGGAACGCACGCCGCATGGAGGAAGTGGTCGCCTCGCTGTCGCTGCGCGGCATCGTCTTCTTCGACCGCGTGCCGGAGGTGCCGGGAGGGCTTGTCCTGGCCGGCCTGCCGGAACCGTTCCTCCGCTATATCGACCTCCCCTCTTTCTGGGAAGGTTATCTCGGCAATTTTCTCAAGGAGCGTAGCGTCGCGGAACTCCGCCAGATCGCGACGCAGGGCCTGCGCGTGCAGCCGGAGGGGTTCACGAAGAACTACTTCATCCACCTGATCCGGTCGAGCTTGCTGGACCCGAAGTTCCTCCGCAAGTACATGGAGAGGCTTCCCCCGGGCGCGCAGCAGGTGCTGGACATCATGGCGGAGCGGAAGGGCGTCTGCGTCTATCGCGACCTGCTGGAGCTGAACGTCCAGAAGCGCTACGACCACTCGCGCGGCGACGCGATCAACTGGCTGCTGGGGACTGGCGGTCTGCTTTTCACGGCGGTGCCGGGCGGCAACAAGTACAACAACCTGCTGATGGTTCCGCGCGATGTGATGCACATCCTCTCGAACCACTTCGAGGCGGACGACCGCACGTTCCAGGAATTGGACTCCGTCACCCTCGTAAAAAAGGAGGACTCGCCGAGCGTCGTGCTCGACAACAGCGGGACGATCCTCCGCGACCTGGTGGTGTTCTGCAATTTCGTGGATCGCTATCCGGTGAAGGAACTCGCGACGGGGGGCATTGGGAAGAACGACCTGAAGAAGGTTCTCCCAATGCTTAGCCGGCACAAGACGCTGAAGTACGCAGAGTTCCTTTCGCTGTTCTGCATCCAGAAACGCTTCCTCGTGGCGACCGGCGACACCTATCGCGTGTCCAACGGATTCCTGCAGTGGATCGAAGACGCGCCCAGGGCCTATGCGGACCTTGTGAGTTGGTGGCTGAAGTCCGCCGAGTGGAACGAGGAGTTCATCGAAGGCAACACAGTGCACATGGAGCCCCCGCCCACGGGGCTGACGAGCATCGTGGCGTTCCGCCGCACGACGCTGGAGATCCTGAACGACATGCCGCGGGACCGCTGGTGCGTGTTCGACGGCTTTCTCGAGCAGGCGCTGCCAGTGATCGAGCAGGAAATTCCTGCGCGCGGGGAGCCGATCGCTTATGACAAGCATACGCGCAGCAACGAACTCGTGATCGAGTCGATCGTGGCGGAGTGCATGCATTGGCTGGGGATGCTGGCGATCGGGCTCAAGAGCGACAAGGACGCCGACCTGATCGGCATGAGGCTCGGCGACGGCAAGACGGCCAAGGCCCGCGGTGCGGGTCGCGGACGCCCACGCAAGCAGCAGGACTTCGAGTTCACCTTCCGATTCACGGACTTGGGTCGATACGTCTTCGAGCATCATCCCGAACACTGGACAGAGGTCTTCCGCACGACGGACGAAAACCTGGTGATGCCGATCCGCTACGACGAGTCGCACTTCATCGTCCAGCCGACGCACGACGTGATTGTTCCGCCGGACCTGAAGCTGAAGACGTTCTATCACCTGAACGAGATGGCCTCCATCAAGACGATGGACGTGATGGCGATCCTTGCGATCACGAAGGAAAGCGTCCGCGAGGGACTGGATGCGGGCCTGCGCGGCGAGGAGATGCTGGAATTCCTGCGCCGCGGATCGCGGACGCCGGTGCCGAACTCGATGGTTCAGCTCGTCAAGGAGTGCTCCGAGAAGCACGGCGAAGTAAACATGGGTTTCGCCGGTGGCTACATCGTTATCGACGATGCTCCGCTGCTGGAGCAGATCCGCATCAACAAGAAAATCAGCCCCCACATCAAGGACATCGTGGACAACCGGCTGGTGCTTCTGAACAGCGACGTGGATGTGAAGCGGCTGGCGCGCGAGCTCCAGAAGATCGGCTTCATGCCGCGCCTGGCCAGCGAGCACGTCCACGTGAAGGACGACGACCTGTTCCACCTCTCGCTGTCGCGCGAGGACATGTACACGCTGATCGCGGCGGTGCGCTATGCGCTGGAGTGCAAGGACGCGCGCGGCGTCCCCGCGGCGGAGGAGCGTCTCGCGCCATTGCTGGAGCGACTCAAGCCCGACACCCGCACGTTCATGGCGCTAAACGACCTGGCGGAGCCGCTGCTGCGCATGTGGCTCCGAGCCTCGGACTCGGCCGTGGAGGCGCAAGTGCAGGCGGTGGAGGAGAAGTACCAGGCCCAGCTCAAGAGTTTCGTCTCCGCGTCCGTGCCGCGCGGCCTCTCACGCCACAGCTTCGACGGGCCCAATCCCGCCGAGGAGATCGACGACATCGAGCGGTTGCTCAAGTTCGCAATCGAGAACGAGTTCGATGTGGAGATCGAGTACGTGAAGAGCAACCGCGAGGAAGTTCGCGAGGTGGTGACGCCGGAAAGCGTCGAACGCCTCCGCCTGCTGGGACGTTGCCGTTCGCGCGACAACGCCTTCGCGGTGTACAAGATCGACCGCATCAATTCGGCGAAGCTGCTGTAGGCAATCACGACCCGGGGAGAACCCAGATGAGAGTAGATGGCCGCGAGCGCGACGCGCTCCGCGAAATCCGCATCACGCCGAACTACCTGCGCTTTGCCGAGGGCAGCGCCCTTGTAGAGTGGGGGAAGAACAAAATCATCTGTGCCGCGACGGTTGAGCAGCGCGTGCCGGGATACCTGATCGGTTCGGGACAGGGGTGGGTGACGGCGGAGTATTCGATGCTCCCCCGCAGCGCCAAGCAGCGCATCCAGCGCGACGGTTCGCGCAGCGGCCCCAACAGCCGCGGCATCGAGATCCAGCGCCTCATCGGGCGGTCGCTCCGCGCGATCGTGAACCTGAAGGCATTTGGCGAGCGCACCATCATGATCGACTGCGACGTGGTGGAATCCGACGGCGGCACGCGCACGGCTTCCATCACGGGTGCCTTTGTGGCGCTGGCGCTGGCGATCGAGCGCCTCCGCGAGGAGAAGCAGATCGGCCAGGGGGCGGTGATCCTGAAGGACTACATGGCGGCGGTCAGCGTAGGCATCGTCGAGGGCCTGCCGGTTCTGGACCTGAACTACATCGAGGATTCCTGTGCGGAAACCGACATGAACGTGGTGATGACTGGGAAGGGCAGGATGGTCGAAATCCAGGGCACCGCCGAGAAGGATCCTTTTACAGAGGAACAGTTTCAGGCGATGCTCCGTTTGGCGAAAAAGGGTTCCGGCGAGATCGCCGCGATTCAGAAGGCGGTTCTGGGGCTGGAACTCGGCGCCACCCCGGAGGCCTCCCCCGTAAGGGGTTAGGCCACCTCCGCAACTGGCCACGGACTTGCTGAATCAGGGTTATAGGGCACGGCGAGTGACCGGCGACAGTGGTTCTTTGACATTACATTTGGAGGCAGCCAATGCACTGCAAGATTCCGATCCTTCTGGCGGGGGGAATCCTGGCCGCAGGCATCTTGGGGATCTCTGCTCCGGCCACGGGCCAAGGTGGCCCGCCACCGGGCGGCGGTGCGGCTGACAAGCCGATCCTTGCCGATGGCTACGTGGCGAAAGCCTCGACCATTCCCGAAACTGTTCCAACCAACGGCTCGCTCGCGGCGGAGGAAAGTGTCCGCATCGTCAGCGAGATCAGCCGTCGCCTCGTCCGCATCGAAATTGCCGAGGGTGCCGAGGTGAAGAAGGGCGATCTGATGTTCAAGCTGGACGACCGCGACATCGTGGCCCAGTTGGAGCAAGTGCAGGTGCGCCGCCGCCTCGCGAAGACGACTGAGCAGCGCTATCAGGATCTGCTGGCACAGACCGCAATCAGCCAGCAGGAATACGACAGGGCGAAGAGCGATCTGGACCTGATCGACGCGGAGATTGGGGTTCTGAAAGTCAACCTGGACAAGACGGAGATCCGCGCGCCTTTCGACGGGGTGACCGGGCGCCGGTTCGTAAGCGAGGGAGCGTGGGTCGAGAGCAGCACCCTGCTGACAACGCTCCAGTCGATCAACGTGATCGAGGTGAACTTCACGCTTCCGGAGCGCTACGCGTCGAGCCTCTCGATCGGGCAGAAATTCACGTTTCGAGTGGCCAGCCTCAATACGGACCGCGAGGGCGAAGTCTTCGTGATCGAGCCTGCCATCGACGAACAGACGAGGAGTCTGATCGTGCAGGGGCGGGTTGACAACCGGGACCGGACGCTCCGCCCGGGGGCCTTTGCAAGCATCACGTTTCAGTTCAACGAGGTCAGCGGTGGCGTGATGATTCCGGCAGAGGCCGTTGTTCCATCGCTTCGCGGCCAGAGCACCTATGTCGTGACCGATGGCAAGGCGACGTTACGCGAGATCGAGGTGGGAATTCGCTCGCCCGACAATGTCCAGGTGCTGCGAGGACTTGCCGAAGGCGAGACGGTTCTCGTGACCAACCTGCTTCGCATGCGACCCGGCGTCGCCGTGGAACTGCAGAACGTGAAGTAGGGAACAAAGCGGCGCCCGGAGGAAGCGACGATGGACTTGCCAGGAACCAGTATCCGGAGGCCCGTGCTGGCGATCGTCCTATCGACGATGCTGGTGATCTTTGGAGGCGTCGGCTTCATGCTCCTCCCCGTGAGGGAGTATCCCGCCGTCGATCCGCCGGTGGTTACGATCAGCACCAGTTACTCGGGCGCATCGCCGGATGTAATCGATTCACAGATCACCGAGCCGTTGGAGGGCGTTATCAATGGCATAAGTGGAATCCGGACGATCTCCTCCACCTCGCGAGAGGGAGGCAGTTCCATCCGCGTTGAGTTTACTCTGGATACCGACCTGGAAGCCGCGGCCAATGACGTGCGCGACAAGGTATCGCAGGCGATTAATCGCCTCCCCGACGACGCCGATCCGCCCTCGGTGGAGAAGGCGGATGCGGATTCGGCCCCGATCATTTTCATGACGCTGCAAAGCGATAAGCGCAGCATCCTCGAAGTGTCGAAGATTGCGGACACCGTCGTAAAGGAGCGCGTCCAGACGATTCCCGGCGTAAGCAGCGTTCGCATCTGGGGAGAGAAGCGGCTGGCGATGCGCCTGTGGATGGACCCGGCCAAGATGGTGGCCCACGACGTAACGCCGCAGGACGTGCAGGCCGCGCTGACATCGCAGAACGTGGATCTGCCCTCTGGCCGCATCGAGGGCAACACGGTGGAGCTTAGCGTCAGGACGGAGGGCAAGCTAACCACGCCAGGCGAATTTAACGGGCTTATCATCCGGGAGCAAAACGGTCGCAAGATTCGATTCGACGATGTTGGCTATGCGGAGCTGGGGCCGGAGGATATTTACCGGAGCCTGAAGAAGGACATGCTGCCGATGGTGGGCATCGCGGTGATTCCCCAGCCCAACACCAACGCGATAGCCATCGCGGACGAATTCTACAAGCGCTTCGAGTCGATCCGCAAGGAACTGCCGCCGGATTTCACGATGGAGATCGGATACGACTTCACCAAGTTCGTGCGCCAATCGATCAGCGAAGTTCAGGAAACACTGCTAATCGCTTTTCTGCTGGTGGCGCTGATCATCTATTTGTTCCTGCGCGACTGGCGATCAACGATCATTCCAATCCTTGCGATTCCAGTGAGCATCATCTCGGCCTTCTTTGTGATGTACGTGGCGGGCTATTCGATCAATGTGCTGACGCTGGTGGGGATTGTTCTGGCAATCGGGCTGGTGTGCGACGACGCAATTGTGGTGCTGGAGAATATCTACAGCAAGATCGAGCAGGGGATGGCGCCCTTGGAGGCCGCCATCAAGGGATCGAAGGAAATCTACTTTGCCGTGATCTCCACCACGCTGACGTTGGCGATGGTCTTCATGCCGATCGTTTTCCTACAGGGGCTTACGGGGCGATTGTTCCGCGAGTTCGGCGTGACGATCGTTGCCGCGGTGATTGCATCCTCCTTTGTGGCGCTGACGCTTTCGCCGATGATGTGCCGCTTCGTCCTGAAGCGGGGAGCCAAGCATAGCAAGTTCCACCGTCTTACTGAGCCCTTCTATGTTTGGATGACGGGCGTCTATCGTTGGTTCCTCGTGGGCTTTATTCGCCTCAGGTGGCTGGTGGCGCCGATTATTGCCGGCGTGGTGACAATGATTGTCGTGATCGGGGCGAGGGTGCCCTCGGAACTCGCGCCGTTGGAGGACCGCTCGAACATCCGCGTGAACGTGCGTGCGCCAGAGGGTGTGGGTTTCGAGTACACGAGTTTCTATCTCGATCAGGTCGCCACCTGGGTGAGCGACAACATACCGGAAATCTCCGGAACCTTCTCGCTCATGGGGGTTGGCGGGAACAACTCATCCAATACCGGAACCCAGAACATCTACCTGAAGGACCCCAAGGATCGCGAGCGGTCGCAGGAGCAGATCTTCCAGCAGATTTCCGCCGGGCTTGGGAGTTTCCATGCATTGCGCATCTTCCCGAGTCAGCCTCCGACGATCGGCGACCGGCGCGGTGGCCAGCCGCTACAGTATGTCCTTCAAGCGCCAAGCATGGCCCACATGATCGAGGTGCTGCCCAAGTTCATGGAGGAAGCCAGCAAGAGTCCCGTGCTGCGGTTCGTGGACGCCGACCTAAAGATAAACCGTCCCCAGATGACCGTTGAGATTGAACGCGACCGCGCGGCGGAGCAGGACGTCTCGATCGCCGAAATTGCGCGGGTGCTTCAGCTGTCCTACAGTGGTACGCGGTTGGGCTACTTCATCAATGACGGCAAGCAGTACCAGATAATCGGCCAGGTCAATCGCGCCGATCGCGACGATCCGGGCGATCTGCGCCGCCTGCATGTGAGAAGCCGCGGCGGGAAGTTGGTTTCGCTGGATGGATTGGTCACCTACCGCGAGAACGCGAGTCCCGCGGCGATCTATCGGTTTGATCGGTATGTTTCGGCTACAATTTCGGGGAGTTTGGCCGAAGGATTCACGCTGGGCGATGGGATCAATGCACTGGATGAAGTGGCGGAGCGCCTCCTGCCGGAGAATTTCTCCACGTCCCTTTCCGGCCAGTCGCGCGATTTCGCGGATAGTTCGTCGAGCCTATTGTTCGCGTTCCTCATGGCGCTGGTGCTGATCTATCTGGTGCTGGCGGCTCAGTTCGAAAGCTTCATCGATCCGCTGATCATCCTCTTCACGGTGCCTCTCTCGGTGGCGGGGGCCCTGTTGAGCCTGTGGGTCTTTGGGATGACGCTGAATGTCTTCAGCCAGATCGGCATCATCATGCTGGTGGGCCTGGTGACGAAGAATGGCATCCTGATCGTGGAGTTTGCAAACCATCGAAAGGAGGACGGCCTGCCGAAGATCGAGGCGGTGATCGACGCGGCGGTGGCGCGCTTCCGCCCGATTCTGATGACAAGCCTATCGACGATTCTGGGCATCCTTCCGATCGCATTGAGCATTGGCGGCTCGACGGGGAGTCGGCAGTCGCTGGGTATCGCTGTGGTCGGCGGACTCATCTTCTCTGGATTTCTCACGCTCTTCATCGTTCCCGCGGTATACTGCTTCCTATCGTCGGCAAAGCGCCGCTCCTCCGAAGAGCCGCTCTCCATCACTGAAGACAGCGGCACGAATCCGCTCGAACTCGCAAAGGTGTGAAAGATTGATTTCGCCCACCATCGTATGGCTGAGGCGCGACCTGCGCCTGAAGGATAACCCCGCCCTGTGCGCCGCTGCCGCACGGGGAGGGGCAGTCATTCCCGTGTATATATGGACCCCCGGGGAAGAAGCCCCGTGGGCACCCGGAGGCGCGGGTAAATGGTGGCTGCACCACTCGCTCGCCGCGCTCGCGAAGAGTCTGGCGAAGTTGAAGATTCCCCTGGTGATCCGCCGGGGCGGGGCGCTGGCGGCGCTGAGGCAGGTGATCTCCGATACCGGCGCGTCGGCGGTTCACTGGAATCGGCTCTATGATCCCCACACGATTCCGCGCGATACCGCCGTGAAAGCGGCCCTGCGAGCCGATGGTATCGAGGCTGAATCCCATGCTTCGGCGCTGCTCTTCGAACCACACTTGGTGGAGAAGCAGGCGGGCGGCCCGTTTCAGGTGTTCACGCCATTCTGGAAGCAGATTCAGAGCCTCGACGACCCACCGGAACCACTCGCGATTCCCGCCTTGAAGCCACACGCGGCACCTGTGGAGTCTCTGGCCCTCGAGGATCTCAAGCTGCTCTCTCCTATCGACTGGGCGGGCGGGATGCGCGCCGCGTGGAGGCCAGGCGAGGAAGGTTCGACGGAGCAACTGGCGCGCTTCGTGTCCGCTGCCATCGATGGCTATGCGGAGAACCGGAATCGGCCCGACATCGCGGGTACATCGCGTCTCTCGCCGTATCTGCACTTCGGCGAAATCACGCCCCGGGCGATCTGGCATTTCGCCAAGGCCGCGATCCATCGGAGCAGCAAGGCGGAAGCCCGGGCGAGCGCGTGGGCGTTCCTGAGGGAGCTTGGGTGGCGGGAATTCAATCATCATCTGCTCTACCACTTTCCGACGACGGATCGCCTGCCGCTTAGGAAGGACTTCGAGCGCTTCCCATGGCGCGAGGACGCGCTGGCGCTCCGCGCGTGGCAGCGCGGCCAAACCGGCTATCCCATCGTGGACGCGGGTATGCGCGAGCTTTGGACTACGGGGTGGATGCACAATCGCGTCCGGATGATCGTGGCGTCCTTTCTGGTAAAACATCTCCTGATCCATTGGCAGGAAGGCGCGGCGTGGTTCTGGGACACGCTGGTGGATGCGGACTTGGCAAACAACTCGGCGGGATGGCAGTGGGTCTCTGGATGCGGCGCCGATGCGGCGCCCTACTTCCGCGTGTTCAACCCAATCACTCAGGGCGAGAAGTTCGACCCCGAGGGCGACTACACGCGGCGCTGGGTGCCGGAGTTGGCGGGGCTGCCCACAAGGAATCTATTTGCCCCGTTCGATGCCCCAGCAACCGAATTGGGGGCCGCGGGTGTCGTGTTGGGCACCGACTATCCAAAGCCCATCGTGGATCATCGCGAGGGGCGAGAACGGGCCCTCGACGCCTTCGCTACGATCCGCAGTCGCCACTAGCGGATCACCTCTCGCGAAACGCGGGAGAGTTCTATCCAACAGGAGAAGTCCCACATGAAGAAGTTAGCGGCAGTGTTTGGCTGTGTTGCGCTCGTTTCGATGTTCCTGAGCGGCTGCCACACGGGAAAGACCACCACGACACTGCGCGGAACGGTGGAGATGGCCTTGATCGCGGAGTCCACGGACCGTGCCATCGCGGGCCTGGCACCGATCGACACGCTGCCGAGAAAGGCGTTTTTCGACGACAGCCTGTTTGCGGCGACCGACAAGGAGTACGTGATTTCGTCGCTGAAGCTGGACCTTCTGACGAAGGGTGTTGCGCTGCTCCCGAAGGCCGACGATGCCGATGTCGTTGTCCATCCCCGCGCGGCAATCTCCGCGATCGACGATTCATCGTTCCTGATCGGTATTCCGTCGATCCCCCTGCCGATCCCTGGGGCCGGTGTCCTGGGTACTCCCGAGCTCGCGATATTCAAGCGCGCCAAGCAGATCGGTCGCGCCAAGCTGGGCACATACGGCGTTGACGCAAAGACGAACAAGCTGGTGTTCGATACGGGACTGAACTCCGCCAAGGCATACTACACGCGCTGGGTATTGTTCCAGTTCATCACTTGGCGCACGACGGACATCGAGGACCCCTACAAGAACTAGGGCCAAACGCATGACGCGGCGGGGCCCCCCGGCAGGCGGGGCCTCGCCGCCATTTCCAATTCCGTTGCATGGAATCCTAACTTCCGAATAGCCTCGTTCAGGAGTCTAAACTGGAAGTTGAGCGCCATGATCATCGAAGCCATCCACAAGGGCGGAGTTTTCACGCCGACGCAGCCAGTGGATGTGACGGAGGGTGCGATGGTGCGTTTGGATGTGCATCCGTCAGATGCGCAGGACGCGGCGGCAGAGATGCTGGCTCGCTACCCGAATTCCTTCGGATTGATGCCCCCAGAGAATGCTGCGGAGATCATGCGGAAAGTGGACGAAGAATTCGGCATGGTGAAGCCGCGTGATTGGAGTTGAGTTTCTTTTCGATACGCTCTGCTCGCGCAGTTGGCCATCCAGCACGGCATTCCCCGTGGACCTTGTGAGTTGGTAGCGACCCACGCTCAGCCGCCGGGCGGTCTGCCGTCGTAGAGGAAGATCAGCGGTTCGCCGCCCACTCCCCCGCCGTAGCCCGCGATGGGCTCGCGCTCCTGAAAGATCGTCCAGTCGGCGTTTCCCCAGAAACCGCGTCGGTTCTGGATCAGATGCGCGTCGCATGGCTGGTCGCCGACAAACGCGATGTCTTCGCGCAGGACGCCCCATGACTGAAGTATTGCAAAGGTGTCGCCCTGTAGCGACCGAATGAGCACGCGCCCGTTCGGGGGTACGCGCTGGTTGAGATCGGCGATGGCCTTTGCATCGAGGGCGTTGCCCCAGTATGTTTGCTCGAAGGGAAACACAGAGTCGGCGCGCCCGATCATCTTGGCGATCAGGTTGTAGGAGTCCACAGTTGGCCGAAGTGCGAGCGCCTGAAGAGCGACAACAGCCACGGCGACCAGAAGCCATGCGGGGGTTCGTGGAAGTGCGCGGCGCGGAAGCAAGCGCCGGAGGCCCACTCCCGCGAGCGCGGCGGCGGGCGCAAAGAGCGGGAAGAAGAGCCGCTCTCCGTCGTAGCGCGGCGTGCCCGGCAGGCTGGCGGCGGCGATCGGCGCGAGCGAGAGAAACACCAGCAGCAGCGTGTGCGGAGCGATGCGCCGTGACCTGATCGCGCGCGCGACATGGGAACCAAGCGCGGCGTAGAACAGTGCAAGAATCAGGACCGGCACCACGAGATGGGCCATGACGATGGGATATGTCATCGGCGCGAGCGGCGCTCCGTAGTTCCACTTTCTCCCAAGGAACCAGAGCCCCTGGTGGGAGTGTTCGCGAATGAAGGCAATGTATTCGGCCACGCGCGCAGCGGTGTCGTGCCACAGCCACGGCCACACAAGCCACGCGACAACCGGCGCGAATGCAACGATCCCCGCGGCGAGCAGCGCGTCGCGCCCCATGCGACCGAGAAGCCGGTAGGAACTCTTTCCCGCGAGAACCTCTCGCGAGAGGAGCCATGCCATCAGCACCGCGACGAGGATGATCCCGTTCACCTTGGTGGCGAGCGCGAGACCCACTGCCAGCAGGAGGGGAATCCTCCATCGCCAGCGAGAGAGATCGTGCATCGCGATCCAGGCGACGAGGATCGTGACGCAGGCGAAGACGCTCTCCGTGGCGGCGATCTGGGCGTGGCCAAAGACTCGAGGGAGCGCGGCATAGAGAACGCCCGCGATCACCGCTGCCCCGCGGCCCGCACAGCGCCCGGCGACTGCCATGACGAGCGCGAGCGTGATGCCGTAGGCCGCGGCGGGGACGAGTCGCATCGCGGCGAGACGCCCCCATCCCGATTCGGGCGCAAAGGTCAACGCGGCCGCGCCGAGCCACTTAACGACGGGGGGAAGTTCGTGAATGCGCTGCCATCCTCCGAAGAGGGCTTCGCCCGAAAGCGCGGCGCGGGGATCGGATGCGACGGTACCCACCCACTCGCGAACATCGAGGAATGTGGGATAGTAGTACGCCTCGTCCCATGTGAGGCCGGGTCCTCCCCACTGGGGGACAGAGGCAATCCACGCCAGAAGCGCCGCCCCTGCGGCGACGGCGGCGAGGAACCAATTTGCGCCCGGAATGGCGCGGCTGGGAAAGCGTTCGGTGGCGGAGTCGGGAATCATCGTGGCGTGGCGCGGGAGCGATCTTCCCGGCCAAGCCCGATGGAGCCAAGCGCGATCAGTCGATGATCCAGTGGGTGCCGTCGAGTCCCGCGACGGTCTCCTCGAAGATGTCCTGCACGTCCGCGAGGGATAGGGCACGGTTATAGATGCGGATATCGTCGAGCCGACCGCTGTCGGGCGTGCTGCTGCCGAAGTACCTTCCTCCGGCGCTGATATCGGTGCGCGCTCCGATCACGATGTCGTTCTCGGGATTGAAACACCGGCCAGCCAGCGTCGGCTCCGAGGCGGCGAACTGACCGTCTATGTAGAGCGCTGGCCCGTCGTCGAAGGAGTAGGCGAAAACGGCGTGATGCCAGGAGCCATCGGCCAGACCCGTTGCAGGAGCACCAGCGTTGAGCGACCAGTGGCGACCATCCTCCAGAGTGAAGCGCACTCGAAACTGACCCGTGGCCGATTCCACGTAGAGGTGGATGGAACTGGGGATGTTGACCTGTGGAGTGGGGGCCGATCCAACGGACCCGTGGCTGATGATGTATTGGAGATTGCTGGGGCTGGAGGTTGTGGTCTCGAACCAGAAGGAGTAGCTAAATCCGCAATCGGATCCAGCATATTCGAAATCGGGCACGGAGAGGTTGGCATTGGTACCGTTGAACGCGAGTGCGCCGGAAGCTGTCGTGGTGCGATCGGTGGATGCCGACACGCCGCCAACAAGCGTCGCGTCGCGCGCTGCAATGACCTCGACGCCATTTCCGTCAAGCGGCCACTGAGCCACCAAGCCGAGCGGGGGCGGAATATCCGCAGTTGTGTCGGCGAGTGCCGCGAATAGTTCCTGATAGGTCTGAATCACGAATGCCCAACTGGACTCGCTGGCGCGGACGGCGGGCGATTGCTCCATGTGGAGAAAACGCTCGGGGAGTGGCGCGCTGCTTACGGAGATGGTGCAAGCGTCGGCGGAGCCATTGGTCTGGCGGCCCTGCGTATTGGTGCTGCCGGAGAGCGGCAGAACTTCACCCAATGTCTGGTGGCTTGCAGCGGAACGCGAGCGGCCCAAGGCACCCGAAGTCCGAAGCTCGTTCATTCGTGCAGCTACCTGGCGCGACCAGGAGTCAGAGAAAACGCTAATGTTTCCCGTGGTGCCGTTGCTCATTACCACGTCCGCGTCGGCAGTGTTCGCCGAGGGGCTGGACATGCCGTGGACGCTGAAGGCGAGGCTCTCTGGATACCCTGCGGCCAGGCGCTCGTGAGCGACCTGGAAGAAGGAGTCCGTCGCGTGGGCCATGTCGGAAATGTAGTACGGGTCCCCGTTTGACTGGGTTCCGTCGCAGGGCGACACGGTGGTGCTGTTGTTGCGGTGGGTGCCAGACTGCATGAAGGCCCGCGCGCCAGTTTCGATGTAGATATTGATTGCCTGGGCTCGCGTGCCGTCGAAGAGAGGGTGGGGGCTCTCCACTACCAAGTCGCGCGTAGGTGTGAGGCTAATGGCAAAGAGCCCGCGATACTTGGTGTCGGTGCTTTTCTCTCGCAGGACGATCTTGTAGTCATCACGCGGGCTGTCGTTGAAGATAATGGTTCGGTAATTGACGGCCTCGGCAGCGTCCGCGCCGGACTGGATTCGGCCGGCGACGAAGTGATCGAGGGCCTGCGCAAAGGTGGCGCGTTCGGCGGGATTGGGCGGGACATACATGTCCACATCGGGCGAGGTGTTGTGGCTGGGAATAGGCACACCCACAAGATAGGACTCAAGATCGCCGGACACTACTTCGATAGGAGCCAGGGCGGGCGTGGACCCAGCCATGGCGATGAATGCGATGCCTGCGGTGGCATTCCAAAACGTGCGGATTGGCTTCCGCCTCGACGGCTTTGACTGCTTCATCCCTTCCTCCGTAAATCGGTATCGGTTTTTCGGCCCGCCTAGCTGACGAGCTGGATCATCCAGTCGTCGCTGCCGCTCTTCACGTGGCCATCGCTGGAGGGCGGCAGGACGCCGGCGAGGTAGCTCCAGCGCTCGGCGAGGTAGTCGCTCTGCGGGACGCCAACGCCGTTTGCATAGAGGTAGCTGATGTTGTGCATGCTGCGGACCTCGCCAATGCTGGCGGCCTTCATGAACCAGCGCAGGGCCTCTGCAGGCTTCGGCTCTGTGCCAATACCTTCGGCTAGCATAACGGCCAGGTTGAACATCGCGGAGCCTTCGTGAAGCGAGGCGCCTTCGCGGAAGAATCCGAGCGCCTTGCGCTGGTCCCCGGGGGTGCCGCGGCCATAGGCGTGGACGAGTCCCAAGTTGTTGAACGCAGTTGCATATCCCTGTGCGGCGGCGCGATGGTAGAGATTTATTGCGCGCTTCGCATCCGCCGGGATACCCAAGCCATCCTCCAGAGCGGAGCCGAGAAGGTACTGGGCCATGGCGTCGCCCACCTCGGCCATCGCATCGAGTTCGGGCATGACGCGCTGGGCCTTGAGCATGGCCAAGTCGTGGTTGGGAGCAAAGTAGGCCCTGCCTCGATCCATGCAGCGGGCGACCCACATGATCGTGAGCGCATCGCGGTCGTGGATATCGGCAAGGAGGCGGCGTGCCTCGTGCCTGTCCATGACTCCCGAGGTTCCATCATAGAGTCCCGAAATCCTGAGAAGGTCGGGCGAGGCGGCGGTTTGGAACGAAACGCGATCGGTGGTGGTGCGCGGAAGGTGGTCGCGCACGGCCATCGTCGTGAGGGCAAACTCCGCGGGGCGATATCGCTCGACGTTGGTTTTGAGGTCGATGCCGAGCCAGAGCTGGACATCGTGGGGGTTGAGACGGAGGCGGTAGATGGCGCGGCCGGCAAAGGCGCGAGCGGAATCGAGGCTGAAGAGCGGTGCGCCGCCGCTGTCGCACAGGCCGGCGTGGCGCTGCGCGAGGCTCCATGCGTCCTGCCATCCGCGGGGGGAGAGGGCGCCGCCCTTCTGGCTGCGCACGAGCGGGTCGGTGGGCTCGCAGGTCTCGTCCCGCTCCTTCATCCACTGGAAGTACTCCCCCAGCAAGTCGGCCATGGGACCGGCGAGTGGGAGCACGCGGGGATTGTCTTCTCCGCGGACGCGAATGCTGGAGGCATTCCCGAGCAGGCGCACGTCGCCACAACGCAGGTCGGCAAGTTCGCCGAGGCGGGCGCCGGTAAAGAGGGCCAACTCCACGACGATGCGCTGGCGCAGGCCGCTGGCGCGCGCCGATTCGCGCTCGATGGCGGATTCGCGAAGAGTTGCCGCCTCGCGATCGGTAATCGGTGCGGGCTCATGGAGACGGTCCATTATCATGTGGTTCGCCCTGCGCCTTGTCGTGGGATGATGCGGTGCGATCAGTTTAAGGGTGGGGAATCGCCGGGCGGAAAGGCAAGAGGAAAACCGTCCCCCCCGCGCCTCGCCACACGTTTTTCATTGACTCGCCCCAATTCAGGTGGGACGGCTTTCTGGTGTGCATGCATTCAGCCTATTCCCCCCGAGAGAGACACAGAGCGACCATGAGAAAACCATCCTGTGCAGGACAGCAGAAGGGCTTCACCCTGATTGAACTTTTGATCGTGGTGGCGATCATCGCCATCCTCGCGGCGATCGCCGTGCCGAACTTCCTGGAGGCACAGACGCGATCCAAGGTCTCGCGCGTGAAGGCGGACATGCGATCAACCGCGACGGCGATCGAGTCCTACTATGTGGACTGGAACAAGTATCCCGAGGCGTTTGCCGCCGCCGCGGGACCGGGCTTCTCGGTGGATGCAACATTCAGGACCAAGAACCCGCGCATCGTTCGCCTAAGGGGCGTGACGACTCCAATCGCCTACATCACGCAGGTTCCCCAGGATGTTTTCAGCCGGGAGGAAACGACCGTCCCAGGCCGGACTAATGCCGACGTTCGATGCCTGCTGTATGCGGATCGAGCCACCTATGCGCGCTTCGTCCCCAACGCCTTGAACCCAACAGCCTCGACGACTGGGGCTACGTATCGCGTGCTCTGGGGTGAGCAATACATCAGCGGCGGCTGGCTTCTGCGCTCCGATGGGCCGGTAGGTGGGGCGGGCGCGCTGGCGTCGCTCGGGCAGGGTCCGGAGGTTCCTGCGGTGAACGGCAGCGTTGATAAGCGCGACGCGTATGACCCTTCGAACGGTACAATCAGCACAGGAAACGTCTTCATGATGGGGCCGGGCATTGGCTTCATGGATGGCAAGTAACCGACTGAAAAAACGCGGAAAGGGAAAACGCATGATGATCATTGTGAGAATAACGATGGCCGCCCTTGTTGGCGCGGCGCTTTGCCTGCCGGCAGCGGGGGTTTCAGAGGAGGCCCCCGCCGCCGCTCCGGCAGCAGCAGCGGAAACGGTGAAGTCATTTGGAGGCCCCGCCTTGGTGACGGATATCGGGCAGGGGAACACCGGCAAGCTGGTCGAAGTGATGCTGCGAAAGTCCGCCGCGGTGGAGTTCACGGCGGATCCGCTGGCAAAGGCCGATGCACTGGCCGGCGTGAAGACGCTAGTGGTCGGCGTGGGCGCCAGCACGAAGGGCCTTGGGGCCGCGGGATTGGATTCCGATCAGGAGATGGCGCGCGGCAAGGAGTTGCTGGCGAAGGCCAAGGAGCTGGGGATACCCGTGATCGGCGTGCATATCGGCGGCGAAGCCCGCCGCGGCGAGATGTCTGACTCGTTCAATCGCATGGTTTGCGAGAGTTCCGCCGTCTTCATCGTGTGGAAGGGTGGCGACGAGGACGGATTCTTCAAGGCGATCTGCGAAGAGAAGAATATCCGCTACGAGGTGGTGGAGGCGAAGCCCGCGGCGGGCGCCGTTCTGGCGACGCTGTTTGGCAAGGCCGCCGCAAGCCCGGCGGAGTAGCATCCTGTTCAGTATTCTGGAAAGGCCACATCATTGAAGACGCTCCGCTTGATCGCGGTCGCGGTGCTGATGGGCGCCGCGATCCAAACGGCTTACGGCCTCGCGCCTGTCTCGCGCACGAGCACCAGCCAGTACGGCATGGTCGCGGCGGCCCATCCTCTGGCCGTTGAGGCAGGACTCCGGATGATGGAAAAGGGGGGCAATGCCGTGGATGCGGCGGCGGCGGTGGCATTCGCCGTCGGCGTGGCGGAGCCCTTCGGTTCCGGCATTGGTGGCGACGGAATCGCAATGATCTACATCGCCAGCGAGAACAAGGTGGACGCTTTCGAGTATCGCTGCGCGGCACCAATGGCGGCCACGCGGAATACTTATCCCGAATCCACACGCAGTGAATGGACAAAGGGCGGAAAGAGCTTCGCGGTGCCCGGATTGATCGCGGGAACCTGTGCATTCCACGAGCAATATGGACAGTTGTCGCTGGCCGAGGTCATGCAGCCAGCAATAGATATGGCGGAGAACGGCTACGCAGTGGGGCCCGCGCTTTCCAAGGTGATTTCGGATTCCTATGACAAGATTGCCGCAAATCCCGAGATGGTGAAGATGTTCCTGGTGGAAGAGTTTCCGCCTGAGGTGGGCCAGCGACTGAGGAATCCGATGCTGGCGAAAACGTTGCGCCTGATTGCCGAGAATGGACCCGAGATCTTCTATGGCGGGCCCATCGGCGAGCAGTTCGTGGCGGGCACGCGGGGGCAGGGCAGCCTGATTACGCTGGACGACCTGAAGGCCTACAAGGCGCGGCGGACAGAGGCCCTTTCGATCGACTATCGCGGCATGAAGATCTATGCGCCCACGATGCCGATGGGGGGGATCGGGGTGCTGCTAAACCTGAATCTGATCGAGCGCCTGCCCCTCGACATCGCGGCGGGTGCGTCCTCGCCGCAAAACCTGCACTTGATGGCGGAGGCGATGAAGCTGGGCTCGCGCGACCGCTACGCGGTGAGTGGCGATCCCATGTTCACGAAGATACCAACGGAGTGGCTTCTGAGCGACGAGTATTCCGATCAGCGCGCGAAGCTGGTGAATCCCTCCAGAGCGTTGACAGTCGCCGAGATTCCGGTGGGCCCGGTTGACCAAGGCCCCGGCAGCACCACTCACTTCACGATCATGGATGCCAAGGGGAACGCGGTTTCCATTACCCAGACACTGGGCGGCTACTTCGGCGTGGGCGTGACGGCGCCGGGGCTGGGGATCGTGTTGAACGACCAGATGAAAAATTTCTCACCATCGGCCTCGTCGCCCAACGCACTCTATCCGGGCAAGCGGATGAACTCGACGCAATCGCCGGTGATCGTCACCAAGGATGGTCAGTCCATTCTGGCCATGGGTTCGCCCGGCAACTACCGGATTACCACGACGGTGACGGAAGTTCTGGTAAATATTCTGGATTTTGGGCTACCCCTGCAGGAGGCATTGGATATTCCCCGGATTTCCGCCCTGTATCGGGATGAGATTCTGGAGGTGGAATCCGGATTTTCAGCGGAGACGTTGGCCGCGCTTGCGGCAAAGGGGCACAAGGTCAACAAACACGGGGAGATGGATATGTTCTTCGGCGGCGTCCACGCTGTGGCGCGGGACCCGAAGACAGGTCTCCTGACGGGCGCGGCGGATGCACGGCGGGATGGCGTGTCGAAGGGTTTGGCGGAGCCGCCGAAGGCAACCGCGACGAGGTGACCCAGCATGACCATGTTCCTTCGCCTTCTGCTGATCCTGACCTTGACTGTTGTTTCGGGTGGAACTCCGCTGTCGGCCCAGAATGCCATTCCAGTGGAGTTCAAGCGCGTGCTGAAGCCGCCGAAGGACTTCTTGGCGCATGGCGACGTGGCGGGACTTAGTCCGGCGGCGGCAATGCGCCTTGGTATCGCGATCGGCGCACCGATCCGCGTGAGCGCGCCAAATGGGCGTACGATGGGGATGTACACGGCCTCGAATGGCACGACGTCCGAGGGAATCTACCTGAAGAAGTCGCTGCGCGATATTCTGGGAATCACGGAAGGCGAAGTCCCCGTGAAGGCAGAGCCAGTGAAGTGGCCAACGGGGCCGCTGATGCCGGCCAAGCTGGAGTTCCGCGAAGTGCAACGCCCGCCGGAGCGGTTTCTGGAAGCGGGCGAGGCCGTAGGGGTTGGGCTGGACGTCTTCATGCGCCTGAACGCGGCACCGGGAATCCCGGCGGTGCTGACGGGCCCGACAGGCTCCATCGACGTGCTGCTGGAGCTGATTGATCGTGGCCCCGGCGTGATCGCGATGAAGCAGACTCTGCGCGCGAAGATTGGCGTAGCGGAAGGCATGGCGATGGTGACGCTGGAAGTGACGGGCGTCGCGCCCAAGGGCATCTTGTGGGGGGCCATGGACACGGCGGCGGTGGAGCGCGCGCGCTTTACGGGAAAGCCGATTCTGGCCGTGGCGCGGCAGCTTGGCGACGGTGCGCCGCCTCGCGCGCCGGTGTTCGACGAGCCCGAAGTGCAGGCGCTGCTGGCAATGTGCATCTGCACGGAGTATGATCCGGCGGTGCAGGTGTCGATGGCGCAGAGGCTGGGCGTGACGACTCCCCAGGCGGCGGTGCTAGTGAGCTATCGCGGCGAAGCTCTGTTCAGGACGCAGGGAACGCCGACGAAAGAAGAACTGATAGCGGGATTGTCCGCCGCGCTGAAGGCCTTCGCGGCCAAGAGCTAACCACCGGGCCCGATGGGTCCGTCATGGGGAAATGATCGACCATTGGGCCAGACTGTCGGAGTTCACGAAATCGCGGTCTTCTTTTCGATGACCGCCGCCTTTCTCCTCGGCGCCTTTCTCCTCAAGCTCCAGATCGGGCTGGCGATGATGCTTGGCGCCTTGGTCGGCGCCATTGTCGGGGGCAGCCTGTTTCCGCTCTCCGATCTGGTGCGGCATCTAGCGGAGGGCACGTTTGCCTATTTCGATCCGATCCTGATGATCGCCACGGCGATGATTTTCATGTTTTCGATCGAGAGGAATGGGCTGCTCAGGACGCTCTCCAACGCGACGATTCGGGCCCTGTTTCGCGCGCCCGCGCTGCTGCTGGTGGCGATCACGGTAATCATCATGATGCCCGGAATGCTGACGGGATCCTCCACGGCGGGAGTGCTGACGACGGGAGCCATCATGGCGCCGGTTTTGATGGGGATGGGAATCCCGCGGGCCAAGGCGGGCGCGATCATCGCGATGGCGGCGCTCTTTGGCATGGTCGCGCCGCCGGTCAACGTGCCTGCGCTGATCATCGCGGCAGGCGTGGATTTGCCGTATGTGGGGCTGGACCTGCCGCTGCTCGTGTTGACGTTGCCGCTGGCGATTGGGACGACGCTGTGGCTGGGGCTCCCCCACTGCTGGCGCGCGGAGAAGCAGATGCCGGAGATCCTATCGATCGAGGGCGCCAATCGCCGCGGGCCGCTGATGTTCCTGCCGCTGGTGGTGGTGGTGGGATTGCTGGGCACGGAGCGCATCGCCCCGGGAATCGTTGATCTGGGATTGCCGATGATCTTTGTGCTGGGCGCGGCGATCGCCTGCTGTACGGGCGCGAAGTTCAATGTGCTGGAGGCATCCCGCGACGCGATGCGCACGGCGATGCCGATTCTGGGCATCCTGATGGGTGTTGGAATGTTCATCCAAATCATGACTCTGACGGGCGCGCGCGGCGAGGTGGTGATCCAGGCGCTCCAGTTGCCGCGCGGCTGGACGGGGCTGTATCCGATGATCGGAATCACGATGCCGCTTTTCGGAGCGGTGTCGTCCTTCGGTGCGGCGTCGGTGCTGGGGGTTCCCTTCGTGATGGCGCTGCCGACCAGTTCGGGAGTTATCGTGATGAATACTGCGTCGCTTTCGGTGATCGTGGGCCTGGGCGACCTGATGCCGCCGACGGCGCTGGCGGGCTTGTTTGCGGCTCAGGTAGTGGGCGAAAAGGACTATATGAAGGTTCTCCGCTGGTGCCTTCTACCGGGCATTGCGACTTGTGTCGTGGGCCTGCTGGCGATTCAGTACGCGGCGCCGCTGTCGGCTATTCTCGTGCAGGGGGGGCCGTGAGATCATGATCGTCATCCTGTACATCGCAATTACGGCCTATCTGGTGGGGCTTACGGTGTGGGTGCTCTATCGCGAGAAGGAGTGGGGCCTGCAGGCGGTGTGCGCGCTGGTGCTGATCCCGCTGCTTCTCCGTCTGTTTGGAATGAAGTGAGAAAGATGCCATGAATCCAATTCATCGTGCCCATGCCCTTCTTGCGATTTCGCTGCTGGCCTGCGCCGTGGCGGGGGCAAAATTCGTCCGCCAGTGGACGCCAGAGCCGCTTTTTCCGTCCGCCGCGCTGACGCGACAAGGGATGCTGAGCGACTACAAGCCAGAGCTGAAGGGCGCGGCGGGCGACACGGAGATTTACTACTTCGAGGGCGAGAAGCCCGGCGGCACGGTGCTGATCTGTGGCGGCACACACCCCAACGAGCCCGCCGCGTATGTGGCGGCAGTTGCGATTCTGGAGAACCTGCGTGTCTCTGCTGGCCGCGTGATCGTGATCCCGCGCGCCAATAAGGCGGGGTTCATGCACACCGATAGCCAGGAGGCGATGGTGCACTCGTATCGTATCGAAACACCGCACGGAATGCGTGTCTTCCGCAATGGATCGCGATTCACGGCCCCGGTAAAGCAGTGGCCGGATCCCACGATCTACGTGAATCCGCGCGGCGAATTCTGGGATGGGCTCTGCGTCGATTGCGGACCCAACAATCCAGGGCCGGGCAACCAGACGCTGGCAGGATCCGACTCCCGCAACCTCAATCGCGTCTATCCCGGCAAGGCCGACGGCACGATGACCGAGCAGGTGGGTTATGCGATCATGACGCTGATTCGCAAAGAGGGGGTCGGACTCGCCATCGACTTTCACGAGGCATCTCCCGAGTATCCCACGATCAACGTCATGGTGGCTCATCAGCGGGCGGCAGACGTGGCCTCTTGGGCGACGCTCAGCCTTTCGGAAGATGGCGTGGAAATCGGCCTTGATGCATCGGCGATCATGCTGCGCGGCCTGAGCCACAGGGAGTGGGGCGATGGAAGCCCGGCGATGCCCGTGCTCTTCGAAAGCGCGAACGTGGCCCAGGGGCGACTAAAGGGCCGGGTAAACGAAGAACAGATTACCAAGGGGATCGACCTGACCTATCACCGCGCGGAGTTGATTCAGAAGAAGCTCAATGAGCGCCTGGCCAACGACGCGGCGAAAGCCATCGCCGCGGGCAGGGAGCCCGGCGAGCGCAGCCGCAAGATACTCTATGTCTCGATCCCCGAGGGCGGCATCCCCATCGAGCTGCGCGCGGGTCGCCATGTGCAGGGGGCGAAGCGGCTGATCGAGGCCTTCTCGGAAATGGAGCCGGACAGGGCCGTGGAGCTGGGTGGTCTGCCGTCCTATAAGGCGCTGGTGGCGGATGGCCTCGGCCAGTATCTTCACGGCCCCGGCGGACAACCGCCGGCAACCATCGTGGAAGACTGATCGTGGAAGCGACCGCCGCCGCCGCGCTATGGTTGTTGTGGGTTGCGGGTGCCACGACCGGTCACCGCATCGCATCGCGGCGCATGGCGGCAATTCCCCACCGCGTGCTTGTTGGCGGGATGCGCGGAAAATCCACGCTGACGCGGCTACTGCACACGGGGTTTCGCGCGGCAGGACACGAGGCGCTTGGGCGAGTGACCGGCGACGCGCCGATGATGATCATGAGGGATGGCAGCGAGCAGCCACAGCACCGACGTGGCCCCGCGAATATACGCGAGTTGCGGCGTCTGGCATTCTCGAACCAAATCGAGGGAGTTGATGCGCTCATCGTCGAGAACATGGCGATCGCGCCGGAACTCCAGCGCGTGATCGCGAGCCGCATCATCATCCCCACGGTTCAGGCGCTCGCGGTGGACGCGCCGGATCATCTGGATGTCTTCTCCCCCGACCCGGCCGGGCGTGCGCGGGAAGTTGTGGCGACGCTCGATCCAGCGGTGCCCGTCGTGATCGCCGAGTCGCCGAGAAACGCAACGGTGATCGCAGCCATTCAAGAGCGGGGCATTCAGGCGAGGGTGGCCACTCCTTCGGATCGCGAAGGCGTTCGCCCGCACATGG
>JBBQYG010000006.1:0-55691 GCA_038208905.1 Candidatus Sumerlaeia bacterium | reverse complement strand
TTCGGGCCGTAAGTAATTGCGCCCGGGTCCAATTTAAAGGTGGGGGCTTTGGGTTTGTTGGGATTGTATAATTTGGGGGGGGGCGGCGCCGGTGGCCCCGGACATCGGGCCACCGGCGCGCGCGGAAAGGCGATGGGGTGCTACATGCCGCCGGCGCCGGCTCCGTGATAGCCCGACTCCCCGTGATCCACCAGGTCCAGACCCGTCTCCTGCTCCTCGGCGGTGGCCTTGGCGCGGACAACCGAGTTGACGATGAAGTAGAGCACGGTGGTGCCGATCACGCTCAGGACCACGGTGATCAGCACGGCGATGGCCTGGTTCACAACTTGGCCCGGGTTGCCGTCGATCAGGCCCACGGGCCCGTCGCCATAGACGGCGTTGACCGACTTTTCCGCAAAGACTCCGGTGAGGATGGCGCCGGTGATGCCGCCCACGCCATGGACGCCAAAGACATCCAGGGCGTCGTCATAGCCCAAGGCCGCCTTCAGCTTCACGCAGGCCAGGAAGCAAACGAATCCGCCGATGAGGCCGATGAACAGTCCAGAGACCGGAGTCACGAATCCCGCCGCGGGAGTGACGGCGACCAGGCCCGCGACGGCGCCAGAGATGGCCCCGAGGAAGCTTGGCTTGCCGCGGAACATCCACTCGGCGACCAGCCAGGAGAGCGCGGCGCCGCTGGCCGACATGTGGGTGGAGAAGAACGCGGCGGAGGCAAGGCCGCCGGCCGACAGCGCGCTTCCCGCGTTGAAGCCAAACCAGCCGACCCACAGCAGCCCGGCGCCGATGCCGCTCAACATCAGGCTATGCGGCGCGAACTGGCTGGAGGGATATCCCCGACGCTTGCCCAGCAGGATCGCCAGCACCAGGGCCGAGACGCCGGAGCTGATGTGCACCACCGTGCCGCCGGCAAAGTCCAGCGCGTCCACGTTGTTGTCGCCGCCAAGGAACGCGTTCAGATAGCCGCCGTCGCCCCACACCATGTGGGCCAGCGGAAGGTACACGATGGTGAACCAGCCGATCATGAAGGGAACGAAGGCGCGGAAGCGAAAGCGTTCCGCAAAGGCGCCGCACATCAGCGCCGGCGTGATGATCGCAAACATCAACTGAAAGAAACACCACGTCAGGTGGGGGATCGTCGCCGCATAGCCGCTCGGCTCGGTCCCGACGCCCTTGAGGAAGAGGTACTCCGTGCCGCCGATGAAGGGCGATCCCTTGGAGAACGCAAAGCTGTATCCGTACACCAGCCACAGCACCGAGATGGCGGCCATCAGAAAGAAGCACTGCATGAAGACCGAGAGGACGTTCTTGGACCTGACGAGCCCGCCGTAGAACAAGAACAGCCCGGGCGCCGTCATCATCAGCACCAGCGCCGCCGAGGCCATGACCCAGGCGTTGTCGCCCGCCATCTGGGCCGCGGACAGCTTCGCCTCCAGCGCGGCGATTTGCTCCGGCGTCACCGTCGCCACAGCGTCCTGGGCGGCGGCGATCACCGGAAGGAGCAACATTCCAGCGATCGGTGCGGCCCGACGGAAAAGAGTTCTTTCTGCCATCTGGAAACTCCACAGGATAAATTGGGCCACCCGCGCGGGTGGTTCCGCGCAGTTCACGGAGTGGCCTGATTTCGATGCACGCTCAATCTCAATCAGGGCGAAACCCACCACTTTCCAGATAAAGCGCCGGGAAAGGAGATTTATGTGTGGTCGATATTGAGCAGGGGGTGCGAGTGTTGGCCCGTTTCTGGACAAAAAGGGCCACCTTGTGGCTTTGGGGTCGGGGGCGGCGGTGCGGCTGAGCGCGGGGGCGCTTGCGGCTGGTCGGCTGGGGTAACTTGGGGTTGGCCCCTGATATAGGGCCGCCGGCGCGCGCGGAAAGGCGATGGGTGGTACGTGCCGCCCATGCTGCGGGCTCCAAATCCTGTTGCCCGTATAGTCACGCCGCGACCCCTTGGTGCCGTGTCGAGTACCGTCCTACCGGACGGGGCGCCTCCGGAGGCAGTGAATTGTCCAAGTTAGCTGTCTTCTCGCCGCAGATTGGTTCTGTTTCGGAGACCTTCATCAAGCGGCATGTCCTCGATCTGTGTCCGGGAAATCTCGTGGCGGTGTCGTTTCTGGAGAACACGGACCCGAGGGCGTGGGAGGCGGGTTGTCCCACCTACTATATGCACGGGCGTCGCCCCCCGATTCGCGACTTGGTTCGCCGCAAGATGGGGCTGGATCCAATCCCCGGGCTTTCCGGCGTGTTGGAGTTTCTTGGCGGGCATGGCGTGGACGTTATTCTGGGCGAGTATCTTGACGCATCGCACGGACTGTTTCTGGCAACCAAGAGGCGTGGCATTCGCTTCTTCCCTCACGCGCACGGGATCGATATCTCGGCAAGACTTCGGGAGTCGAGTTGGGTGCGCAAGTATCGAGACTATGCGGACGCCGACGGCGTGATTTCGATGAGCGCCCATAGTAAGTCTCTGCTCGAGAATGTTGGAATCCCGGGTTCGAAAATACACGTCGTCCCTTACGGAGTGGAGGTACCCGAGGCGGAGCCGGAGACGAGGCCGGCATCGGCGGGACTGCGTTGCCTGGCGGTGGGGAGGATGGTCCCGAAAAAGGCTCCTCTCGTTACCCTCGCGGCGTTCGAAGCAGCGTCGCGCGCCGTGCCATCGATCCAGCTCGACTTCGTGGGAACCGGCCCGCTGCTGGACGCGGCGTCGAGCTTCGTGAGGGAACGGGGACTCGGGGATCGCGTGCGGCTCCACGGCGCCATGGTGCATTCCGATGTGATGAAGCTGATGGGATCCGCCGACGTGTTCCTCCAGCACAGCGTCGTGGACCCGGTCTCTGGCGACACGGAGGGCTTGCCGGTGGGAATTCTGGAGGCGATGGCGCGCGGCCTCCCCGTCGTCTCGACGCTCCATGCGGGAATCCCCGAAGCGGTTCAAGAAGGCGGGACAGGGTTCCTTGTCCGCGAAGGCGACGCCGATGCAATGGCGGAGCGCATCGTTCATCTGGCTCGGCATGACGACCAGCGGCTTGCACTGGGCGCGGCGGGTTGGAGGCGCGCTCGCGATCTGTTTACGTGGCAGGGGGAAAGGGATTCGCTGCGGCGCCTCCTCGGCCTTCCGCCGATCGGCCCCTTGGCTCCCCGCGCCTGAGGATTACGGCGCGGACATTCATCCATTGGCATCAATAGAATCCGGAGAAAATCGAGGCGATGTGAAGGACGACCAATCCGACAGCTCCCCCGGCGGCGCCGTTGCTCCGGGGGGCGGCGATTTCCTCTCCACGGCGGACCTGCGTGCAGGCCTCAAGGAGCGTTCCATTCGCTCGGGGGCGGTCACCGTCGCGTCGCAGGTGATCAAGTTCCTGACCACCACTTTGGCGACGGTGATCCTTGCGCGCCTTGTCTCACCGGGCGATTTCGGCCTGGTGGCGATGGTTGCACCCGTCGTCGGAATGATCGGGATGTTCAAGGATATGGGCCTGACGATGGCGACCGTGCAGCGCGAGGACTTGAACCGCGACCATGTCAGCGTCATGTTCTGGATCAGCATTGCGGCCAGCATGCTCCTCACGGTGGCGACGATCATTCTCGCGCCGGTCGCGTCGTGGTTCTATGCGGAGCCGCGCTGCACCGCGCTCATGATCGTGCTTTCGAGCGGCTTTGTGTTTGGCGGGGCATCCGCTCAATTCCAAGCCCTCCTCCAGCGGAGGATGCGGTTCGCGGCGCTTGCGGCGGCGGAGATCGGATCTTCCATCCTAACCCTGGCCTGCGGAATCGTGCTCGCCTTGCAGGGCTACGGCTACTGGGCCGTCGCGTGGATGAGCCCCATCGGCGCGATGCTGTACATGTGCGCGTGCTGGAGGCTGGTTGGCTGGGTCCCCGGCATGCCAAGGCGCGGGGTTGGAATCCGAAGCCTGCTGGCATTCGGAGGTTCGATCAGCGGGTTCAACCTCGTCAACTTCATCGCCGCCAACGCAGACAAGGTATTGCTCGGCTGGGCTTGGAATCCTTATCAGGTCGGTCTGTTTCAGAAGTCCCAGCAGCTCTTCTTGATGCCCCTCGCCCAGCTCAACGCGCCCCTTTCCGCCGTGGCCCTTCCGGCGCTGAGCCAGCTTCAGGGCGAGCCCGCCGCCTACCGGCAGGCGTACCTCCGGTTTCAGGAGCAGATCGCGTTTCTGGCATACCCCCTCATCGCGTTCATGGCAGGGGTTTCGGAGTGGATCGTCGAGCTGCTGCTTGGGCCGCAATGGGAGGAAGCCTCGCCGATCTTCATGTACTTCGCGATCGCAGGACTCAGCTACCCAGTTACCATCACCACCGGCTGGCTTTTTGTCACGCAGGGTCGTGGGGGCGAACTATTCACGCTGGGCCTGCTTTCGGGGGTCGTGGCAATCTGCGCCATCGGCGCTGGATTGCCATACGGAGCGGAGGGGGTGGCGCTGACGTCGGCCCTCGCGATACTCCTGATCCGGTCGCCACTTGCGTTCTGGATGGCCTCGCGCAGCGGCCCCGTCCGCCTGAGTGACTTGCTGATTCCCGTGGCATCATTCCTTCCCCCCGGCCTTGCCGTCCTCGGGGCTATTCTCGCGATGCGGTGGTGGCTTGCGCCGGAGTCCGCCGTTGTGGGCCTTGCGCTTTCGGCGGCGGTGGGTGTTCCCGCTTTCTTCGCCGCGGCGCTGGCTATTCCGGCTTGCCGGGGGGCGATGGTGCGGATGGTGGACATCGCGCGGGTGCTTCGGCGGGGGGGGCGGAGGGGTTAGCGCAGCGCCTCGCCGGCGGAGGATAGCCTCAGGATCGTTCCCGGGTCGTTGAGCACCACGTAGATTGCTCCGTCGGGGCCGTTGGCGACGTCGCGGACGCGGCCTCGGTTGCGGAGGATGACTTCGTCGTGGAGGACCCGGCCGTCGGCGATGGTGAGGAGGCGGACGTCTTGTCCGGCGAGCGCGCCGACGAGGAGGTGGTTGCGCCAATAGGGGAACTCGGCGCCGCGATAGAACGTGATGGCGCAGAGCCCCGTGGAGGGGCGCCAGAAGTAGATGGGCTGCTCCAGGCCGGGCTTGGCGCGGTCGCGGGTCAGGATGCTGCCGTCGTAGTTGATGCCATAGCTGATCAGCGGCCAGCCGTAGTTGGCTCCGGGGCGGACGATGTTCAGTTCGTCTCCGCCGCGGGGGCCGTGTTCGGCGTCCCAGATGTCGCCGGTCCCGGGATGTCTATCCAGGCCCTGGGGATTGCGGTGGCCATAGCTGTAGATGCTGGGCATGGCGCCCTGGCGCGCCACGAAGGGATTGTCGGCGGGGATGGTTCCATCGGTGCGGATGCGGTGGATCTTTCCGTTGGGGCGGTCGAGGCGTTGGGCGTCGGCTCCGTTGCCGCGGTCGCCGATGGCGAAATACAGGTTTCCGGCATTGTCGAAGGTGATGCGGCTGCCATAGTGGTGGCGTGCGCCGAGATAGGTCTTGTTGGGCGCCTCGAAGAGCACCTGTTCCTCCGTCCACTTTGAGTCGGCGATGCGCCCGCGCACGAGGCGGGTCATGGCGTTGCCGTTCTCCAGTTGGTGGGTGTAGGTCAGGTACACCCACCCGTTGCGGGGGTGGTCGGGGTCCACGGCGACGTCCAGCATGCCGCCCTGGCCGTCGTCGTTGACGGGCGGGGTGCCGGTGACAAGGCGCGTCCCCGGCGCGCCGCGGGTGATCACGCGGACGGGGCCGGACTTCTCGGTGACGATGGCGCGGTCGGCGTCCAGAAAGTCGATGGCCCACGGGGTTTCCAGCTTTTCTGCCCAGACCTCCACGTTGACCTTGTAGTCCAGGGTCTCCACCACGTCGCCGCCGCGCCCGGCCCAGGGCGCCGCGGTGGGGGCGGGCTTGGGGGCCTTGCCTGCGCGCTGGGCCAGAACGTAATCCGTCAGGGCGGCGACCTCCGCCGGGTTCATCGTGGCTGCAAAGCCGGGCATGCCGAAATCGGGAGAGCCCCCGGCGATGCTTTTATAGATGGAATCGCGGTCGGTGCCGTGCTTGAGGGCGGGGGCCAGAAGGCCCGGCGATGTTCCTCCCTCCAGCCGGGCCCCGTGGCACCCGGCGCAGTACTGGGCATAGAGTTCTGCCCCGTCGGGCTGGGCAATGGCGGCTCCCGCCAGGTGGTGGGTGGCAAGCAGGAGTGCCGGCAGTAGGTGCTTCATGGGTGGCGGGGGGTGTCTTTGCGGGGGGCGATGGGGGCCGGACTTTTTCCACGTGGAGGAATGCCCAAATCCAGCCGGGGCGCAAGCAGGCAGGCCTTGTGGCCGGCCGGGTTTCTGGCGCCGGGCGCGTTCCCGCTTGCCCGTTGCGCCCCGCCACTTGCCCCATTGGCAATCAACTACCTCCGTGGGGCATTCGCATGGGCGGACTAAGGGCGGCGTTGGCGCGACTCCTGGGCAAGGGAGGGCCGCGCACGAAGGAGGAGCACGAGCTGTCCTACTGGCAGCGGCGGCTGGCGATCGAGGGGACGCTGGCCAACGGCCACTATCGCGAGTTTCACACGGATCACTTCGGCTTTGCGCCCGGGGACTTCGCGGGGAAGCGCGTGCTGGACATCGGCTGCGGCCCGCGCGGGAGCCTGGAGTGGGCCGACATGGCGGCGGAGCGCGTGGGGCTGGACCCGCTGGCGGCGGAGTACCTCAGGATCGGCGCCGACAAGCATCGGATGCGCTATGTCGCCGCGCCGTCGGAGAAGATGCCCTTCGCGGACGCCCATTTCGACTTTGTCTTCTCGTTCAACTCGCTCGATCACGTGGAGGACGTCGACGCGACCATCGCAGAGATCAAGCGCGTCGTCAGGCCGGGGGGGTACTTTCTGCTGCTGACGGACGTAAACCATGATCCAACGCCCTACGAGCCGCAGTCGTTTGGGTGGGACATCCGCGACCGATTCCTGCCGGAGTTCGAGTTGGCGAAGGTGGGGGAGTACGAGCGCTATCAGGACAAGGGCATGTACGACAGCCTGCGCCCGGGAACTCCCTACGATCACGCCGATCCGGCGAAACGCTATGGCCTGCTTTCCGTCAAGTTCCGGCGGCGGTAGGCCGGGCGACCGCCGGGTCCATTCATCTTGACATCCCCGGCGAGGGGTCGGTTCTCATCGGGGTAGAGTCAGAGTGATAGTCTGCGGGGGTTGCCATCCCCGCTCTGGTTCCCTACGCCGAAGGAAGAGATCCCGATGGAAATCCGCAAGAGCGGCAAGATCGCCGGTGGCATCATCTTCGCCCTGGGCACCATTGGCGCCCTGCACCTGTTTATCTTTCAGGGCCGGGCCAGCCAGTACGAGGAAGCCAAGCTGCGGTATAACGAGTGGAAGGACAAGTATACCCAGCAGGGTGTCTCGCCCAACCCGGACGAAATCTACAAGTTCGAGTACGACACGTTCCGGTACCAGAAGAAGTTCTGGGAGACGGTGGCCCAGCTTCGCGTGGGGCTCCCCTCCAGATACATCCCCGGCCCCGATGGCGTCCCGACCACGCCGGTTCAGCAGCAGGCGATGTGGGATATTCTGCGCGAGCTGGAGCGCCGCCGCGACGCGGGGGCCCAGGGCCAGGGGCCCAAGCTGACGTTCCTGACCAATGTGGGCTGGGCGCTGACGGACACGCTTCCCCAAATCTATGGCAACAACCAGATCGCCCCCGAGGACGACATGATCTTGCTGGCCAACGAGGCCAAGCTGCTCGCGACGCTGAACCCCACCACCCCAGTCTATCAGCAGCGCGCGCAGGGATACCAGTTCCTTCTGGCGCGCATGGGGCTCGACATCAACCAGCGCGCGTTCCTGCGGGACCAATATGGCGATGTGGCGGCGTCACTGTTTACCCTGAACCGGATCGACCAGTTGAAGAAGAAACTCCCCGCGAACTACTTCCGCAACTTGTCGGAACAGCAGTCGCTGGAGGAGATGTACAAGCTCTTCCGAATTGAGTGGCCCAAGGACTTCATGGGGAACACCAACTACCTCCCTGCGGAGCGGCAGTTGACGGCCCTGATGGATATCCTGGACGCGGCGCAGGAGGCCGGCGTGGAGGATATCCAGCGCGTGAAGCTCCATGCGGCCACCCCCATCTTTTGGGAGCCCCCCAAGTCGGCGGAGGAATTGGCCGCCACCCCCGCGCCCGTTGCGATGGAATTCCAGGGGGAGTTTATGGACGAGCAAATGATGATCGACAGCATCGGAGGAGGGGGCGCCTTTGGCCTGGGCGGGCGGGGCGCCGCCACGCCGACGCCGATGGCGGTTTTCGACGCCGCCGGCGCGCCGATCGAGGTGGATTTCGTTGGGTCGAATTCGGCGGTGATGACGTTCCTGTACCGAGTCGCAAACGGAACCAGCCCACTGGAATTGGACCGCGTGCGGATTACGCAGATCGAGAATCAGGAGGGCAAAGTCAGGGTATCGGCCTACCTGAACGTGGTGGTCATGGCGATGGTGGTGGGCCTGACGCCGGAGGATGAGTTTCAGAAGAAGGCGATTGAGGCGGAGATCAAGCTGGCGGCGCTGGCGCTGGATCGGCCCGCGGTGCGCGAGCAGGCCCTTGCGGATGGCATTATCGTGATGGGGGCCGATGGGCGCCCGGCGCTGGTGGCGCCATCGCCGACTTATTGGGGCGGAATGACGCCGACCCCGGTGCCGCCGCCCCCGGCCGCGGATGTCAGCCTGCCGGGAATCTGATCTGAATTGCCCCGCCAACCCGCGTCACGGAAACGCTTGGCACATGGCGGGCGGCGGTTGACACTGAGTGACACTTTAGCGATCAAGCGCATGGAGACCACATGGAAGTCAGGATCTACGCGGCACAGGACACCGTTCTCTTCAGGCTCAAGGGCCGTATCGTCCTCGACGAGTGCGACCGCCTGAAGACCACGATTCTCCAGTTCATCAACGCACAGGTAACCCAGGCCAATCTGGACCTTTCGGGCGTGGACTTCATCGACAGCGCCGGGCTGGGCGCCTTGGTCGGGATCAAGGTCACCGCCAACAAGCACCGCGCGCGGCTTTCGCTGATCAACCCAAGCCGCAGCGTCAGCGACATCCTGATGGTGTCCAAGCTCGACTCGATCTTCGACATCGTGACCGGCGCGGAGGGCGATCAACTCGTCGCACGCCTCGCACACGCCCAGAACGAGAAGTCCCCCGCCGGAGGCGTCACCGCGCCGTCGCGTTCCGGCCCCGCAGTGCCCTCGATGCCTTCCGCCACCACGTCCACCCCCTCCACGGTGGCCCGGCCCGACGATAGCGGCCCGGTGAAGGACCGCATCGACAAGCTCTGCCGCGACGCGGTCGAGTTCATGCGGCGCGGCGACTACGAAAGCGCAACGGCGGCCTACCAGAGCGCGATCGAGCTCAATCCCGATTACCTTCCCGCCCACAACAACCTGGCGATCGTCTATGAGAAGCGCCCCAACTGGCACGCCCAGGCCATCGCCCAGTGGAAGAAGGTGCTGGAGCTGAGCATGCGAAACAACGACGCGAAGCACACCGAGCGCGCCCAGAAGCATCTGAGCAACCTCGAGCGCCTCGGAAGCTGAAGACGCTTCGCTGGCAGTTGGCGCTGCTTGGCGCCAAGATGCTTCCCGCCCCGCGGGCCGTTGCGAAACGGCTCGCGGGCGGCTCGCTTAAGGGGCGCTTTTCCCTAGCCGAGGCAAAGCGCATCGCCTGTGCCGCGCGCGGATACGCGGCTCTGGGCCGCGCCGACCGCGCCGCCGCCGGGCGCCTGGATTTTCAGGGCGCCGCAAGCGGCGCCGGGATTCACTACATCTCGCTCGCCACTCCGTTCGATGCCGCAACCTCGCAGTGGTTCCGCCGGGGCGGCATCGCCGACGCGCCGCTGCACGTGGTTCCGGCCCCCTGCCTTGGCTCCGCCGAGGCGGTGGCGGCGCTGGACGCCGCCCTCGCGCGAATTCCCGCGGGCGCTACGGTTGCGCTCCTGCGGCTGCGGCGATCGGGGCTTCGGGCGTTCCTCGCCACCGCCACGGTGATCGACCCCGCCTCCCCCGCCGGTGTGCTCAAGGCGCTCGACGACGCCTTTCTGGAAAACCCCGCGCAGTACCGGTGGAATCTGTAGCAATTTGACTGGTCCTTTTTCTTGATGCTCCTCTCGCCGGAGGCTGACGGTGTGGCGCCACCGCCTCCGACCAAGGATCGCTTCTCGATGTCCTCTTCCCAATTTGCCCGCGTCTTCCTCGCCGTTTTCCTGATCGTGGCTTCCGCTCGGGCGGCTCCCCTGGACCAGCAGTTCGAGAAAATGACCTCCGAGGGAGGGGCGCGGTTCGCGCTGTGGGGTATCTATGCGGCGGAGGCCGAGAGCGGCAAGGTGCTGGCCGACATCAATGGCCAGCGGCTATTTGTGCCGGCGAGCAACCGCAAGCTGGTGACCGCCGCGCTCGCCACGGGGCGGTTCAAGGCGGAGACGCGCTTCTTCACCGAGCTGCGCTGCGACGGCCTCGATTCGTCGGGGGCGTCGCGCGGGAACGTGGTTCTGTATCCCTCTGGCGATCCCACGTGGATGGCCCAGCTTGGCGGCGGGCGCCCCGGGGAATCGATGCTCCGGGAAATCGCGCGCAGGGCGCGCGAGGCGGGGCTCCAGCGCGTGGCCGGGGATCTGGTGATTCGCACGGGCCGCTTCGAGGAGCCGTCGCCGATTCCCCCGGGCTGGCGCTGGGACGATTTGGACGCCAGCTATGCCGGGCGCCCCGCGGTGCTGGCGATGAACGAGGGGTTGGCCGCGGTCAGGATCACCCCCGCCGGCGCGGGGCGCGCGCCCTCGGTGGAGGCGCCCGAGTCGGCCTTCGAGATTCTGAACCAGGCAACCACGGGTGGCGCTGGGTCGGCCTCCACGCTGCGGCTCGTCCGGAGTCTGGAGGGCCGCACGGTGACGGTTCTGGGCGCGATACCCGCTGGAAGCCAGCCGGCGATCCGGTCGCTGCCGATGGGGAATCCCGTGGAGCATGCCGCCGCGGTGCTGGCCGAGGCGTTCAAGAGCGCGGGGATCACCATCGATGGAACCGTCCGCCTGTTGGCGGAGGCGCCGCGCGGAGTGACGGTCCTGGCGACGGTGGAGGGAGCCACCGCCACCGAGGCGCTGACCTTCTGCATGGAGTCGAGCAATAACTTCGCGGCGGAGTCGCTCTATCTGCTGGCGGGGGCCGACCGGTTCGGCGCGGCCAGCTATCGGGCCTCCTACCGGCTTGAGGACGAGTTCTGGAAGAGCATCGGGGTGGATCCGCGGGAGGTTTCGGCGTCGGACGGCAGCGGGCTCTCCCGGGAGAACGCGATCACGCCCAACGCCCTGGTCCAGCTCCTCCGCGCGCGGCGCGACACGGAGTGGTTCGTGGCGAGCCTTCCGGTCAGCGGTGTCAGCGGCACCCTGCGATATCGCCTCTCCGACGATGGCATGGCGCGGCGGGTCCGGGCGAAGACGGGGACGCTGGACGGCGCTTCGGCGCTGAGCGGCTATGTGAGCGCGTCGGGTGGGAAAACCATCGTCTTTTCGATCATGGCCAACAACTATACGGGGAGCGCCAACGCGATCCGGGCGCGTATCGACGAGATGGTCAAGGCGCTGGCGGCGCGGTAGCCGCTGCCTTCGATGTTGCACAGAATCGGTGCAGTTACACCCCGGATGGCCGCGTCGGGGAAGCTCGGATTTTGCATAAAGTGCTGATATCGTTGATGTTGAGATGTTTCTTGGATTTGGTTTGGGTATTGCAGACGGTAGATGCAGGCAGTCAATCCATTCGGACAGAAACTCCATGCGGCTCTTCAAGAAAAGCAAGCGGCGCGATCAGGGGCTCACCCTGGCGGAGGTGATGATCTCTCTGGTGATCGCGTCGGTCACTACGATCGCCTTCATGTCGTCGATCATCTACCTGATCGCCCAGAGCAAGCAGAACAAGCAGCAGTTCGAGGCCCTCCAGATCGCGAGCTACTACCAGGGCCTGACGCGGGCGGCGGACTTCGCGAAGATAGGCGAGCCGGGCCTTCCGACGAACTCCTTCGAGGCGCAGTTCAACTTTCGCGAAAACAGCCCCCTGCTTGTCCGGTCCGATCCACAATTTACGCGCCAGGCGACCACCTGCCGGGTCTACTATCAAGTAACGGGCTGGGGGCGGGTTTCCACCGCCAGCGGCACCTCGATCAACGTCACCACGTTCCCCTCGACGCAGTCGGCTTGGACCCCTGACGAGTGGACCGGCAGCTACATTTCGTTCGTGGCGGGCCGCGGCATTGGACAGATCATGCGTATCTCCGGGAACACCGCCAATCAGCTCAACCTGACGGCGGACCTTTCGGGCGCCACCACCACGCCCTTCACCGTAACCCCCGATTCCACGACGGAATACTTCATCAACAACGGCAAGACGCTCCGCGTGATCGTGAGCTGGGGGAATGGTTCTTCCTTCCGCACGATCACGCGCACGCTGCTGCGCCCCCGCCAGTAAGGAGCCACCGAACAAATGCCACTCGCAGCCAACCCCACTCGCCGCCGCCGCGGCTTCACGATGACAGAGGTCATGGTCTCCGTCGCGATTCTGGCGATCGTGATCGGCATCATCATCCCCTCCACGATCAGCTATGCGCGGACGCTGAAGAGCATCCGCCAGCAGCAGACGATGCAAAAGCAAGTGAACCTGTTCATGCAGAAGATGGATGTGGAGACGACGCGCAGCCAGGCGATCACGCTCATCAGCCCCACGCTCGTCCGCCTCAGCGGTACCGACAGCCAGTTCGTCGTCGACGCCGGGGAGGCGACGGGGTATCTGTATGTCGTGAATGTGGTTACCGTGGAGCTAGAATTTGTGGACGGCGACAACAAGCCGGAGACGATCGAGGACAACCGGATCGTGATGCGCACGACGGTGCGCAGCCCCGCCAATGTGGTGCTATCAAGCAGAGAAGAGACCGTGCTCCCCTGGGTTACTCCCTACAAGGAGGGCGCCGCGCCCGCCTTCGTGTTTCGCCAGGTGACAGGGGCCACCCGCCCGTCGGTGGAGATGCTGGCGCGCATTGGCGACCCCATCGATCCGGCGACGGATCAGACCAACAAGATCACAGGGCCCGGCTTTCAGGGCTTTCTGGTGCGACTGATTATTTCCCCCACAAACCTGTCGTCGATCTGACGCCTTACCCCCTACTCACGGATTCCACCGAAGGAGCAGTCCCATGAGGCACCCCCTCAAGAAGCGCGAGAAGGCAAAGAAGGGAACGGCACTCGTCCTGACGATGATTTTCGTTCTCGTCTTCTCGATCGTCGTCGCAGGCGTCCTGACCAACGTTCAGCAGGAGACCCGCCAAACCCACCGGGCACGGGCCGTTGGCAACGCGATGGAGGGGGCGAAAGCCACCCTGCGCATCCTTGCCAACAACGTGACCAACATCGCGCGCACGCGCCCGCCCCAGCTTGGCGGCAACCTGGATTCGATCAACCCGATCATCCATTCGATCACCCCGGACACGGTGCCGGGGATCGAGTTTGTGACCAATAGCAGCGGAGAGCCCCTGACCTACGTCAAGGACCGCGGCCCCAACGACACGATCGAGTATCGCGAGATCACCGACCCGTCGGACCCGTGGTACCAGTATACCACGTCGCGTCTGGACTATGAGATTATCTCCTTCGTGCGCGACACGAACAACAACTCGGACACCTTGGGCGTCGATGGCATGGGCGTGAAGACGCGCCTGAAGATCGACTACATCCCGCTTTACCAGTATGCGATCTTCTACGAGGGCGACATGGAGCTGTTCCCCGGCCCCGTCATGGACGTTCGCGGCAAGACACACTCGAACTCCGACATGTACCTGGCGGGAAACTCCGGCATGTTCTATCACGCGCCGGTCACGTCGGCGGGCAACATCTACCGCTACACGCGCCCCGCGGGCCTCTCCGACCCATCGGGCGATGTGAATGTGATTAGCCCGACGGGCGGCACCACCCGCGAGGGGAAGAAGTTCGCTGGCATGATAGGCGACAACAACCCCGCCGACAGCGACAACTACCTGACACACAAGGACGTGAACTGGTACGACGAATCGCTGAAGAAGTGGGGCGGCAATGTGAAGGACTCGGCCCACGGGGTGGGCTATATCCGCCCGCCGCTTCCCCCCGGCTTTAGCTCGCGCCAGCTTCTGGAGCGCGCCTCCTCCGCTGATTCTGTCGAGGCCGAGAACACCAAGTTCGAGTATCAGGCCGACATGATCATCGCCGGCGATCCTGGAAACACGGCCTCCATCAAGGCCTACAAGGTGACCCTGAATGGCGACGGCAGCCGCAACATCGTCCAGCTCGCTTCGATTCCCTCCTTTGGCGGCACCTCCGTCGTCAGCATCGGCGAGTTCTACGACGGGCAGCAGAACACCGTCGTCAGGACAATCGACATCAATATGAACATCCTGCGCCAGCAGACGGTGGTCAACTTCGTCGAAGGCAGGGGAGTGCTTTACGTCACGACCAAGCCCGGCGAAACGATCCCCGGCACCGCCGACGCCTTCGTGCTGAACGCCGACAACACCGACCCCGTGATCAAGTTCACGGCGGCGGGCGATATCCAGTTCGATAGCAAGGGCATTCCCGTCACCGACGCTGGCCAGGCCGGTTGGGTTGCCACGGGCACCGCGCTTCCCGCCTCCTTTGTGGAGGGCGGCACCGTGCAGGCCGGCCGGAACACCTACATGCCCGCCGTGCGCATTATCAACGGCGCGCAGATTCCAAGGAACGCGAGCAATGCCTTCGCGTTCTATACCGACCGCCCACTTTACGTGGCTGGCAACTTCAACACGGCCAACAAGGCCACCGCCGTGATCGGTGGAGACTCCTTCACCGCCACCGCCTATACGACCCAGTTGGCCATTACTGACAGCAACGACGCCGACAGGATCCCCGATCTGAATGCGGCGGGAAACCCGATCATGAATGGCTTCACCCGCGCGATGGGCAACGATTGGACGGCGAGTGCCTATTCATGGTCCGGAACGGCCAGAAACAAGGCCGTGAATACCACCCAGAACGCGATCGTGCTGCTGGGTAACACGCCTTCCGAGTATCCCGTCGCCGGCAACCGCCCCAACGTCGTCGGCACCGGCGGAGTTCACAACACGATCCGCTATCTGGAGGATTGGGGCGGCGCCACGCACACCTTCAGCGGCTCGATCATCTGCCTTTACTCCAGCGGCATCGCGGTCCGTCGCTTCCGTGACTCCAGCGACGTGGTCGGCGTTTCGGGCAGCAAGGTCTACCGCACTCCGCCGAATCGTAACTACAACTGGGACTCCTCGCTGCGCGCCGCTGTTCCGCCGCCCGGCATCCCCCTGGTGATCGAGATCAGCACGGCCCCCGTGGAAATAGTGAACCTGGAGTACGCGCTGGCCAACCGATAGACCTCCCTTCCCCCTCCCTCCCCACCGAGCCCCCGCGACGCAACTCGCGGGGGCTCGTTGCATGTGGACCACCATTCCCCTTTCCCACGCGCCCCCCCACCACTCCCCTAAATCCCGTCCAGCCGCTGCCCCCTCCTTTCCATTCCCAATTCCCCATTCCCAATCCCCCCATGGAAGACCTTCTCGCCCGCCTGAATCCCGCCCAGCGCGAGGCCGTGCTGCACCTGAACTCGCCGCTGATGATCGTCGCCGGCGCGGGCACGGGGAAGACCCGCGTGATCACCCACCGCATTGCGTTCCTGCATCTGGAGTGCGGCATCCCGCTGCACCAGATCATGGCGGTGACGTTCACCAACAAGGCCGCCCGCGAAATGCGCGAGCGCGTGTGCCGCCTGATCGGCATTCCCGACACGCCAAGCCTCGCCATCGGCACGTTCCACTCGCGCTGCGCCACGATCCTGCGGCGCGAGTCCGAGGCCGCGCGGCTTGATCCCAGCTTCGCGATCCTCGACGACAAGGATCAGCTCCAGGCGATCAAGCGCGTGCTCAAGGAACTGGAGATTTCCGACAAGCTCGTGCGCCCCGGCCAGGTGCAGACGTATATCAACCTGGCCAAGATGCGCCTGCTGACGCCGAAGGATTGCGAGGAGGAGGACGAGCAGGAGGTCCCCTATGCCGCGATCTATGCACGCTATCAGGAGACCATCGACAAGGCCCAGAGCGTGGATTTCGAGGACCTGATGATGCGGACAGTCCTCCTGTTCCAGAACGACGACGCCGCGCGCCGCCGCTGGAGCGACCGTTACCGGTACCTTCTGGTGGACGAGTACCAGGACACCAACGTGGCGCAGTTCCTCCTGACCAATCTGCTGGCCAGGGACCACAAGCAAATCTGCATCGTGGGCGACGAGGACCAGTCGATCTATAGCTGGCGCGGGGCGGAGATCAGCAACCTGCTGGATTTCGAGAAGAGCTTTCCCGGCGCGAAGCTGGTGAAGCTGGAGCAGAACTACCGCAGCACGGGTAACATCCTCAAGGCCGCCAGCACGGTGATCGCGCGCAACACGCAGCGCATTGGCAAGACGCTCTTCACCGAGCACGGCGAGGGCGACCTGCTGGCGTTCGTCGCCTCGGCCAATCAGGAGGACGAGGGCGACCGCATCGCGCGCGAGTGCAGCCGCCTGATCCAGGCGGAGGGCGTGGACCCCAACGAGATCGCCGTGTTCTATCGGGGCCACTGGCTCTCTCGCGCGGTGGAGGACGCAATGCGCCGCTATCGCATTCCCTATCGCATGGTGGGCGGTCTGCGGTTCTATGACCGGGCGGAGATCAAGGACCTCCTCGGCTTCATGCGCCTGGCGGTGAATCCGCACGACGACCTCGCGTTCGAGCGCATGGCCAACCGCCCGCCGCGCGGCGCCGGGGACAAGACCCTCGCGAGCATCGCCGAGACGGCGGCGCGCAACGGGCTTTCGATGTTTGCCGCAACCGACCGCATGATCGACGAGGGCGAAATCAAGGGGAAGGCCCGCGCGGGCCTGGGCGCTTTCGTCGACGGCATGAAGCGCTGGAAGGAACTCTCCATTTCCTCCGCGCCCAGCGAGGTCCTTGAACGAATCATCGCCGACACCGAGTACAAGACCGTGGGCGTTGGCGATCCCAAGTCCATCGAGGGCGAATCGCGGCTGGAGAATATCGCGGAGTTCGAGGGGCTGCTATCCGACTTCCAGCCCACCGGAGAGACCAGCCAGCTTGCCGAGTTCCTCACCACGATGGCGCTCGACTCCGCGGTGGAGAAGGACGACGGCAAGCCGAAGGTCAACCTGCTGACGATCCACAACGCCAAGGGCCTGGAGTATCTCCACGTCTATCTCGTCGGCATGGAGAAGGGCGTGTTTCCCACGAGCCGCGCCGAGGAGTCCTTCGAGGAGTACGCGGTGGAGGAGGAGCGCCGCCTGTTCTACGTCGCGATCACGCGCGCGCGAAAGAACCTGACGCTGATGTATAGCGCGTCGCGCAATCGGCCCGACATGTGGTCGATGAACCAGCCGTCGATCTTCCTGTCGGAGATGCCTCCGGAGGTCTTCGATCCTTCGAGCGTCGTCGCGCTGCGCAGGCTGCTTCCCTATGGATGGGGCGGGAACGCTGGCCCCGAGGAGCGCGAGATTGTGTATGACGACGACGGCGATTCGCAGCCCCGCCGCGCGCAGCCTGCGGGCGCTTACTCGCGCCTCACCTCCGGCACCGGACGCCCCGGCGGATTCGCCGCCGCAGGCGCCCAGAAGCCGCGCTTCACCGTGGGCATGCGCGTCCTCCACCGCCACATGGGCGCCGGCATCATCAGCGAAATGGGTGGACGCCCCGGCATGGAACGCGTCCGCATCGACTTCGACGACGGGCGCGCGCAGGATTTTGTGCTGAAGTATGCACCGCTTACGGCGGAGGGGTGAGGATGGGAACAGGAAATGGGGAATGGGGAATGGAATCGCCCCCCGGCGATTCATTCACTATCTGCACCAACTCCTTTGATCCCATTCCCGATTCCCCGTTCCCCATTCCCCCCTTTCCCCCATGCTAGACTCCCTCCTTCTCGAAGCCGCAAAAGGCGCCCTCACCGGTGGGATTGTTGGTTATGCCACCAACGCGCTGGCGGTGTGGATGTTGTTCCATCCCAGGGCGCCGCTGAGCGTGTTTGGAATTCGCGTGCCGCTGACTCCCGGCCTTGTGGAGAAGAATCGCGACGGCCTGGCGGATTCCATCGGGCGGACGGTGGCGGGGGATCTGCTGGATTCGGACACGCTGGCGGCGCACCTGCGGGGGCTGGACCTTTGCACGCCGATGGCAGGCCTGCTGCGCTCGGAGCTGGCGAAGCTCGCCACGGAGTCGCGGTCGCTGATCGTGGTCGCGGGCCCCGACCACGGGGCGGCGCTGCTGGCCGCGCGCGACCGCGTGGCGCGGGAACTTGCCGCCTACGCCCCGCGCGCCGCGGAGGAGACGGTTCCCGCCGTGGCGCAACGCCTCTCGGCGCCGCCCGCGTCGTTCACGCTTTCCGCCATCGCGCGCGATGCCCTGGCGCCGCGCCTCGCGTCGCTGGCCCCCGCTGTGCAGGAGGGCCTTGCCGCCTACCTCGGCAGCGAGGAGTTCGGCACGGACGCGCGTGAGCGGCTTTCCAACAAGCTCCGCGAGCTGATCATCGCCAAGTATTCCATGGCCAAGATGTTCATCGGCGAGCGCACGATTCACGACATGCTGGAGGCGCGCTGGGAGGAAATCGCCGCCGAGCTGCGGGAGCTGGCGCTGAGCCCCGGCCTGACCGTCGCGCTCGGAGAGCGTATATCCGCCAGCGCGGAGACTCTTGCCGACGCGCTGCCGGGAATACTCTCCGAGGGGCCAGCGGCCTCGCGCATTTCGCGCGCGCTCTCCCAGTGGCTCGCTACCGCCGAGGGCGCCGATGCGGTCTCCGCCGCCGCGTCCGCTGGAATCGACCGCATGGTGCTCGACCGACCCGTGCGCGACTTGGTCGCGCTGCTCCCCTCGGACGAATGGGAGCGCGCCATCGCCGCCGTGGCGGCGCTGCTGGACGACCGCGCCCACCGGCTGCTGCCGCAGCTCCTCCGCGAGCAACTCGACCTCGCCGCCGTCGTCACCGCCAAGATCCGGGAGTTCGACGCCGCCCGCATCGAGGAAACCATCAAGCGCGTCAGCGGGCGGGAACTCCGGGGCATCGTCCGCCTCGGCGGCCTGATTGGCGTTATCGTGGGTGCGGTAATGCAGGTGGCGTTTCACTTGATGCGCGGTTAGCCATCTGGGAACGCCGATCTGCCGATCGGCTGGATGACGGACGTGCCCCCGGGTAATCATCGGGTCGTTCGGCAACGGCGCCAAACGGGAGTTTGGCGTTCCGAGGGGGCGCCTTCCCGCTTTACCTTCATCGCCGTTGCGGCGTTTGATCCGTGCCGCGAATCGATCCCGTGTGTCACGACGCGTCCAGCACGCCCTCTCTCCGCGCCGAATGGCGGTGGTTGCTCGCCGCGCTGGCGGTGCAGCTTGGCGGGACCGTGCTTGGGGTGGCGCGGATGGGGGAGGTGTTTACGTCGTCGGACGAGTATTGCCGTCTGGTCTATGCAATTCAGTGGACGCGGGATCCGTACTTCGCAACGTGGGACCACATCTGGCTGGGCGGGAACTTTTGGATTCTGGGTTCGATGCTGGCGCTGGGTGGTTCCCCGGTGGTGGTTGGGATTGTGCATGGCGCGGTTTGCGGATTGCTGGCGGCGGGGTTGGGTTATGCGTTATTGAGGGCGTTGGGCGCGGGGCGGTGGGTGGCCCTGGCGGGGGTGGTGTGTTTCGCCACGCGGCCGATCGTGATGGCGCTGTCGAAGTCCTCTCAGCCCGACATGCTCTTTGTCGCGATGCTCTATGGCGCGATGCTCGCGGTGGCGTACCACGTGGCGCGCGGGGATTCCGCGCGCCCGTCCTGGGCGTGGGCATGGGGGACGGCGGCTGTGGTTGTGGCCGGGACGCTACGCTACGAGGGATGGTTTCTCGCGGTGCCTTGGGGGTTGGCGGCGCTGGCGTTCTTCGCGATTTCGATCCGGCGGGCCATGTGGCGCGATGTCATCGCGTGGGGCGCGATGGGGCTGGCGCTGGCGGTATTTCCGCTCCTGTGGATGTGGAGCAGTCACAGCCGCCTGGGGTCGGCGTTTGCCTTCATGGAGAACATGCGCCCGATGATCGCGAGCGACGCGGTGGAATCGGTCGCCAATCGAGTCCGCAACCGCATGAGCTTCTATCCGCGGCAGACCTGGGCACAGACTCCCACTCTGGTCATTCCCGGTCTGGTGGGCGTGGTCGCCGCGCTGATGGCGCCGGGGCGCGGGGCGCGCGCGGCGGGGGGGCTGTTGGCGGCGTTTTGGGCGGTGGTCATCGCCTCCACGGCCTGGATGGGGCTGGGGAATAATTGGCCGTTCCGCCTGGCGATTCCCTTCATTGCGCCGGTGGCGTTGCTGGCGCCGCTGGGGATCGCGTTGCTGGCGCGTTGGATCCCGAGGCCCGCTGTGATCGCGGTGGCGGTGGTCGTCGCCGGGCTGGACGCGCGCCACACGGCTGGGAATTTCGACGAGTTGCTGATCTCCAATCCGCCGAGCCGCGACATGGTGCGTCTCGGGAACTACCTGCGCTATCGAGTGGAGCCCATCGGCCAGGTGGAGATCCTCGCTCTGGACGCGCGCGGGATCCCCGGATTCTGGGGCTATGAGGATTGGGTGCTGGCGAGCCACGCGGGAACGAAGATCGACCTGCGGCCCGTGGTGGATGACGGACTGTGGGAAGTGGCGAAGGTTGCCCACAACGTGCGCTTCATCGTGACGAAGAAGGAAACGGAAACGCCTCTCCACGGGGAGATTCGTTCGCGCGGGAGTTTCTCGCTGAGGGAGCGCGATCCCGTGGCGCCGTGACGGCCAGATGTATTTTGGGAAATGGCGGAGGCTGAGGGATTCGAACCCCCGGTACCCTTGCAGGTACGTCTGATTTCAAGTCAGGTGCCTTAAACCACTCGGCCAAGCCTCCGCAGGCAGGGCGAAAATGACTGCGGAGCAAGGCGGCGCGTCAATGCCAACGCGACCGGAGCGTTTTTCCCGTTGGCCATGGGCGGCGCCGCTCCCATGCTCCCAACGCCTTCACGCCACCGATTGCGAGCCCCCGATGCCTGGAGCCATCATCGTCGTGCCCTGCTACAACGAGGAGAAGCGCCTCCCCGCAGAGACGATCCTCGCGTTTGCGCGCATCGCACACCTCGGTGGCGTCAAGTTCCTGATGGTGAACGATGGCAGCAAGGATGGCACGTTGGCGGTGCTGCGTTCGCTCCGCGATGCGGAGCCGGCTGTGATCGACGTGCTGGACGTGCAGCCCAACGGCGGCAAGGCCGAGGCGGTGCGGCGCGGGTTCCTTAAGGCATTCAAGTCCGATCCCGACTACGTGGGATTCTGGGACGCGGATCTGGCGACGCCGCTGGACGAGATTCCAACGTTCCTCGAAATCGTCCACGCCAATCCCACGCTGGACATGGTGCTGGGCTCGCGCGTGCAGCTTCTGGGGCGCGACATCCAGCGCCAAACGCTGCGGCACTACCTGGGGCGAATCTTCGCCACTGTGGCGTCCAACTATCTGCGCATGGCGATCTACGATACCCAGTGCGGCGCGAAGCTGTTCCGCAACACGCGGGCTGTGCGCGGGCTGTTCAGGGAGCGCTTCATCTCCAAGTGGATCTTCGACGTGGAGCTTCTGGCGCGCTACAAGATCGCGTGCCGCAAGCGGCGACTCGGCAATCCCGCCGACCATATTTTCGAGCAGCCTCTCCGCCGGTGGGAGGACGTGAAGGGCTCCACGGTGAAGGGCCGCGATTTCCTCAAGGCGATTCTTGAGTTCGCCGCGCTCGTGAAGAAGTACCGCTAACGGAGGCCAGCCAATGCGGCTCGTCCTCACGATTTTTCTCCTCTTGCTTGGCGCCATCACGCGCGCCGATGCGCCCATCGTCATCGCGACCACTCCCACGTTGAACGCGCGCCACGTGAGCCCCGGTCCCGCCGGGATCGTTGTGCGTTTTGATCGGCCGATGAAGCAGGGATCATGGTCGTTCTGCGGCGGGGGAGAGAGCTTCCCCGAGATCGTCGGCACGATCCGAAACACAGCGCCCGACACGGTGGCGATGCCGGTAAGGCTCAAGCCGGAGACGACGTACTCGCTCTCGATCAACTGCCTCAACGCCCGGGGATTCGCCTCCGCCGCGGGGTTCCCCGCGGAGCCGCTCCCCAACGACTACAAGCTGATCATGTCGCGTTGGCAGTCGCTGCAACCCGACGGCACCCCGTTCGAGGGCATCGGGCTGGCGCCGGATGTTCCGATTGATGGCGACTTCCTGAATGGCGATCCGGTGCTGGAGAAGGCGCTGGAGATGGCAACGGGGGACCACCAGCCGCCGAGCAACTGAGCAGGGAACGCGCAAAACAGCGGCGCCGCCCACGGTGGCATGGACATCCCGTCCATGCACCACCAGCCCCCGGGCGTAGCGGTGCCTGCGGGTACACCCACATGGACGAGACGCCCATGCTACCGTCTTGCTGATGGAAGTAGCGGCGACACCCGCAGTTCCGGCAGCGCCTCCAGCCGCGCCTTTCCGGCTTCGTTGCGGGCGACGCCGATGATGCGGAGTTCGCTGGTGGCGCGCCACTCCCTGCGGTATGTCACAAAGCCCTCGGCGGTCAGGCGATCAAGGGACTCCTCCACAAAATCATCGCTGCTGCGGTACTGGAAAAGGAATGCGGAATCGCCCGGGGCCCACGTTTCGCGAAGGATCGCGAAGGCCTGCTCGCGCGTTTCGGTGATCGTCTCGATGCCGGCGATGGCGCCCCCGGGGGGGAATTCGTGAAACGAAAAGGCGAGCAGGTTGACCGTGCGGCCGTAGGTGACCACGGGCTGATCGGGGGCGCGGTGGTCGGCGAGCCAGCGGATGGACTCGCGATGCCATGGGCCGGGGTTGGCGCATTCCGCGGCGAGCAGCACCGCCACCACTCCGCCGAGGGCCCATCGCCAGGCCGCGGCAAGGCCCCCGCCGCGTACAACGGCGGCGTCCCACCCGATCGCCAGCAGGACGATGCACGGCACCGAGAGCGCGGCGCTGTAGCGGAGCGTTCCCTGCACGTTGGAGACCGTCGCGGAATAGATGGCCTGCGCGGCAAAGAAGCCGGCCACGGCGAGGAAGATCCACCACTTTGGCAGGGCCGCGCCTCCCGGGTCCCTTCGCGCGGAGAGGGCAAGGGCAACGCCCGCGACAATCAACGCTATTTCCACCACGCGGAAAAAGTCGGGCCCAAGACCCATGATCGCCTGGGGGGCGAGCGTGGTGGAGAAGAAGCTTTCCGCCAAGTTGTGCAGCATGTCAAACGGCACGAATCCCTTGCGCGCGGGGCTCTCCGCAAGGCGCGGCCGGAGGGCGAGCATGAGCGGAACCACGCATGCCAGCGCGACCGACACGGCGCCGACGCCGCCGACCGCGCGACGCCATCCGCCGCCGAAACCCGCCCGCGGGGCCGCTATCAGGAACACCATGACGGAGGCGACGACGAAGAATCCGCTGCCGTGTATATACGAGCAAAGCGTCGCCAGCCCCATCAGGGTACACGCGCGTCGCCAGGTACCCTCCCGCGCGTATCCCACCGCCGCCCACCACAGCCACGCCGCCGTCGCCACCAGGGGCATCGTGTAGCGGAACTCCGTGCCGATCTGCTGCCAGTGGGGGCACGCGACCGAGAGCGCGAGCACGATGGGAAGCAGGCGCTTCAGTCCCAGCCGTGTCGCCAGGGCAGCCATCCCGGCCACCGCCGCGCCCGACGCCACTGCGGAGCCCAGCCTCAGGCCGCGCTCTCCGAGGAAGTCGAGCGGGAGAAACGCCTTGGCGAGGAAAAACGTCAGCGGGGAATGACCCGCCGAAACGCGCTCGCGGATCAGGGCATCCGTCGGCAGCATTGCCGCGTGCAGCGTCCAGTATTCGTCGAGCCAGAAGCCGCGTCCGCCAAAGGCGAACCTGAGCGCGACAGCCACGGCGCAGGCGATCCAGACCAGACGCCACTCGCGCGTCGTCCATTCCATGTCGCCGGTTGTTTCGTTGCCGCTGGGAGCCATCGGCGTGTATAGACGCGGGCGGCGTCCACCGCGTCAAGCTCCGGAGGGCGAAGATTCGGCGATGTTCTCAACCGCCGCGTCGAGCCGCTGAAAGATCGCATCCCAGTCGTAGGCGCCCGCCCACGCAACGCCGTCGGCGGGCGAGGCGAGGGATTCCTCCAGCGAATCGGCGAACTCCGGCGCCTCGGCGGCGAGCCGCGCGGGGCTGGCGAGGCGCTCGATTTCCTCCCAACGCGTCGCGACCACGGGGAGCCCGGCGGCCAGGTATTCGAAGAGCTTGAGCGGACTGACGCTCTCGATCAGCGGGATTCGCCGGAACGGGATCAGGCCGGCTTGCGAATGCCACAGGTAGGCGGGAACCAGCGACGGAGCGCGCGGGCCGAGGAAGTGGACATTGGAGAGTGCGCGCAGCTTGGCGAATTCCCGCCGCGGCGGTCCGATCAGCGCGAAGTTCCAGCCTTTCAGGCGGGTCGCGACCTCGGCCAGCAGCTCCTCGTCAAACCAACTGTCCAGCGCCCCCACATAGATCGCCACGGGCCCCGGCGGAAGGTCTGCGGGGCGTGGGGGCAACGATTCTGGCCGCCGGAACCGCGCCGTATCGACGCCGTTGGGAACATCAACCACGCGGCGCGCGCCGGCGGCGTGGGCCTTTGCGCGCAGGCGCGCCGCCGTTACCGTCACGATGTCGGCGCGCGCGATCAGCTCGGCCTCGTTGCGGACGATGGCACGTGGCATCTCGGGGAACCCGGCGATGTCGTCCTCAAGCCTCAGCACGAATCGCCGATGCGGCAGCGCATCCAGCAGGCCAGCCAACTGGAGGTTGTGCATCGTCAGCACTTCGGCGCCGGCAAAGCCCTCCGCCGCCAGCACGCGCGAGGCACGCGGTATCGTCAGGCGCTCGCTCCACCGCCACGCGAAATCGGTGTCCAGCATGGGGGACCGATGCACCGGAAGCATCGTGCGGGGGATCATCGTGTATATGCGCGGGGTGCGCCACCGGCCGCGCGCTCCCTCCAGCGACCACCGGCGGCGCGCCTCGGCCCGACGCGCGCCGGATAGAAAGTGCCACGGCGACACCGGCGCGCTGACATACGCGACCCGCCGCCCGCGCGCGGCCAGCCACTCCGCCAGGTGATGCCCCGGCAAGCGCATCGCGTGCTCCCACGGGGCTGTTTCCACCTGGACCCATCGGGCGGGGGGATGTGCGGGATCGGGGATCATGGCGCCATTGCGACCACGGGGTGGCGGGCGGGGCCACTGGAAGGTGGGGGGGCATTCGCCTCCCACTTGACCGCAGGCACCGGGTTGGGCAACCTTGCGCCATCCTAGGGAATCGCGACGCCTGCCATAGATTGGCATTTCGACGAGAACAAGGCAACCCAGCTCGCCGCTCTCCTTCTGGAGATGGCGGGGGGATCGCTGGATCGCGTCAGGCTGCTCAAGCTAATGTAGCTTTGCGAGCGAGCCGCCCTCGACCGATGGGGGAGCCCCATCACCGGCGACCAGCCCTACTCGATGAAGTGGGGTCCCGTGCTCTCGAACACCTACGACCTGATGAAGGCGGCGTCGCCATCCGCCTCGGGGTTGGGATGCCGCTGGATGCAGCACATGGCGTCCGATTCCTACTACGTCAACCTCATCCAATTGCCGCCGATAACGCTTTCGGCGGCGGATGCCGACCTGGCCCGCGAGATATACAATGCGTATGGCGACCACGATCCCTGGGAGTTGAGCGAGCTGACCCATCGCTTTCCAGAGTGGCGGAATCCCGGCCCGTCCTCGCGCCCGATTTCGCTCGACGATATCCTCCGGGCGCTCGGCAAGGGCGACGAGGAACGCGAGGAGATCCTCTCCCTTCAGCGGACTGATTCCCTCCTTGCCGCCTATTCCCGGAATGCCGGATGAGGCCGCCCCGGCTCCGATACGTCGTGCGCGCTGCCACCGGGGGTGCATCCGTTCATCACACACGCCTCCGTGATCTCCTACCGGCATGCCCGCGCTCTCACTGTGGAGACCATTCAGCGCCTCATTGCCGACGGATTTGCCGTCCGCCACGAGCAGGGCGTGAGCATGAAGGTCGTCTCCTGGATCATTGCGGGGGCCCGCAGGACCCAGTTCCTTGGCGACGACCTGGGGAAGCTGCTCCCGTCGGCGGATTCGATCGCCCGGGGCCACAGTCTTTCTTGCCATCCCCCCACAACCCGTGGTCGCCTTGGCCAATCAAACACCCCGCCCTTTGCCGGAGGCCCTGCCCGTGTCGCGTTTCCTCTCGATTGTCCTGATGATTCTGGCCATTACCTCGTCCGCGTTTTCCCAATCGGCCGAGGACCGCCGCACCACGCTGAAGATCAACCTGGGCGCGGAGCCGGAGACCTTTGACCCATCGATGAACCAGAGCGTCATCGGCGGGCGCGTGATCCGGGGCTTGATGGAGGGGCTGATCGGCCTCGATGGCGACTCCCAACCGATTCCCGCGGGCGCGGCGAGCTGGGAGCACAATGACGACTATACCGTTTGGACGTTCCAGCTTCAGCCCAACGCCAAGTGGCACGATGGCACGCCGGTGACCTCCACCGACTATGCCTATGGCATCAAGCGCGTGCTGACCAAGCGCCTGGCCGCGGAATATGCCAAGACCGTCCTCTCCGCGCTGAAGGACGCCGACAAGTTCTACGCGGCGGGCGGGCTCGACAGCGCCGAGGCCTTCACCGCCGTGGAGGAGAGGGGCCCCCACACCGTCGTCTATCACCTTGCGTATCCGATGCCCTACTTCCCCTCCGTCGTCGATCTTTCCTGCTGGTTTCCGATCAACCGCAAGACCGCCGAGGCCAACGGAGACGCTTGGTGGCAGAAGCCCGAAACGTATATCGGCAATGGGCCCTTTCGCATGTCGCTCTATCGCCCCAAGGATCACGTGGCGATGACGAAGGCGGACACCTATTGGGACAAGGATTCGATCTTCTGGAAGAAGGTGGAGTTCTACTTCATCGAGAGCCTGAACACGGAGAGCCTGGCCTTTTCCACCGGCGACCTGGACATCACCTATCGCGTGATGCTGGGCGACGTGGAGCGCTGGCGCGGCAAGCCGGAGTTCACGCCGTGGACGATGTTTGGCACCTACTATCTGGACTTCAACACCAAGGTGGCGCCCTTTACCGACGCGCGCGTGCGGCGTGCGTTCTCCATCTGCATCGACCGCAAGCGCCTGACCGATCGCCTGCTGCGCCGCGGGGAAGTCGTCTCCGGCGGCATCATTCCCGAGACCCTGCCCAGCCCCCGCGGCGGCACCTTTCGCGAGCATGCCGGCGACCTGATCGGCCCGCGCAACGTGGAGGAGGCCCGCCGCCTGATCGCAGAGGCCGGCTATAGCCCCGACAATCCGCTCCCCGCCGTGGAGTACCTTTATGACTCCCTCGAGGATCACAAGATGATCGGAGAGCAGTTGCAGGCGATGTGGAAGGAGGCCCTTGGCGTGGACGTGCGCCTCCAGCCCGTGGACTGGTCCATCCGCCTCCAGCGCGCGCGCAAGGGCGAGTTCCAAATCGTCCGCAGCGGATGGTATGGCGACTACATGGACGCCATGACATTCATCGAGATGTTCGAGACCGGGAACGAGTTCAACCGCCCGAAGATGAGCAACGCCCGCTATGACGAGCTTGTAAAGCTGGCCCGCAACGAGAAGGACCAGGTCAAGCGCGAGGACCACATGATCGAGGCCGAGCGCATCCTGGTGAAGGACGAATGCGCCATCATGCCGATCCTGACCTACTCCAACCCGATCCTCGTGAATCCCAACATCGAGGGCCTCGTGCGCAACTCCCTCGGCAGCCTGAACTTCCAGCGCGCCCGCCGCAAGTAGCGGCGCCCTACCGAAACCGACCGCGTATAGACACCATGCCTCCGCCCGATCCCCCAGACGACCGCCGCCAGTCGCGCCGCCTCCCCCTCTCGGCGGATGTGATGCTGTCGCTGCTTGTTCCCGAGCAGACCTTTTCCGCAACGCCAGTCCGTGGCGTGGCGATGGACATTTCAGAAACGGGAATGCGCCTGAAGAGCTACCAAGTCAGCCCCGAGCAAGCCGAACTCGTCGCCGACGGATCGCACTGGGCCAAGGTGACCATCGAGCTTCCCTATCTCGCCCGCCCCCTTGAACTGAAGAGCCGCATCGTCCGCAGCCAGTACCTCCGCCGCACGCCCGAGGACTCCGCCCACTGCGTCCTCGGTCTCCGCTTCGAGCGCCTCTTGGACAGCGAGACGGCGCAGATCCACTATGTGATCGACCGGCTCTCCGGAGAGTCCTACGAGGCGGTTCCCATCAAGGGGATCCGCCTTAGCCGCAAGCCCTGACCCGGATTTCTCCCCCAAAGGCCGCAAACTTTCCCGTTGCGCGACGGCCCTCCCCCGCCGACACTTTCCCCCCTCGCGGCGAATAGCTGCGAGCACCGCCCGGTGCCGTCGTGGCGGAACTGGCAGACGCGCACGGTTCAGGTCCGTGTGGGTAACACCGTGGAGGTTCGACTCCTCTCGACGGCACCATTTTCTTCGCAAGCCATGATGGTTCAACAATCTGGGCTCCTTCATGGGGAGGGGCCCAGAGTTCGTTTTGCCCTCGCCCGCGTCGCTCAAGGCAAACACTGTGAGGCAAGCTTCGGATTATGAAAGCCACGGCATGAAACCCGGCCCGCCTTTCTTGCACCCTTCAGAAAAGACCATTGCGCAGCGCTGGAACCAGCAGATCCGCGCATTGGATCGGGGGCATTCGTTCTTGAAGGAATCGGGATGGTTGGAGTTCAAGATGCCCGCAGTGGAAAAATCCAAGCCCCTTAGTCCCGGAGCCCGGCATGCCAGCTGACTCGACTCGTCCCGATGAAGATGCCCGCCTGAAGGCGCTGCGGCAGGATACCGGGCAGGATCGCGAGTCGAACGCGGATGGTGTGCGGCTGATGGCGCTGTTGCGCACGACGGCGCAGGCGACGCAGGACTTGCTCGCCATCCGTGTGCATGACCAGATGGAGTTTGCCGTTCCCGAGGCGCTTCACTTGGTGGTGGAGGGGGCGCTCTGTGAGGTCGCCCTGCTGTATGCGAATGAGTTCGACGTGGCGACGGGCGACTTGCTGAGCGCTCCGTTCCAGGCCTGGCCGTCGACGATGAGTGCGACCAGTGGGGGACTGCGGCGATTCAAGGAGGAGTTCGCGCCCGACGATGCGCGCCTTCTGGCCGGAAAGATTGTCACTCGCCCGGGCGATGGTGGTCGCATCTATTTCATCCCCGTGATGCTCGGCGGGTTCATCTGGGGTGTGCTTCGACTCAGTCAGAATATCGCTCAACCACAACTCACGGGGGAGGAGTTGAGCCTGCTTGCCGCCTTCGCCGGTACGCTGGCGAGTTCCGTTGTGCGGGATCGTATCCACAACGAACTGAAGGATTCCCATCGCGACCTGGCAGAACTGAACCGGCAGTTGGGGGTTGCGAACCAAATGGCGCGCGAGCTGGCGAAGGAGACCCAGGCCGCGACGGAGGCCAAGAGCCGCTTTCTGGCGAATATGAGTCACGAAATCCGCACGCCGCTGAATGGCATCATCGGCATGACGGAGCTTCTCCTCGATACGCAGATGGACACGCGCCAGCGGGAGTTCCTCGGCACGGTTCAGACCTGTGGCGAGAACCTCCTGATGCTCATCAACGACATCCTCGACCTCTCCAAGCTCGAGAGCGGGAAGGTGGAGATGGAGGAGTCCGAGTTCCCCCTTCGGACGTTGCTGGAGGAGAGCCTGGACATGGTGGCGGCCCAGGCGCAGCGCAAGGGGCTGAGCGTGGCGCTCCAGTTGGACCCCGGTGCGCCGGAGCACGTGATGGGTGATCGCGCCCGGCTTCAGCAAATCCTGATGAACCTGCTGAGCAACGCGGTGAAGTTCACGGAGAAGGGGAGCGTCCTGCTCGGGGCGGATGTCGTCTCGGTCTCCGGGAAGGAAGTGAAGATGAACTTCCGCGTAACCGACACGGGGATTGGGATTCCCGAGGAGTCGGTCGGGCGGCTCTTCCAGCCGTTCATCCAGCTCGACGCATCGATTGTCCGCAAGTATGGTGGGACCGGGCTGGGGCTTGCGATCTCGCGCATGCTGGCGGACTTGTTTGGCACGCAGCTGGTTGTGGAGAGCGAGGTCGGCAAGGGGACGACGTTCAGCATGGCGATTGTGCTGCGCGCTGTTGTTGCCGAAGCGATGAGCGCCACGCGCATCCGCAGCGCGAAGATGCGCGGGATCAAGATGTTGATCGTCGATCCCACGGAGCTCACGCGCCGGGTGCTTGCACAGCAGCTCGAAATCTGGGGCGTCGTGGTCCGCGAAGCGGACAGCCTTCCCGCGGCGAAGGCTTTCCTGGCCGAAGGATTTCGCCCCGCCATCAGCTACATCGATTCCGACGCGGAGGACTTGGCCGGGTTCGCGGCGGCGGGTCCATCGCCTGATTTCGGGCAACTCGTGCTCGTTACTTCCATTCCATCGCGACGGGCGGCTCAGGAGTATCTTGACCGCGGTTTCCGCACCTATGTGACGAAGCCCGTGCGGCGAACGACTCTCCAGCGATTAATCGCGGAGATGGTGGACCCGTCCAGACCCATCGCCCACGCACCCGACGCCGTTGCAGGAAGCGCGACCAGTCCCCAGCCGAGTCTGGTCCTCCTTGTGGAGGACGATCCCATCAACCAACGGGTGGGATCGCTCCTGCTCGCAAAGGGTGGCTACCAGTGTGATATCGCCTCCAACGGCCAGGAGGCCGTGGATGCCGCGGACCGGACGCGCTATGACGTGATCCTCATGGATTGCCAGATGCCAGTGATGGACGGCTTCACGGCAACGGGCATCATCCGGGAGCGGGAAAAGAAGTCCGGGCATCACGCTATCATCGTGGCGATGACCGCGAACGCTCTGCAAGGGGACCGGGAGCGGTGTATCGAGGCCGGGATGGATGACTATCTGCGGAAGCCGGTGCAGTCGAAGCAGCTCATGGACACCCTGCGCGAAGCGTTGCAGAACATGGCCGACTCCGCGCCCGCAAGGCCCGTTGTGGCGCCGGCTCCACATGGTGTCGCGGATGACGAGCCGCTCTTCGATCCCGAGCCGCTCCGCAGTCTCGCCGAGCTCGTCGGCGACGCCGACGACAGCCTGACGCGCGATCTGGTTCGCTCCTTCATTGGTGAATTCCAGCCCGTCGTCGAGTTGATGCGGCATGCAGTCAAGGATGGGAAGCCCGACGACGCGCGCGCGCTCGCCCACACGTGGGAAAGCCGGAGTGGCAACCTAGGTGCCCGCCGCGTTCAGGCGCTCTGCAACAGAATCCAGACGGATATCCGGCAGGGACGCACGGCGCGCCTTGCGGAGATTGTGGAGGAACTGGCACGCGCCTATCTCGACACGGTGCCGGAACTGTATGCCGGGCGCCCGGAGGCGGCGGACCTATAGCTTGCGCGACTTCCAGCTCTGCTGCTTGCGATAGATCGTGCCCGGGCTGACCTCCAGCAGGCGCGCCGCCTGAAGGACATTTCCTTCGCACAGCTTGAGGGCCTTCTCGATCTCCTCACGCTCAACCTGCCACAGGGGTCTGATCGATCCGCCGGCCAAGCCGCGGACGGGCGCCGCGCCCTTCGCGTCTCCCTTGGCCAGCGTGGCGGAAATCTCCGCCGGAAGCATTTCGAGCGTCAGCGTTCGCCCCTCGTGCTTTTGGATTGCCGCGCGCAGCACCTTCTCGAGCTCGCCCCGGTTGCCGGGCCATTCATAGTGAACCAGTGCGACCTCGACCTCGTCGGAGAATCCCGTGAAGGATCGCTCGAGCTCCCTGGTATAGGCGCCGAGCAGGTGCTCCGCCATGTCGAGTACGTCCTCGCCGCGCTCCCGCAGGGGGGAGACCTGGATGCGGGCCACTTCGAGAGCGACCAGCAGGTCCTTCTCGAACCTCCCCTGAAGGGCCAGCTCGTTTAGGGCGGCGTGGCTGGACGCAATCACGCGGGTCGACCAGGCGTGGTCGCCAATGCGCCCCTTCTGCAGATAGGCGAGGAGGGCTTCCCGCGCGTCGCGGGGCATGTCCTCCACGGCGGAGATGGAGAGGGTGCCGCGGTCATACTCGGTCAGGGCGATGGCGAGCGCGTCGGGTCCGAGCGTGCTGCCGGCGCACTCGCCGAAGGGTGCGGAGGCACGGGCGCTCTCGTCGTGCAGCGCCCGTGCACAGGCGCTCAGCTCGGTGCCGGGTTCACCGACCAGCAGGGCGGGTGAGGAGCCCAGGCCCACGCTCCTCAACTGACGATAGAGGCGCTGCATCGCGGGCGAGGAACCCATCAGCCCGCGGAACCGCGTGCGCTCATACTGCGTCTTGTAGCTATCCAGCTCCTGGATGATTCGATGGCGCTCGACAGCGTTGCGCACCATGACGCGGACGCGCTCGAAATCCAGCGGCTTCGTCATGAAGTCATAGGCGCCCTCGCGCATCGCGTCCACAGCAAGGTCCACGGAGCCGTGCGCGGTCATCACGATTACCGTCGTGGGGATCGCCTTGCGGGCGATTTCCTTCAGGATGTCCATCCCCATCATGTCGGGAAGTCGCATATCCAGCAGCACGATGGACGGTGGCTGGTCCTCGATCATTTGCAGCGCCAGGCGGCCCGTGTTGGCGATGCGCAGTTCGATCTCCTGCTTGAGCACCGCCTGCAGGATTCGCAACAGCTGCGGATCGTCTTCGACGATGAGAATGTTCAGCTTGTTCTCTGCCATGGTAACGCCCCTTCAGTTTAGAATGCCCCTTCGCCCTTCAGCACGGCGGGAACGGTTCGGTAAATCAGGTAGATGTCGAAGAAGACGTTTTGGCGCAGGATGTAATCCACGTCCAGCTTCACCTGGTCCTTGAAGCCGATGCTGCTGCGCCCGCTCACCTGCCAAACACACGTCAGCCCGGGGATCACCGCCAACCGCTTCCATGCGTCCACCTGATACTGGACAACCTCTCCCGGAACCGGAGGACGAGGCCCAACCACCGACATGTCTCCGCGGAGGACGTTGTAGAACTGCGGCAGTTCATCGACGCTGAACTTGCGGATGACGCGGCCCACCTTCGTGACGCGGGGGTCGTTCTTCATTTTGAAGATCACCCCCTGGCCTGATTCGTTCTGCGCCATGAGCTGTGTCTTCAGGGCCTCCGCATTGGGGACCATGGAGCGAAACTTGAAGAACGGGAACTCCCGCCCGCCCACGCCGACGCGGGATTGGGAGAAGAAGATCGGGCCCTTCGACTCCAACCGGATCGCAATGGCCGTGACCAGAAAGACGGGAGAGAGGGCCAGCATCGCGCAGAAGGAGAAAATCACATCGACGATCCGCTTCATCACGCGGCCGGTGGGGGAGTGCATGCTGAAGTAAAAGAGGATCGGATGGCGAAAGCGGAGCCGCATGCGATACCAATCGGGATCGATCTCGCCGGTCACGGGATTGCAGAGTTCGGCGAAGACGCGCGGGGTGAACTCCAACCCCTCCTCCCCCTGATCAAGTTGCTTTCCTGCCGGTGGTTTCGCTGCCATCGGTTCTATCTCGCTTTCCGCGGCGTTGAACTCTTCCCGACCCACTTCCTCACGCGCAGGAGGAAGACGGGATTTCCAATGATGTAGCGGCGCCACATGCGCCCGGGCTCCTGGAGAAGGCGGAAGACCCACTCCAGCCCGGCCTGCCTCATCCACAGGGGCGCGCGGCGGTTCTTCTCTCCCAGGAAATCGATCAGCCCGCCCATGGAGAGCACCAGCGGCAGTTGGAGCCGCTGCGCGTTGCGCGCAGCCCACATCTCCTGGCGTGGAGTCCCCATGCCGATGATCAACGCGACCGCGCCGGAGCGATTGATCTCTTCACACAGGTCCGCTTCGTTCTCGGCCTTGAAGTATCCGTCGTGCATTCCCGCCACGCGGATGCCCGGGTGGCGCTTCTCCAGATTCGCCTTCGCGCGGGCCAGCACCTCGGATGTCGCGCCCAGAAGAAAAACGGGCCAGTCGCGGCGGATGAACAATTCCGAGAGATGTGGGAGCAGGTCTGTTCCGTTCAGATTCTTGCGGAGGCGTCCGCCTGCCATCTGCAATCCGATCTTCACGCCGATCCCATCGGGAAGCACAAGATCGGATCCCCGCAGGACTTTCAGGTACTCGGGCCGCTCTAGCGCCAGATTGAAGTTGTTGGCGTTCACAAAACAGACGTGTGTGGGCGGCGCCGGCTCCGCCGGGCCACCCGGCAGCATCTTGATCAGCATGTTCGGGTGCGACACCGCCAGGGATTCGATGGTCTTGAGAATGCGATCGGTCTCCGAGTTGTTGACGATCACCCCGAAGAGGTTGAAATGATCCGTGTCCGCCCTCTCCTCCGCGGGGCCCCGATCAAGCGCCAACGCCCAAAGCCCCCTCAGCAGAATCGCCAGGTCCTTGCGCGGGCCGAGTCGCCGCAGATAGCTGGCGTCGAGTTCCTCGGCGGACAACTCGAGATTCATCCGTCGGGAGAGGTCGCTTTCGCTGAAGACTCCGGCGGGAATCATGCGCCCTGATGGGAGCTTCCTCGGCGTCCCGGGGCCCACCAGCGAAAGCCGTCCTGCCATCACCGCCATTCCCTTTCCCTTCAGGTTCTTGGCGCCCGTCAACAGCCGTGCGGCAAGAATCACCAAGGCGGAGCCCGGCGAGGCGATGCGCCCCAGCGCCATCCAAAGACGCGCGGGCGCGGAGAGCCGCGGGGGCGTGGTGGTGCCCAATTCCATCATCCCTTGCTCGCCGCTTCGGCACGCCCATGGGCCGCGATCAGGAAGAACTCCGGCGAGGCAGCGTCCCCTGGAACGAGGGCGATGCGCCGAATGCGCGCGGCGTAGTGAGCCATCGTCAGGGTCGAGGAGACTTTCGCTGCGGCGTTCGCGCCGAGCCTTGCCGCCTCGGTGGGATCGGAGAGGAGTCGGCGAACGGCATCGCGGCCACCTTTTGTGCCATCCACGGGGAAGAACAGTCCCTCCGTCTCGTCAACGAGGAGGTGCTCCATCCCCCATGTCCGCGAAACCGCGACCGGCGCACCGGAGGCCATTGCTTCCAGAAGGAGCGAGGCCCCCGCGCCTGATTCGCGGTTCGCCGCGGCGACCAGAACCGCACCGGCACGGGCAAAGGCGGCGGCGCGCTCCGGCTGGGGAGCGGCACCAACCTTCACGACGGTGGCCTCACGATTGAGGCCGGAGCGAACGACGAATCCCGGGTCGCATCCCTCGAACTCCGCCACCACGAGCATTCCTGGATCGCGCTTTTCCGTCGTGCAGGCGAACGCCCGTATATCCACACCCGGGGGAATCAACTCCACACGGTGCGCCGGGAATTCAAGACGCTCCAGCGCAAACAGGTGATGCATCGGCGTGTGTACCACCAGTCGGCGGATCGCGTTGCCGAAGGCCCCGAAGGAGAGGGCAGTCAAGTCGGCGAGCGGAAAATCGGGTGGCACACACAGCACCACATCGCCGAGGGAACGAAGCCATCCGCCGCTTGCCATGCCGCGTTCCATGAACACGACAGCCGTCTTTCCGGTTTCGACTTCGGCCCTTGGGGCCAGCGGCATGCCCAACTCACGGGCCAACGCATCGGCATGGGGGGCCGACCGAGTTGGCTTGAGCAGCAAGAACTCCGAACCGTTTGCCTTCATGGGACATCGCCCTTTCCTGTCAGTGCTTGCTCGCCGCGGATCGCAGGGCACTGAGCGTCGCCTCTGCGGTCCGCTTCCAATTGAACTGAAGCGCCCTCTCGATGCCGCCCTGGCGACACTTCGCGCGCCACGCGTCGTCGGTCAGCAGTTTGCCCAACACGGATGCGATGGCATCGACATCGTAGGGGTCGAAAGTCGGGGCCGCGTCCCCGGCCACTTCCGGCATGGACGAGAGATTCGAGCACGCGGTGGCAGTGCCACACGCCATCGCCTCGAGAATCGGCAGGCCGAATCCCTCGAAGAGCGAGGGGAAGATAAAGGCCTCTGCCCCGCGATAGAGCGCGGGGAGATCGCCACCCGCAACGAAACCGGGAAAGCAGATGTCCGCCGAATGTCGCGCCGCGCTGGCGGCCTTGTGTACTTGCTCCGACCCCGACCAATCGCTTCCCGCAAGAACGAGTTGATGGGGGAGGTTCTCCCTTGTCTTCAATTGGTCGAACGCCTGAATCAGCCGAACGTGATTCTTTCCCGGGTGCTCCAGGCGCGATGTATAGAGGACATAGGGCGCCCTGATCTTGTACTTCTCTCCCACGGCGCGGCGCGCCGCCTCCACATCGCCGGGAAAGTACACTCCGTGATCCGCCGCAAGCGGCGTCACTGTGACGCGTTCCGCGGGAACCCTGGCATAGGAGATAATGTCGCGCCGGCTACTTTCACTCACGGTCAGCACGTGATCCAGCCGACGAATGAGGAAGGGAAGAACCTGCCGAATGTAGAACATCCGGGAGGGATCGTACTTCCCCGCCACATGGATGCTCGAGAAATCATGCACCGTGCCCACCATGGGGCAGGGGAGCCGCAGCGCCGACCGCCGGTTGGCCGCGGGGAGGAACATCACGTCGTATCCCTCCCGCCTGCAGAGGCCCGGCAGCGACGCCTGATGCCAGAAGATGTTCCTGACCGGTGGCTTGAGCGAATCGGGAAACTCGATGGGGCGGAGCTTCTTGGATCCCGCCGGTAGGAAGACATCGAGTTCGCTCTTGTAGACCATCACATCGATTGTCATGTCCGACGCGAGGGATTCAAACTGCTGAAGCAGGCTGACGATGTATCGGCTGATCCCCGATTTGCCACCGTCGCCGCCAAATGTGCAGATGCCCAGCTTCATTGGCTGACTTTTTCCAGCAAGGTGACCAAGCTCCTGACGTAACCGTCGAAGGAGTACTCCGACTTGACCTTCTCCCAGCCATTCTGCCCAAGGCGCGTCGCCAGGTCCTTGTCCTCCAGCAGTTTCAGCAGACCCGCGGCAAAGCCCTCCACGTCGCGCTCGCCGATCAGGAACCCCGTCTTGCCATCGTCGAGCCAGTCGGGAATGCCCCCGGTGGCGAAAGCCACAACGGGGCGCCCGTGATGCATGGCTTCGAGCCCGATCATGCCAAACGGTTCCGGCCAGCGAACTGGAACCGCCAATACTCTCGCATGGGCGTAGTATTTGTCGAGCGATTCATTCGGCACCCAACCCGTGAATCGAACACGATTCGCGAGGCCGAGCTCCTGCGCGCGCGCTTGCAGGCCCTCCCGGGCATTCCCTTCTCCCACAATGGTGGCGCCGTACTGCGGGGGGAGCTTCGCGATGGCCTCCAGCAGGAGGTCCACACCCTTCCCGCGGATGAGCTGCCCCACGAAGAGGATGTGGGGTTCGTCCGGCATCGGTGCTGGTTCCCGGGGGACTCTCTTCACCACGGGCGGAAGGATGTATACACGTTCGGGGGCGAATCCGTTCATCTCGAGTTCGCGCTTCATGAACCGGCTCCCCACAAGGCAGAGATCGAGCGTGTGGTTTCGCTCGCGCTCCGCCCGGTGCGCGCGGAGCCCGCCGAATGTAACTCCCAGCGGCGTGCCCGGCGCGCGATGGACCCATGCGAGGTCGATCCAGCACCGCCAGCCCGCCGGGTGATGGCATACATGGGCGTTGTGGACGAAGTACTTGTGGTGACGCGGGCAGCACAGATCGTGGTCGTGGACCATTCGCGCCAATGGAAGGTTTACTCCCAGTTCCGCGCGCGTCGGGATGTGCCCGATCTTGTGGAAGTAGATCATGTCTACCGCGAACCGGCTGGCGATCGCGCCGAGCGACTCGCCGCCCGCGGCGCCTAGCTCGCGACATGGGGCCGTCCCCTCGAAGAGTTGGGCGAAGCCATCCGGGTTTCGAATCGTCTTCTCGCCCCAGGCGAGGAAACAGGAATGCCCGGCGGCACGGAGTCCGTCCGCGGTGTCTCCAACATTCTGCTCCACGCCGCCAAACCAGCCAAGCTTCTCATTTACGAAGAGGATTTTCACGGATCACCTCCTCGTAGAGACGTACCAACTGCGTTGTGATGCTCGACCAACTGAACTTCTGCGTCGCCTTCTGTCGTCCCGCGTCGGCGATTGATTGAGCCCGCTCGCGATTCGCAAGAAGTGCCTCCATCGCGGCCACGACCTGGTCAAGGTTGCCACTCTCGAAGAGCAACCCGTCCACGCCATCCTCCACAAACGATGGAACACCACCCACGCGACTTGCCACCACCGGCAGGCCCGCCGCCCAGGCCTCCAGGATCACGATTCCAAATGGCTCATGAATGGACGGAAGGAGGAACACGTCGGCGGCATGGAAGGCGTTCACGAGGTCCGGGCTCGACGAAGGGATCCCGGGAATGAGCGTGACATTGCTCTCAAGTCCCTTCTCGGTGATCAGCTTGCGTAGGCCCGACTCATAGGCGTCGTCGGTCACATGACCCACCAGAAGCAGGTGGGTCCTTATCCCCTTCAGTTTCAACGCCACCAGCGCCTCCACCGCCAGCCTCTGGTTCTTCTGGCCGTCGATGCGCCCCATGACCAGAATCACCGGGACTTCGAGTGGGAGATGATACTTCTCGCGAAAGGCGCGACCATCGCCGGTCGCGAATCGTTCCGCATCAACGCCATTTGGAAACTGGATCGCGCGGGCGCGGGGATAGCGGGCCTGCACCAGGCGGAGCTCCTCCGTGCCAAGGCACAGAATTGCGCTGGCATCGTCGAAGACACGCCGCGAGCCCACCCACCAACCCAGCAGCTTTCCCCACTCGGCCTTCCCCTTGGTCGGTTCGGCAAACGTGGCTGCCTCCGCCGCGGGGACGTCCAGCAGTCCCCCATGGACGGAGATGACATAGGGAATACGCTTCTTGAGGGCTACGTGGCGGACGATGCCGCCCAGGCGCTTCGCCGTGTGGAGGTGCAGCACATCGATGCCCTTCTCCGCACTCAGCGCGCGCATCAGGGAGAAGGAGAAGAGGTTCCCGCCCTTTTGATCCAGACGGCGCTTCGATTCGGGGGAGAGTCCAAACCATGGATACAAATAGGGAAAGCGCTCCACCGGGACGCCGTCGATCACCTCCCGCCGCGTATCGGAGAGGGCCTGCGGCGTCACGATCCGCGCCTCGTGGCCCAAGGCGGAAAGCTGCCGGCATGTTTGCAGAATCACTGTTTCGGTACCGCCCCAGTGGGAGCGTGTGAAGCGCCGCGGCACGTGGATGGTCTTCATGAATCGCTCTTCACGGAGCCTACGACAAACTCCTCAAGCTCGCGAAGATATCGACTCGTTGTATACTCTTCAAGGACCAACTCGCGACCGGCCAGCGCAATTCGCTCCGCAAGCGATGGATCGTTCTTCAGGCGTTCGAGGCACCCGCAGAGCGCCTCCGCGTCCTCGCGGGGGCATGCCAGGCAATTCTCCTCCGGGCGCAGGAACTCCGCCTGGCCGCCGTCCATGGTGCTGACCACGGGAAGGCCCGAGGCCATCGCCTCCAGATGCGTCAGGCCGAATGGCTCGCGCCAACTTGATGGAAACACAAAGACGTCGTGCGCGCGATAGGTCGCCGACAATTGCTCCCTCGGCATGCGATCCAGGATCGCCACCTTCGCATTGGTGGTTTCGGAAATCGCCCGCAGGCTGGCCACATAGTCGGCGGGTCCACTTCCCACGATTGTCAGGCTCACGGATTCGGGACCGTGCCGGGATGCATAGATGGAGACGGCGTTGAGAACCACGTGCACCCCCTTGTAGGATTGCAACTGCCCTATGTAACACACTCGCATGGGCGAGGCAATCGCTCCGATGTCTTGCCGGGGAGGAAACTGATCGGTGGGTATGCCCTGATGGATGAGTGTCGCTCCCTGCAGGGGAAGTCCACCGGCAACAAGGTCTTCCCTCAGGCTATTGCTAATGACGGCGGCGTGGGCGAAGGAAAGCGCTCGCGGGCTGCTCCCCGGCAGGAACCAGCGTGAGAGGAGCCATCTGATTCGCCCCCGATGCGATTTGCTGAATGGCGCATCGCGATAGCTAAGCAGATTTGCATCGTTGAAGGACCAGACCAGGGGGATGCCCACGGCGGTGGCCTCCAGAACAGGCGCCAGTGTCAGGCGAAGCTGGCTCCACGCAAACACCACGTCGGGGCGGAAGGAGCGCAGCGACCGGCGCATCTCCCGACGATTCCCGACGGCGGTTTGCCATCGTCTCGCGGCGCGGAACTGATAGCGGCGATCAAATGGAACCTCCAATTCCAGCCGACGATCAACGCGAACACCCTCGATGTGCTCGCTTGAGGGAGCGCCGACACCGTGGGTGCTCGTCAGGACTCGGACATCGTGCCCCCTCCGTGTGAACTCCACCGCTGCTTCCCGGGCCAGCAACTCGTATCCGCCAAGGTATTGGGGAGGATACAGATTGGACAGGAATAGTATCCTCAATCTACTTGGAACTCGCGCCCGAGGCATACAGCGCGGCGACGCCCGTGAGGACTCCTCCGGTGATGGGCTTGCCCAGGCGGGCGAATGGCTCGGTGGCCCCGCGCACCGCCATGCCGAATGGACCCATCGCCTTCACCACCAGCACGATTCCGTCCACCGCCAGCGCGACATTCTCCGCGTCGACGGAAGCAAGCACGGGAGGACCATCAACCAGCACGATCGTGAAAGACCGCGACGCCTCCGCGAGCAGCGACCGGAAGCGTTCCGTCGCCAGCAGGTCTGGCGATGCGGTTCTTGATGCGTGAACGACCGCGGACACATTCATTAGGTGTGTTGGAACCACTGCACGCGAGAGCGGCAGCGAAGCATCCTCCAGCAGATGCGACAATCCAATCTCCGGATCATTCTTCAGCAATCCACGGAGCGGGGAATCGCCCGCCGTTCCGTTCGACAAGACTCCCTTGCTCGTTGCGATCCGCAGGATGCCTCGCCATCCGGCGGCACGCGGCTGCGCTTCCGGGCCGGGGGTCTCGTCCCTCAGATTTGCATCAACAAGGAGGACTCTTTCCCCCCAGCGACCAAGAATCGCCGCAAGATTGACCGCGATGGTGCTCGTTCCTTCGCCGTGCCCCGGCGCCGTCACCAGTAGCCGGGCGCCTTGCTGGGGAAGCAGCGTGCGCAGGTGGCGTGCCGCCGCGCGATAGATCTCCGTCAAATCGTCCTCTGATTCGTCGGAGATCAACGGTGTTTGGGATTCGGGACGCGCAGGAATCTCGCAGAGTACAGTGACCTGGCGGAGCGCGATTTCCAATTCGCGACGCGTGCGAATTCGCGGATCAAGCACCGCGATGAGGACACCAGCACCCAGTACAATCGCGCCCAGGAGAATCGTCACCCCCGCGGCCAGCAGCTTGGCGTTGGACTTCGAGGATCGGGGCGGCGGCATTGCTTCGGAGACCAGTGTGAACGGGAGCGCGCTTGCTTCAAGGAGGCGATTGGCCTCCCCCAAGCGTTGCTCCAGGAGGCCCGCCTCCGCCTCCAGCGTACTCACGTCGCGCGTCAGCTGGGCAAAGGTCCGCTGCAAGTCCGGCAACCGGGCGAGCCGATCGTCCACGCGCTTTCGCGCCTCCGCAAGGGCGTCCACCCGCTCTGTCACCGTTGTCTGCTGAAGGCGAATCTCGAACGAGCGGAACATGATGTCCTTCAGGAGGTTGCCGGTCACGCCGCCGCTGCCGCCGCCACTTGGGATCACCTTGCTGTCCAGCACCTCGATTTCCTTCTTCCATCCGGCGACTTGCGGCGAATCGACGGCCCGCGCCTCGATGATCTTCAGCTTGGCAACAGCCTCGCCGAGCACTTCCTGGGAGATCGCCCCCGTCTCGTGGGCCTTGGTTGCGCGGTCAAGATTGAGCCTCGCTTCCTCGAGGAGGGCGTAGTTGGCCCGCGTCTCCCGGTCGTCCATGATCGACTCGCGAAGCCGCTGGATGCGGATGTTCGTCTCGCTCAGCGCATCGCTCAGCGCGGCCTGGGATTGCTGCTCCTTGGCCATCTCATCCTGCAGCTCCTTGATCAGGCGGTCGGCATTGGCCGCCTGGAGCTCCGTGGAACGCTTGTCGATGCGGGCCTGCTCGTAAAGCAGGTTCACCGATGAAAGCTCGTCCAACAGGGCGCGGGCCTCCTCGGAGAGGTGCACCACGCGGTTCTCCTTGGTGAACGCGCGGAGCTTGTCCTCGGCGACCGCCATCTTCGCACTCACGGCGTCGATTCGCGTGGTCAGATCATGCACCCTTGTCTCGGCATCGTTGCGCCTCAGGCGGGTCTGCGTTTGCAGAAACGTGTCGCGAAGGGCATTGGCGATTTCGGATGCCTTGCGGGCGTTCTCCCACGAGGCACTGATCATCACGAGAGTCGTCTTTGGCTGGAGCTCAACCTTCGTCGCCCCGCCGAGGGTGCGGGTATCGACGCCGAGATCCAACTGCGCGATCACCGTCTCCAGATTTGATGGAAGTTTGACCATGTTCAGGAGCGTCAGAAGGGACGGCATAGTCGCCGCCTCCGGCGTCTGCTCCGGCGGTGCCTGATACAGCATCAATGTCTCGGCTGTATAGCTGCGCTTGGCGAAGATCATCGCCAAGGCGAGACCGATAACGAGCGAAGACGCTACTCCGATAGCAAGCGGCCAGCGGATCGTCCAGAGGGCCAAGGCAATTGCCCGGGGATCCACCGGGAGTCCGGCTCCGCCCGTCGCTTCACCTTCCGCGGTCGTTTCGATTGGGACATCGTCTGGCGTCAAAGAGGCACCCCTGTCGCAGATGGACGGTCCGCCATGACGGGCTTGGGGACAATCGAAACCCGTTTCAATGGTCTGGATAACTTGCCGCGCGATGATGGTGGCCCCGCCATTTCCCGGCGGCGAATCGCCACCATTGCCACCATTGTACCCATCAGGACGAAGTAGAGATACTGGACCTCCGTTTGTCGAAAGATCCATTCCAGCACGCCATGGAGGTGGTGGATCGTTGTGCCGACAAGCATGCCGAGCAGGATGGACTTGAAGAGGTGATCCTTCTCCCTCAGGAAGTAGATAAGATTGTAGGCGGAGAACAAACCGGTATGCAGCAGAAACGCCAGAAGCCCGGGGTAGCCGGTCTCCGCCGCATAGAGCCAATAGATGTGGTGTGCCGTTCCAAGGCGGCTCTGGCCCTGGGTTGTCTCCCGGAATGCCTCGGGGTCATCGACCTCGGTCTTGTCGGGATAGACATACCAATAGTAGTCGCTCTCCGCGAGCGAGTGGGAGAACAGGTTGATGCCCACGCCGAAGAGGTTCTCGTTCGCCATCGCCTTCGCGGCATCGTTGAAGTACCCGCGCGTCTCCGCGGATTCCTTCGGCGCCGACTCGAATCGCTTAATGAGGCGCGGGAGCGCCAACAGGGTAATAATCCCAATCGCGGCGACGCCGATCAGCAGAATCCCAAATTTGCGACCGGTCGGCCGCATGGCCACGGAGATCAGTGCCACCGTTCCAAGCGACATTGGCAACAGAATCATCGCGGCCCGCGACTTGGTGAATAGAACCGCGACGAATCCCAAGAGCAGCGCCGCCGAGAAGAGGATTCGCTGCTTCCGTATCAGCGCCCCCGCCATCAGTGAGCCCATCAACAAGGGAAGGATCAGATCCGTGAACATTGCCAGGGTATTCGGGTGGCGAAATGTGCCAAGCGACCGCGCGACCACCTCCTTGGTGATATACTTCGCCCAGAGGACGTTGCATCCCTCGAATACGACGCAGGCAGCCAGCGCCGTGAGCACCGCCATCACATCCGCGCGATCCCGCACCAGATTCACGATGACAAGGTAGAGAATCCAGCAGCGAATGAACTTGTGGATCGTGAAGAGGCCATAGAGGGGTTCGATACTTCCTATCAGCGAGAATCCCGAAACGATGATCAGCAGGAACCAGGGTATGGAATTGAAGGGGAGCCAGCGGATCTTCTCCCGCAGGCCACCCGCCATCATCCATGCGAGGAATCCAAAGAACAAGAGATCGGGCACCGTGACGGCGAATCCCCGATCGACTCCGCGATAGTTGACGAAGAAGACCTCCTGATAGAGTGGCTTCTTGACGTAGCAAATCGAAAAGACCATCACGCTCAGGAACAATCGCCGCTTGTGGGGAAAAGCGAAGAGGCATGCGGCGACCGCCGGCACGCCGATGACGAAGACCAGAATGCCAAGCAGGGAAGCCATGGTCATTTCGCGATAACTCCCACGCCCGATTCCCACGGCTTGGCGAATGTCATCATTCCCCGGACGGCTTTCAGCCACCGCCGTGGATCCCCTGTTTTCCAGTTCAGCATTAACCAGCGGCGGCGATGATACTCGTGAAAGAATTGCTCCTCGGCCTCGTCGAACGGCATCGATCCGAATCCACGGGCGACGCCTTCCCAGAGCAAACTTCTGAACTCGGCCGGGAGGAACATGTTCTCCAGTCCCTGCCACAGATTGCAGAGATCGTTTAGCGGGCTGCTAGCCTTGATCGTATTGGCAAAATCGATCACGCCGACCTTCGCCCCATCGATGTGAATGTTTCGGAGGACGAAGTCCCCGTGGGCCATGGATGCGGAGATTCCGCTCGTGGATATCCTATCGATCAGGCCTTCGGCCTCTATTAATGCATTGCGAAAGAACACGGACCCGACAATTGGCAGCGAGGCAAGGCGACTCGAGGCGTAACGCAGATACTCGAAGTGAAAAGGATCGAGCGGTTCACCTTCCCGCTTCGTCCTTGAGCGCATCTCGGAGAGGAACGACCCGAGGACCTCCATCGCGTGGACTCCCTCGGCCCACCGATCACGGCTCCCCGCCACTGAGCGCAGGAAGTCCGAGAGCCGCGCTCCCGGCACGAAGGAGATCGCGATGATTTTCTGCGCCGCATCGTAGCCGAGAACTTTCGAGTCGATGAGGGTCTCGCGTTCGGAAGCGATCGAATGGTAGAAGCTGATTCCATCCGCCTCCAGCCGAGCCAGCTTGTCGTCCTCGGTTTTGTACTGCTTGAAGATCACGGGTTTTCCCGCGGAGGTCCCTTGATGGATGCCGCAGTATTTGTTCTCCGCCAGCAGGGTGACACCCGTGACGTCGGAGCCCAGAACGCCGGAGAATCGTTCTGCCAAGGATGCGCTCAATTGTATTTTCCCCACTCACGGAGAAACTGCGAGGACTCGGTATCCCAACGGGAGCCGCGGAGCAGAAGCAGCCCCGGCAGGGTCCTCAGCAGCCGCTCCCGGGGATAGCGGGCCGAGAGTCGGCCAAGGCGCGCGTTCCTCACGAGGTTGCGCGGCATCTCCGCCAGGCTATTGAGGGATGCCTCGCGGATTCCATCCCATCGCGCGTAGGATTCCCAGTTCGTGAAGTCGCGCTCCGCTCTCCGTTGCTCCAGATGAACGAACGCCTTCACCCACCTCTCGGCGGTCGCGGAAAGAAGAGCCTCGCTCGGCTGCGATGCCTCGGCGGATGAGGGCTCCAGGCGAAATGCGAGCGCCGCCCGATAGGCGTCGAGGCTCGCGAAGCAGCGGGCCGCTTGATCGGAAGAGAGCAGCTCCTCCAGGATCGCATCCCTTCCGGTATATCTGGGCTGGTGACGGCCATGCGCCATGATCACAGAGTCACCGATCGCCAGTTCGCACTTGTGCAAGTTCCTGCGAATGAAATCGGCATCGCGGGCGCCTTCGAGGCCCCTTGCGATTCGGAGAGACCACAACAGGCCAGCTCCGCGATTCAGGAGGAGTCGCGTTGCCTCGATCAGTGGCGGCGACCCAAGGAGCGCCCTCGGCGCGTTTGCAGTGAGAATGTCGCCAGGGCCCAGAATCACGCGATGGGCGGCCAAGAGGTCCGACCACATCAGCCAATGGGGCCATTGGCGGACATCCGACACTGTGAGGGGACGGCTGAAGTCAACGTCGATGCCGAGAGTCTTCTCATGGCGATGGGAGACGGGCCTCAGCAATCCCGATGGATTGCCTCGATGCTCGTGAACCACCAGTACGAAATCCAAATCGTTGTAGGGCGCCTCGTGGCCCCCCGCGCGGACCACGCCGCCTTCCCCCCGCGCGTAGCCGCCACCCAGGACCAGGGCATGGAGATTGTCCCCAAGCGCGCGATTCGCATCAGCGCCGATGTCCTGAACACACTTCTCCATCCATTCGTTAAACCCGTCGGAGGCATGCTCGGCGAAGAGGCGACGCGTCATTGGCTGCGGGCGCTCCATCCCTCCTGGAAGCCGCGCCTGCGTCCGACCATCTGGACAAGGCGCAGCGGTAACGAATGGGCGATCGCCCGGGGCTGCATGGTCCTGACTCCGTAGCGCACGTCGGAGACCACTTGCCGGGCGAAGGGGAGAAGCGAGTACCGGATCAGGGTCCTCTCCCACGGCTTCCAATCGAAGATCGCGGCGTCGGCGCGGCCCTCTCCAAACTGGCGGCGACGATACTGCTTCAGTGTGTAGTTGTGGGAGTGCATCGCGACCGACCCGCCCGCATAGCGGATCGTGTGGCCCGCCTGACGCGCGCGCCATGTCCAGTCCACGTCTTCTGAATACTGGATGTCGTCGCGAAAAGGCATCGCCTCCCACACGGAGCGCCGGATGGCCGATGTCGCCATGGAGAAGCAATGCTTCCAGTATTTCTGGCGAGCGCCGTCGCCAAAGGTCTCCTCCGTGTCCTTCGCAAACAGGGGCCAGCACTCGGGCCGGGGAATCTGACGTCCAAACACTGCCGCCACCGATTCGTCGGCGAAGCCCTCGATCAACGAGGCCAGCCAACGATGATCCTGTGGAACACAGTCGGAATTGAGAAAGACCACGAATTCGCCGTCGGTCTCGGCCATAGCCTGATTGAGGACGCGCCCTGGGATGTATGCGCCCCGCGGGATATTCACGATGCGATCCGTATGGCGGCGGATAATCTCCAGCGATCCATCGGTCGACGCATTGTCGAAGACAATCAGCCGATGCGCCATCGACTGACGCGCGATTCCATCGAGTGTCTGCCCGACAACCCAGGCATCGTTGTAGGAGCGCATCACAATCCAGGGGTTCATTCCGGCACCTCGTCGGGAGTGGCGGTCGGAGCTTTTCGCCGGCTAAAGAGCGCCTTCACCCGACCCGCCAGATACCGGCGCTCAGACCGGCCAATCCCCAGATACCAGAACGCGGGAAGGAAGGCGAATCCCCCCACGGCCAGCAGGACGGCGATCGACAGAAGTGACGTCGGCTTGAGAATCAGCGACAGCCCCCAGATCGATCCCACACACGCGATCGCCCCGGGAATCGATGGCCACAGGACGCGGCCGTAATACTCCATGAGGCCGATATGGTAGAGGCTTCCCCCCCGGGCCTGGACGAAGAATATCTGCACGGTGACTTGCGCCAGCAGCGTTGCCAGCGCCACCCCGGCCAGCCCCCAGTGGCGAACAAGGATTAGTGTCAGGATCAGGTTCATGATTTGGCCGCCAATCGTGGCGAGCGCCAGATACCTCTGGTGACCGGTCATGGAGAGGACGTTCTCCGTGTTCCCATGGATGATGCCCACGAGGGCCGCCGCCAGCAACAGGCGGCACGGCGTGGCGGAGGCGCGGAATTCCTCCCCCATCCAGACGCCGCCGATGTCTTCCGCAAGCCATGCAAGGCCCGCCAGCATCGGCACCGACGCCGCGACTGCCAGCATCGATCCCTTCAGAAAGACGGCGCGGATGTTCTTCTCCTCGCCGGCGCCCTTAAGCTCCGCGATCACCGGCGTCAGGGTGTTTGTCAACTGCCTGCACAGCGACGACGCGCGCTCCGCGACGCGGATCGCCACCGTATAGACAGCGACCGCCGCCAGGGGCATCACCGCATTGATGATGATCGTGTCGACGCGCGTCGCGAGCAGGAGGGAAACCTGAATCAGGAAGAACCAGAGCGAGAAGGAACTGATCTCGCCGAGGAGGCTCCAACGAAAATTCGCTGGAGAGAGTGAAACTCCGGGCGCCGCCCTGATACAAAAGACAAGAGAGACCAGATTCGCGAAGAGTCCGGTCCCCAGGCTGACCCATGCCAGCGTCTCTATCGTGGGGGAAACACTCAATGCCCACCATGCAAGCAATCCATAGGATGCCGTGCCCAGCACGCGGCAGATGTTGGAGAGGAGTTGCTGTTGATACCCCACCAGGATTCCCGCGAATAGGCCGAGCGGCAATCCCTGGGCCGCGCGCAATCCGATCAGGGCAAAGACCACCTGCGCGGAACGCGCGCGGTCGGGGGGAATCCCCAGTATCTGGGGGACGAACGGAACGAGCACCACCGTCGCGACCATCGTGATCAGGCCGAGACCCGCATACTGCCAGAAGAAGGTCGAGGTCAGCCGCCTCAGTCTCTCCCTGTCGCCGAGTCCTCTCGCCTCGGCCACGTACTTGACCACAGACGTGGAGAATCCCATGTCCATCAGTCCCAACAAGCCAATCGTTGCCTGAATGAGGGACCACAGTCCGAAGTTATCCGTCCCCAGCTTCGCCACGATGAACGGCGTCAGGAGGACGAAGATTGCGATCTGGATGATCTGTCGCGCGTAGTTGGACGTCGCGTTCTTCAGAATGGCGACCGCGCGGTTCTTGGGAGGCAATGTCGGCTATCCCTTTCGCGAGGCGATGATGCGATCAGCCTCGCCACGCATGAGGCGATAGAGGTCGTCGAGCCTCGCTGGCGTTGGATCGCAGGCGACGTTCGATGCAAACATTGCGTCGGTATCCTTGTCCGCCGGGTCGTATCCGTGCATTCCGGCGAGCGGCGTTTCCCCCATGAAGCTTGGACACAATAGGACGCCGGGCTTCAGGAGGAAGAAGACTTCTCCGTACTTGTCCTTGGGAAACCGACACTGATAGCTGGCCAGATCCTCCGGCATGAGAATGTGGCCGCGTTCCTCTCCGGATAGCGCCTTGAGAATCGCCTCCTTCGCACCCGGGCGCAGAAACCAGAACCGCGCCATTGTCGAGTCATAGACCGCGGCATAGTCCTCGCCGAAGCGGAGACCCGCGGCCTCAATCCGCGGCATCAAATCGCATACGTCGTGGATGTTGGTCATCCCGTGGTCGGAGAAGGCGTAGAGGCGAACTCCCGAATAGTGCTTCCGGGCGAGATTCATCAAACCGACTAGTCGATCATGATACCATTGAATCTTCTGGTCCACGCGGGGGGACTCTGTTCCATCCGCGTGGAGTACCGCGTCCATGGCGGCCATGTAGAGGTAGGCAAAGCGAATCTCCCCCTTCTCAACAGCGGCGGAGAGGGATGCGAGATTCGCCTCCTCGCTGGCCCGCCAATCGGAGAGGTGGAATGGAACGCCATTCCCCCGCAGATGGTCAAAGATCGTTGGCGCGCCACTATTGATGCCCCCCTTTCGATAGAGGTCCCGCTTCTCGGAGTAGTCGAAGAGGGTCAACCGATCAAAGGGCATGTTGTAAATCTGGAAGTATCCCGTATATCCATATAGACGCCGGATCAGGCGGCTCATCATGCGGCGCACGCGGCCGCGACGGGTGATGGACCGGGGGAGAAAGCGCAGCGCCCGGCAGAGCGCGAAAGGCGACTCGGCGGGATTGTAGTAGAAGAAGGAGAAGTGCCCGTGGTCCTGGGGCATCAGGCCTGTCAGGATCGTCGGATCACAGGTGGAACTGTATCCCAGGACCGACTTCAGGCGTGAGCGGCGGGGGAGCTCCTTCTCCATGAAATCGGGATGCCGCTTCAGCAGTTCCCAGCCGAAGGCATCGATGAAAACGAAGAGGGAGAGGTCGTTCAATTCCCATACTCCCGAAGGAACGCTGGAAGAAAGTCAGCCAAGTGGCGGTCCGGGAAGATGTCGATGCCCACGACGCACTTTACGTAATACAGAACCGTGAGGAGCGCAATCACTAGCATCAGCACAACGGCGACTTCCGCGAGCTTGACCAGCGAGCTGCCCAGCCGCGGTAGCCTCCGCCCCCAAGGCCCGGGGGCGGAGGCCCCCGGGGAGCTTGACTGCAATTCGGGCCCGATCAATTCGACAGCTTCTTGATGTCGCCCGCGTCGATCACGCCATCCAGATTCACATCGCAAAGCACCTCTGAGTCCTCGGGCCGGATGATGCCGAGAACGACGTCGAGAACCTGACGTCGCGTTGTAGCGAGCGCTGCCCTCGGCTGAACGGACAGTTCGATCCCCGGGGCGTTCGCCTCGTTCCCACCGCCGACTGATCCCCAGCCCAGTGCGCGGCGCAGCGGAAGGGGGGTCTGGCCGGTTGATTCGGCGCGATAGAGGTCGCCCAACGCCGTCGCCAGATACACCTCCACGCGGGCGTCATCGTCAAAGTCCGCCAACAAGGGAGAAACGGGGAGCGAGCCCGGAACCTGAAATGTCATATCGCCCACCAGGGTGCCATCCAGCCGCCACGTCAGAACGGATCCCGTCGCTGTGCCGAGGAGGATGTCCATCTCCGCGTCGCCGTCCAGGTCGCCCACCACCGGAGGCGCAAGCACATCTGCCCCGGCCATGCGCGGCCAGCCAGCCCGCGGAGCGCCGTTGGTTCCAAAGAGGCTCACGGTGCCGTCCGTCGTCGTCACGACGAGCATATCCAGAATGTCCTCGAACTCGGCAAAGGCCACGATCGGCACGGTCACGTTCCCAGGGACCTGGATCGGGAACCCGGCGAGCGGGCGGCCGAACGCATCCAGTCCATAGACCGCCCCATCCGCGGTGGCGGCAAACAGGGCCAGTTGAGAGTTCGCCGGATTTTGTGCCAGCGTCACGCCGCCGACCACCGGTCCCGTCAGCTTGCGCGGCCACCCGGGGAGCGGCGTCAGTGAGGAGCTCAGCCCGTAAATCGTATCCCCCGACGGTGCCACCGCGAAGACTTCAAGGCTTGCGTCTCCATCGATGTCCACAACGACTGGCCCGCCGGAGGAGAGGATGTTCTTGGAGTTCCAAAGCGTCGTGCCGAGTGACACGGGGGAGTTCGGCTGCTGTAGCCCGTTGGAGAGGAGCACCACCAACTGCGCGTCGGACGTGACCACGAGGATCTCGGCGTTTCCGTCCCCGTCCAGATCGGCGATGACGGGCGGGGCCTTTACCGCACCACCCACCTCTGCCTGCCAACGGGCCACGGGTTCCGGTGTCAGCTCCCACACCAGCACACGTGCCGCGTCGTCATAGCGTTCCTCGCCGGTAACCATCACCGGATTTGCGTCGCTTGCGGAGAGCTTCCCGACCGCGGGAGAGGCGCGATAGCTATTCGCAGTAATCGGCCATCCTTCCATGGCGCCTCCAAGGAACGGCTCCACGACCGAGACCATGCCGTGGGATCCCGCAAGCACAATGCTGTCCGGCAGGGCGGAGGTTGGGTCGTAGTGAATGGCCTTGGGGCCGGCGGCAAAGATCGTGTCGTAGGAAGCGACAAGCTCCGCGGTGGTTGCCGCGAGAACGCCCTTCGGTTCACTTGTCCGGTTCTTTGTGGAGGCAAAGGGATACCAGTTGTAGGTTCGCGCCTGATTGCGATTCCCGGGGAGAGACCAGTTCTGGCTCAGCACTCCGCCGGAGAGGACGTTGTTGGCAAACAGGGAGGGATAGGCATCCCAGATCTTCTGATTTTCGAGAGGCCAGATCCAACTGGATCCCGGCACCACCAGCACATAGTCGAGATGATAGCCGAGCAGCGGGCTATCGGGCCAGAAGGTCACCACTTCCGTCGAGTTGGGAAAGCCTTCCCGCCGCTGATGAACCTCTCCGATCTGGTTGACCAGATAGGGGTCGAATGGTGGCCGATGGCGGCTGGCCGACTTGTTGGAAGCGGGCGAGGCGAGCGTGAGCGTCACGCGCGCGTGCTGGCCCAGGGTAGCCGGGTTCTGGCGATTGAGCGTGTTGGTGAAGTCGTCACCCTCCGCGGGGGGGAGTGCTTCCACCGTGTCCGCGAAGAGCTGGATATCGACCACGCCGGTCCCGGTCTCTCGGCGCGTGGAGAGGGGCGTGGTCGCGTTGCGATTTTCAAAGACGCTGATGTCGGCGGTCCACGATCCCGCGGAGCGATAGGCCAGGCGGAAGGCGTTCTGATAGCGCGCGCCTCGGGCAAGGCTTTCGATCTCCAGCTCGACGCGTGACACTCCGCCGCCCTGGAAAGTCTCGACGGACTTCATGGCGACGACCCAGTCGTTGTAGTCCCAGTCGTTCTTCCCCGGCCCAATCTGATCCTCGAAGGCGAGCGTGTATTCCGCGCTGATCGAGGAGGCCATGACGGCGTTGGCGGTGATGCTGAAGTCGGAGATATTGCCGCTGGTATCGACCGCCTTGGCGCGATAGAAGTATGTCGCGCCATTGCCAACGGTGCTGTCGCGATAGACGGCCCCGGGCGTGATCAGCAGCTCGTTCAGCTTGGTATAGATGCCGCTGGATGTGTCCGATCGATAGATGTTGTAGCCCTTGAGGTCGCCGTCTCCGGTCGAGCCGGAGATCGTCGCGAGGACCACGTCGTCGCCGACCTGAAGGGACGTGATCACCGGCGGAGTCGGAGGAGTCCTGTCCTCCGCCAGAACCGCCACGGGGCCGAAGAAGGAGGACTGGTTGGCGATGTTGACCATCTCCAGCCGGTAGTAGTAGGTGGCACCGGCGCTTGGCGGACGGTTTTGGAATTGGTAGCGCGCCCCCGTTACGGCGTCGCCGGTTCCCGGAATCACCTGCGTTGTCAGGAGCGTGAAGGGCCCATCGCCGGAGGTTGACCGATAGACCCTGAAGCCGCTCAGGTCTGGCTCGCGCCCGGTCTGCCAGGTCACATTCACAAAGACGCCGGAGGGCGTTGCCGATAGCCCGTTCACCGTCGTCTGCGAGGCGTCGTCAACCGTCACCACGGCGGAGGACTGTGCGGTGAACGTCTCCGACTCGCCTCCCTGATCGACGGGAACGCCAAAGCCCACGCCGCTGATCAGGATGGGAAAGCTGAGGAAGTCGCGATTCTTGACCACCTTGCCATCGGGGCGCCGCGCGGCCAACGTGTAGCAAATCGTTCCCGTCAGCACGCCTTCCGCTGGAATTGTAAAGCCCTGCCACTGCAGCACCTGGCCGCCAGTTGCCGGGTCGATTGTGATGAGCGGCTCGCCAATCCCCGCGATGGAGAATGTCGAGGAAATGTATGTTGTGGCAGGGTCCAGCGGGAATTCGATCTGGGCCGACGTGAGCGCGCCCGAGCCCGCGTTGCTGGCGGAGAGGGTCACGCAGCCTTCCGCCCCCACCGTCGCCTGTGTCACGGTGCTCTCCACGTTGAGCAGCGGATTTGGCAGCACCACGCTCGGCACAAAGGTCATCCAGTTGTCGTTGTGATTCGAGACCATCGCGGTGATCAGGTGGTTGGCGGTTACCTTGAGATAGGGACGCAGCCCCTGGCTTGGTTTGTTCAATTTGGAGAACTCCGCGTCGCTCATCCGGATATCCGCAAAGCCATCGCGCTCGACCTTCGCGGTTTTGGAAAACAACTGGCCGTTCGTGTCCGCATCCACCACCGTGATCGAGGTGCCATTCACGTGGCCAAAGACATAGATGTGGCTCGCGTTGCCCAGGCGGGCCCCGTTCCTCACAAGGTTCCCTTGGATACCGGGCTGCGGCACATAGACCAGGAATTCCTTCCCCGCGCCATAGCCGCTCTGGCTGGAGGCGAACGACGCGATGTCCTTCGTGCCGGAGAGCCCCTTCGCTTCGAGCCAGCTCGCGATGAAGACCGAAATCTTCCGACCCGGCGTGCACGTCAGCCGATACATCGGATAGTCCGTCCCCGACTCCACCCAGTCCCCATGGCCCAGCCGTCCGATCGTGAAACTGCGGAACGGTTCCCACTGGCCAAGGCTCTTGTTCCATCCCGAGAGAACCACCGCATTGGCGTCGTCGAAGGAGACGATGCGCACCTCGCGCTCGTCTGGAAAATCGCGCGGGATGTAGAAGTAGAACTTGTCGCCCGTGGCGAAGCCATTCTCCGACGGGACGAATCCGCCGCCGTCCCGCGCGTTCCCCACCAGCGACCCATACTGGCAGGTGACACCCTTGGACGCCCGAATCCAGTAGGTGCGGCCGGGATCGAAGATATCCACGCCCAGCCCTCGCCGACCGATCAGATCCTCCCCCTCGTTAAGGACGGTCTTGAGGACCTCTCTGGGAGACTCCAGATTCACCGACGTCAGGCCGGAGCCGTTGGTCGGCGCCACCGTCACATCAAGGACGAAAACCTCCGTGTCGTCCTCATAGGCGACCAGATTCACGTCGCGCTGGGAGAAAGAGGTGTCGGGCGAGTAGAGGAAGAAGGACTGCCCGCGCATCGTCTTGTTGTCGGCGGGTGCGAAATCCCACTGCCAATCGCTCTTGGTGGACATTTGCACCACCACCGGATGATCGCTCTGGATCGAGAAGTAGTCCCCGTCCCACTTGCCACCCGCATCGTCATTCACGGCGCCGTCCCTGATATAGCGCACCCAGGATTGCCCGCGCCCCAACACCACACCGAGCGCCGTATCATCGCTGTCCCCGTCCTCATCCCGATCCACGATGTCCACCGTGGTCGAGAATGGGGAACAGTTGGTCACGATGAGCGCAACATTCCGCCCCACGTTATCGTTGTTTGCCGGCACGAAGACCTGAAAGCTCGTCGATGCGTCCCCAACGGCCCAGACGCGGTTGCCCAGCCCGAAAAGCGCCATCAGGAGGAGGAGAATTGCGGTTGCACTCGGCCGCGGCGCCAGATAACCCAAAAATCTCATCGCTGTACCCATTTTTGTTGCCTCTCGTTGTGGTACGGTGACCGTATTCTCCACGATCTGGGCCGATAGCTGGTCTTCGGTGGAGACGATTTGGGCAAGAGTCGGGGATCCCCTGGTCTTTTCCGCTCAAAAACTAAATTATGAGCAACTCCCATACCATCCCCGGGGGCTTCGCCCATGTCCGAATTCCTCCCGGGGGCAACGGGCGCGAGCGCACCTCACCATGATCACAGTTCTTCCAGGCAGGCCCCCCTGCTCAAGGATAAGCTGGACGGATCGGGGCGTGATGGGGTGGGTCCTCCTGCGCGGGCGCAGAGAGGGTCGTCCCCTTTATAGCAGTCAAGTCAACGATCCGTGTCACCACCCCGGCCCCGGGGCGGCGATGCGCTACGACAAGTCCACAAACGCGCCGGATTTGATCTCAGGTCGCGGTCGAATCCCGCGACGGCACTCCACCGGTCGCCGCATCGTGAAATCCGTTGGCAGTGGGCAGCGCACCCGCTACTTCTTCAACGGACTTCACAATGCGAACCGCAAACGCCCGACCCCCTCCCGCCGACAAAACTCCGCCATCGACAGCCCGCTCGCCCCGAAGCTCGCGACCACCCCCGCCCTCCCCGCCCACATCGCCTGGCAAGTCTCACCCATGACCGCTCTACTCAAAAGGATGGAAAAGCAGCATTCAAACGGCGACGAGCGCCCGGGTCAACATGGGGGTGGCGGGACGGTTACCGCCAAGGACGTGGAGCGTACGGTGGACTTCTCCACGGGTTTCATCTACTTCGTCATGATCCGCGTCATGGCGCGGCGAATTGCGGAGGTGAAGGGATGAGGCTTCTTGGACGGTCTCTAAGCACGGCCATTTATACCACGCAGCAC
>JBBQYG010000005.1:0-56729 GCA_038208905.1 Candidatus Sumerlaeia bacterium | reverse complement strand
AGTGAAAGTGCATGATGTCTATACGGTCGGTCTGCATCGTCGCAAGGGCGCGGTCGATGCCGCGCGTGATGCACTCGGGCGTCCAGTCGGCGACGCCGTCCACGCCATAGCCGCACTTCGACGAGAGCACAAAGTCCCCGCGCCGGTGAGCGAGGTGGCGGCCGATGCGCTCCTCCGACTTCCCATAGCCCCGCGCCGTGTCGATCAGCGTCACGCCCAGGTCCAGCACCGCGTTCAGCGCGCGGCCGGCCTCCTCCTCCGAAACCGAGTCGGCCCCGATGTGGCTGGCGCCAAAACCGAGGACCGAGACCCGGAGGCCCGTGCTGCCAAAGTCGCGAATTTCCATGCCGGGGTTCCTTGAACGTGATGGATGAAGCCGTAATGGACGCGATGGAGGCAATGGACGCAATGGACACCGCCGGGGGGAGCGGCGGGAACAGCGGGAAAGGCGGGGACGGGTGCGTGGCATTAGTAATCGTTTGTTTATTATTGGCGCGGGGATTGCTGTATGCCTCTGGGCTTGCGGGTCCGATGAGGGCCCGGCGATGAAGGCGAGACCAAGCGGTGCGTGGAGGAACAATGGCTTCCGGCGAGACGACAGCGGTGCCCGGGTTGCGGGCGGAGCGGGCGGATTTGCGCAGTTTCTGGTCCCTGAACGCCACGATGTTTCAGGGCGCCCTGAGCGACAACATGTTCAAGTTCATGCTGGTGATGCTGGTGATCGCCATGGCGGGCGATCACGCCCGCGTGGCGATGGAGGCGGCGGGCGCCGGGATGGAGGGCCTGGCGGCGGCGCAGACAGCCAGGGCGGGCGCCTATCAGATGTGGGTGAACCTGGCCTTCACGCTCCCCTATATCCTGATGGCGACGGTGGCCGGGTGGCTGGCGGATCGATTCGCGAAGTCGCGCGTGACGCTGTGGACGAAGGTCCTGGAAGTCGCGATCATGGCGCTGGCCACGGCGGTGTTCATCTTCGGGCCGGGGCTGTTTGGAGAGAACTCCGCATGGGTGCTGGTGGGCGTGCTGTTTCTGATGGGCGCGCAATCGGCCCTGTTCAGTCCATCGAAGTATGGCATCATGCCGGAGATCCTTCCCGAGCGGCGCATCGCGTGGGGGAACGGCCTGTTGCAGGGGTTCACGTTCCTGGCGATCATCCTGGGGACGATCGCGGGGCCCGCGCTGTTTGAGTTTTTCCGCGAGGCGCTCTGGATACCGGGCCTGATCCTGATCGGTTTGGCGTGCGTGGGCTGCGTGACGGCGAGCCTGATCCGCCCGACGCCGGTGTGCCAGCCGGGGGCGCGTCTTGCGGTGAACCCCTTTCCCGAGCCGATCCGCAACCTGCGCCTGATCCTGGCCGACACGGGCCTGACATGGGGCGTGGCGGGGCTTGTGGTGTGGTGGAGCGTGGCGGTGATGCTGCAGGGTGGCGCGGTGATCGTGGCGACCAGCATCCTGGGCCTGAGCCCGGCCCAGGCGGGCATCGCCCTGCTGCCGATCGTGGTGGGCATGGGCCTTGGCTGCGCCTTGACTTCCTTCCTCAGCCGCAACCGCATCGAGCTGGGCCTGGTGCCGCTGGGCGCGGTGCTGATGTTCGCCGCGGGATCGATTGTCTATGCGATGACGCCCTCGACCACGGAGCTGGACGCGCTGCGCGCGGCGGGCGAGGCAATGCCGTCTATCTATCTATACGGACTGCCGCTGGCGATGGGGCTGGTGGGAATGTGCTCCGGCATGTTCATCGTGCCGCTGGAATCCTATGTGGTGAATCGCGCCGACCCGGCAAATCGCGGCGGCATCATCGCCACGGGAAACCTGCTGGAGGCGGTGGGCATGATGGCCGGCGCCGTGCTCCTGGGCGTGATTGTAAACAAGACCGGCAGCACCGCGTGGGTCTTCATGGCCTCGGGAATCATCATGCTGGTCACGGGGGCGATCATCTTCTGGCGGTTTCCCCAGATCCCCATCCGCCTGATGGTGCTGGTGATTCTGAGGACGCGCTATCGCACGCGCGTCCGCGGGCTGGAGAACATCCCCGCCACCGGCGGCGCGCTGATCACGCCGAACCACCAGTCGTTCCTGGACGGCCTGTTGCTGGCGGCGGTGATCGAGCGCCCCGTGCGTTTCGTGATGAGCCAGATGATGTATCGCAAGTGGTTCATCTACCCATTCGCCAAGGCGACAAACTCGATCCCCATCGAGGCGGACCAGTCGCCGCGGGAGCTGATCGAGGCGCTCCGCAAGGCGAGCGAGGCGATCAAGTCGGGCGAGCTGGTGTGCATGTTCCCCGAGGGCCAACTGACGCGCAACGGCGTGACGATGCCCTTCCGCCGCGGGCTGGAGCGCGTGATGAAGGACCTGACGCAACCGATCATCCCCGCCGCCATCGACGGCGCCTTCGAGTCGCCGTGGGGCATCCGCATGGGCAGGGCGCGGTGGTCGGGCATTCTGAGGTGGGGCCGCCTGCCGATGAACGTGGCATTTGGCGCGCCGCTTCCGCCGGACACGACGCTGCACGCGATCCGCCAGCAGGTGGAGGAGCTGTTGGTGGATGCCTTTGCGGAGCGCAAGGCCGACGCGGAGCCGCTGCACCGGATCGGCGTGGCGACGCTGCGCGCGAATCCCTTTGCCCGGCGCTATGCCGACCACACGACGGAGCGCGAGATCCCCAACGCGAAGGTGCTGGCGACGACGGTGGCGCTGGCGGAGAAGCTGCGCCCCCACTGGCAGGGTCAGGAGTTCATCGGCATCGTGCTGCCGCCGGGGATTGGTCCGATGGCGATCAACCTGGGCGCGCTGCTGGCCGGGCACATTCCCGTGAACCTGAACTACACGGCGAGCAAGCAGATCCTGGCGGGCATTTGCGACGGCACGAAGATCCGCACGATCGTCACCTCGCGCGCGTTCCTGGAGAAGGCCAAGGTCGAGCTCCCCGATGGAATCGCCGTTGTCTATACAGAGGACATCGCCGCGACGATCACCTCCGGCGACCGCATCCGCGCGCTGCTGAAGGGGCTCCTGATGCCCGTCGCGGCGCTGGAGCGCTCGCTTGGCCGCACGAAGGCCGCGACGATGGACGACCTGGTGACGCTGATCTTCAGCAGCGGCTCCACGGGCATTCCCAAGGGCGTCATGCTGAGCCACTGGAACATCTGGTCCAACGCGCGGGCGGCGCTGCACATCATCGAGATCGAGCCCAACGACCGCTTTGTGGGCGTGCTGCCGTTCTTCCACTCCTTCGGGTTCATGGCGACGATCTGGGTGCCGCTGATCGCAAGGGCGGGCGTGGTGTTCTATCCCTCCCCGCTCGACGCCAAGGCCATCGGCGCGATGGTGTCCAAGTTCCGCGCCACGGTGATGTTCTCCACGCCCACGTTCCTCTCTGGATATACGCGCCGCGTGGAGCCGGGACAGTTCGGCTCGATCCGCATCGTCATCACCGGGGCGGAGAAGCTGCGCGAGGGCGTCGCCGACGCCTTCCACCGCCAGTTCGGCATCGTGGCGCGCGAGGGCTTTGGCTGCACGGAGACCTCCCCCGTGACGGCCATGAGCACCCTCGACTATCGCGAACCCGGCATCTTCCAGGTCGGCAGCAAGCGCGGTTCCGTCGGGCATCCCGTTCCCGGCGTCGCCGTCCGCATCGTGAACCTGGACACCGGCGCGATGCAGCCCCCCGGCGAGACCGGCATGCTCCTCGTCCGCGGCGGCAACATCATGCAGGGCTACTATGGCGACCCCGCCAAGACCGCCGACGCGATGGTGGACGGCGTGTGGTACCGCACCGGCGACATCGCCAAGCGCGACGAGGACGGCTTCCTGTATATCACCGACCGCCTTTCCCGCTTCTCCAAGATCGGCGGAGAGATGGTCCCGCATATACGCATCGAGGACGCGCTCCAGAAACTCGCCGCCATCGACGAACAGGTCTTCGCCGTGACCGGCATCCCCGACGACAAGAAGGGCGAACGCCTCGCCGTCCTCTACACCATCCCCGAGGACAAGGCCAAGGCCGCGGCAGATGGCCTCTCCTCCCCCGAACTCAGCCTCCCCTCGCTCTGGATCCCCAAATGGCCCGACTTCATCAAGGTGGACGCCATCCCCACGCTGGGCTCCGGCAAAATGGACCTGCGCGCGATCAAGGAAACGGCGGCGGGGAAGTTGGGGGGCGGAGGGGAGTAGGAGTGAGGCTCGGTTGGCACGACGAGGAATTCGACTGACACCCAACGCCCTCCTTCCGTGAAATGGAACACAGGACGACCAATCGAAGGGCAGCTATGAAATGGCGTTTCGGAACCAACTGACTAGTATCAGCATCAAGGGCTTCAAGTCCATCCAATGGCTCGAAAAATTCGAGCCCGGCCCGCTGAACATACTCATCGGGGCCAATGGTGCTGGGAAGTCAAATTTCATCGCCTTTTTTCGGATGATGAACTGGATGACGCGGGGGGAATTGCAGCTAGAGGTTGCAACGCACGGCGGTGCCGGGAGGTTTTTCTTCGGCGGACCGCAGGTTACGCGGGAGATCGAGGGGGCGATCTCCGTGGAGACGGAAAACGGCCAGAATGAATACGAGTTCCGTCTCGGCTACGCGTCCAAGGATACCTTGGTTTTTCTGCAGGAGCGAGCTCGATTCAACTCCCGGAACAAACCTTCCCATGCGTGGACGGAGTTTGACGCCGGTCACAGGGAGTCTCGCTTGATCGAGGCATCCAGAGGAGGGAGAGAACCGGGCGCCAAGGTCATCCGGTTCATCTTCAGTTTGCTCAAGGGGTGCCAAGTCTATCAATTCCACAACACCTCCGATAGGTCCCGCTTCAAGCAGAAGTGGTTGGTCACCGATAAGTGGGAACTTAAGGAAGACGGGGGAAACATAGCCCCGGTCCTTCTCCGTCTGCGCGAAGCGGAGCCGGACTGCTACGCGCAGATCGTCTCCCATTGTCGGCGACTGCTGCCATTCTTCAATGACTTCGAGCTGACGCCGGATGGAGAGTACATTCTCCTCCAGTGGCGGGAGACCGGTTCCGATTTGATCCTGGATGCGTCCGCAGCATCGGACGGCATGCTTCGGATTTTTGCTCTTCTCACTCTTCTTTGTCAGCCCGAGGATCGATTACCGGATGCGCTCTTCATCGATGAGCCCGAGTTGGGCCTCCACCCTTCTGCGATCGAGCTGGTCGCCGGATTGCTCCGGAGCATTTCCCATCATACCCAGGTTTTCGTGGCCACTCAATCTCCCGGATTCTTGAGCTTGTTCTCTCCGAGCGACGTGACGGTAGTAGAACGCGACCCGCTCAAGTCGAGCTTCGTGAGGCAAAGTGACGAGGATCTGGCAGCATGGCTGGAGGAGTACTCTCTCGGCGAAGTCTGGCAGATGAACCTGATCGGTGGACGCCCTCGCTAATGATTCGATTGCGTGTCATATGCGAGGGAACCACCGAGGCGTACTTCGTCGAACGGATTCTGATCGACTCTCTCAGTCAACACGGTGTTATGCCTTCAGCCACCAAGCTGGGCCCGCCCGGCCACAAGGGTGGCAGAGTGAACTGGCAAAGGGTGCGCGGCCATGTTACCCGCCTCCTGCTGGAGGATCGCCATGCGTTCGTCACCACTTTCTTCGACTACTTCCGCATGGAAACCGACATGCCGGGCTATCGTGATCCCGGTGCAGTCTCCACCGGGCAGAAGAAGCGCTCGGTGGAAGAAGGCATGCGCGGCAAGCTGCTTGATGCCGACCGTGGGAGTGCCGTTTGCCTTCGTTTCATCCCCTACGTTCAGATGCACGAGTTTGAAGGCCTGCTCTTCTCCGATCCCACCCGGATGGCAAACGGGATGCGTAGGCCAGAGTTCGCAGATGATTTTATGAAGATTCGATTGGGTGGCGCTACGCCCGAGGACATCAACGACAGCCCCCAGACCGCGCCATCGAAACGAATCGAGAGCATTTTTTCAGGATATGGCAAAACAGTCCACGGGCCCGCAGCCGCCGAGGCCGTCGGCCTCGCCGCGATGCGGCGGGAGTGCCCCTTCTTCCACGATTGGGTGTCGAAGCTGGAAGCGCTGGCAAATAGTTGAAGTGTCATGGCCACGGGTTCCCCTGCCACTCCAGAAAGGTCCACCACCCCGATTCCGTCGGCCTCGCCGTGAATATCCTGACGGCTGGCGCGTAGTTCGTCACGGGAGACCGCATCATGCTAGGAGGCATTCTTTCGGTTGTGGCGGAAGTGCTCCTCAACGGGGTCGTGGAGATGGTGCTGGAGATCGCAACGCGCCTGATCCCCGAGTCGTGGCGACAGAAGCTGGACCGCGCGTTTCTGGCGGCCATCTTCTGGGCGCTGCTGGGCGCGGCGCTTGGCGGGCTGAGTCTCCAGATCCTGCCCTCGATGCTGATCGCCGACGAGGAGAAGCGGATCGTGACTCTGGTGGTGGCGCCGCTTGTGGTAGGCTTGGTCATGACCACGGTCGGCGCCCTGCGCCGCAGGCGTGGGGAGGCGCTGGTGCGACTGGACACCTTCGCTTTCGCGTGGCTGTTCGCCTTCGCGTTCACGGGGGTGCGGTATCTGCTGGCGAAGTAGCGGCGGGCAGTGATGGCGCGGTTCTGCGCGGGCGGAGCGCGCTGTCGTGCATGTCTATACGGGGGCGCTGCAACGATCCTCGCCCTGCTGGTCACCACTTCCGCGGCTGGACACAGGGAACATTTCCGCTGGTGTTCCGGGCGATGTTGTTTTGGTGGGAGGCGAGGGGTGGCAGCCTGAGCCACCGTCTCACTGCCCGCCGCAGCGGGCACCAACTTGCCCTCGGCTGGAGCCGAGGGAGGCCGGTATTTCTGGGCTCTTGGCGTGCTTCGGCGTGCTTGCCGCGGGGCTTCAGCCAGGCCAATCGCGTCCACTCCCTTTCGCGAGGTTCGGGGTTCCAGCTCATGGTCGGCCGCCGCAATCTGGGGGGCGCCTTCCCACGGTCGCGTCGGAGGAAAGGGTATGGCTAGTCGCAGGGTGGAGAATGGCGCCCCGTCATTCAGGAAAACGCCACATCACGGTTCCCATTGCGCGAGACGGCGGCTCGATTGATCGTCAGGTTGCAGCGGCGATGCTCGCCGCTCCGCTTCGGGCAGCAACAGTTTCCAGCCAAGGGCGAATATCAATGCCTCCACCCGCCAATCCCAACTCCATCGAACGCCGCCCCCTCGGCCGCACGGGAGCGATGGTTTCCCCCATTGGATTCGGGGGCATCATCGTGATGAACGAGAGCGAGCGGGATGCGCGCGAGTGGGTGGCGGAGGCGGTGGCGCGGGGAGTGAACTACTTCGATGTGGCGCCGGGGTATGGCGACGCGGAGGAGCGGCTGGGTCCGGCGCTGGCCCCGTATCGGAGCGATTGCTTTCTCGCCTGCAAGACGGAGAAGCGGACGGGTCCGGAGGCGCGGGCGTCGCTGGAGAATTCGCTGAGGCTGATGCAGACGGATCACTTCGACCTGTTCCAGCTCCACGCGATCACCGAGTTGGCGGAGGTGGAGGCGATCTTTGCCCCGGGAAGCGTGATGGACGTTCTGGTGGAGGCGCGCCGCGAGGGGAAGATTCGCTATCTCGGGTTCTCGGCCCACTCCCACCGCGCGGCGATGCTGGCGATGGATCGCTTCGATTTCGACACGGTGCTGTTTCCCTTCAGCGCCAAGACGTGGCACGAGAGCGAATTCGGCGAGGCCGTCCATGCGCGCGCCGTGGCGAAGAACATGGGTTGCCTGGCGCTGAAGGCGATGGCGTGGCGCAAGTGGCCCGACGACCTTCCCGCGGCGGAACGCCGCTGGGCCAAGGCGTGGTACGAACCCATCGACGACCCCGACCTGGCCGCGCTGGCGCTGCGCTTCACGCTAAACCTTCCCGTGGCGTCGGCGATTCCCCCCGGCCACTGGGAACTCTTCGGCCTCGCCCTGCGCCTCGCCGAATCCGGCGCGCTCCGCAACCCGCTCACCGCGGAGGAGGAGGCGCAGCTCTTCGGCGCGCTCAACGAGGGAGAGCCCGTGTTTGATCGCGGGGCGGCGCGGTAAGGGCATCGGTGCTTCTGACGAGGGACGGCGCGCCACCCCCGGCGCAGCGGCAAGACTGAGGAATCGACAGAAGTCGCTTTACTCTACGCTTGTGATTGCCACCCTCCCAGAGCCCGGCTTCGATCCGCGGCGGAGGGCCGAACCCATGTGGCCAATTGCCATTCTCTACATTTTGTCGCTCGTGTACTCCACGATTCGCTATGTGGCGTTTGCGCCGGAAAACGCGGCAAACCTGCCGGTCTTCGTCGTCAACAAGGCTGTCTCCATGTCTGCGGCGCTCTGTTTCTCGGTGGCGTTCCTGGCCCAGCGGCGCGCCGCGCGCGGGTCCACCCCCGCCGTGCCGGCGCGCGCGTGGTTTCGCGCCGGGATCTTCGGCGTGGCGATGCACGTGCCGATGTCGCTGTCGATTCTGGAGCCCTCCTACTTTCCCGACTTCTTCCAGAAGGAATCTGGCCGCATGTCCTTCAGCGGAGAGGCGATCCTCCTGTTTGGCGCGCTGACGGCGGGGGGGATCTATCTGCTGACGCGCACCGATTGGACGCGGCGCGTGCGGTGGGGGCTATCCCTCGCCACGATGGCGGTCCTCTTCACCCACACGCTCGTCATGGGAATCTCGCGCGGACTCAACATGACCGCCAAGCACGGCTATCTGCCGCCGATGTGGCTGCTGAGCCTTGTCGGAATCGCGCTGGGTCTAGCGTTTGTGCTGGCTGATCGGCCCCGGGACGAAAACGCCGCGTCGGCGGATGCTGTTTAGGGAGCGCGCTACCGCCCCGCCAGCCTCGCCATCACCGGCAGGTGATCGCTCAGCGGGCGTTGCGGGATGGTCATACTCTCCAGTGTAAAGACGTCGCGGCTCAGGAACAGGAAGTCGATGCAGCGGTCGGGCTTGAGCGCGGGAAACGTCAGCCGGTCGCGGACGGAGAGGTCGTGCTCCAGCCCCCACTTGTCGGTGTGGCCGTGATAGACATCGCGAAGGGCCGCGCGCAGCGGCAACAGCTCCGGCGCGTCGGGCTCCGCGTTGAGGTCGCCGCCCAGAATCACGGCGCGGCCCGCGGATTCCTCCGCGATGGCCAGCCGCGTCAGGACTTCGATCTGGGCAAGGCGCTGTTCCTTCGTCAGGCCCAGGTGGGTGTTGATGATCGTGACCGGCATTCCCTCCAGCCGCGCCACCAGCGCCACGCGCGGCTCGCCATAGTAGGCGGGGATGTCCTTGTTCAGCGGCGCGTAATCGACGAAGGGGAGCCGCACGACCTCGGTGCTCCCGATGGGCCACCGGCTCAACAGGCCGATGCCATAGGCCATCGCGTCGGTCTCGATGGCGGGGGCCCAGGCGGTGTGCATCCCCGTGGCCTCGCCCAGAAGCGCCAGCTGATCGGTCCTCGCGGTGCGCGCACTGTTGCGGTCAACCTCCTGCAGCAGCACCACATCGGCACCCTCCTCGACAATAGCGGCGGCGATGGCGCGAAGGTTCGCCGTGGTGCCGGGCTTGAGGGGGCCCTCCGGCCCGGCGCCGATGCGGATGTTCCAAGTCATTGCGGCGACGGGCGGACCCGTGTACCCCGGCGCGGAGGCGCGCGGGGCGGGGGTGCCGGCACAGGCGGCGAGGAGGAAAACGGCGGAAGACACGGGGAAAAAGCCTGAAGGGATCATGCAGAAACTGGTCCGCCGACTCGGTGCCGTGGGCAAGGGGGGAACGGGTGAACTCAATTTGCCCCCCCGGCGGAAGAAAACAGCAGATTCCGGCGCGGGAGTGGTTCGGGTTGCAGGGCTTAGGGGCCCTGACAAGTCAGGGGAGAGTAAGCCTACCGGCGATGCGTGTGCCGCGATCCGCGCCTCGCCAAGGTCCGCCAAAAGCCGCGTCGCTGGCACAATTGGCGAAAAAAACTCCTAAATGGTTGACAGGACACACGTGAATTGTCCATCCTCTGGGTGCGTCGGAAAAACTAATCCCCAAAAAAGGACCCCATTATGAAGACCAAAACCCATCTTTCGACTTGCGTGGCCGTTCTGGCGACGCTTGTCGGCACTGCCAACGCGCTGGATTATCAGGGCGTCTATTCGAACGTTCAGGCTGGCGCGGCCGTGGGCACCATCATCGCCGACATTAACGGCGTCTTCTGCCGCGCGGGTGTCGACACCGATGGCGATGGCAACAAGGAGATCGTCCTGCTTCGCGTCGATGGCACCAACGACAGCGCCCAGTTGTTCATCTATGAGGCCACCGGTGCCGACAATGGCTATGCCCTGAAGTACTCGGACAGAATCACGGGTGAGGGCGGGCCCTCGAACTTCAGCTCCTACGGCTATATGGACGTGGTGGATTGGGACGGGGCGAACGGTCCCGAAATCATCGTTGGGTTTGCAGGTCCGGGAGGATCGGTTACCCGCAATCTGATGGCCTACGCCTCGACTGCCAACGACACGTGGGGCGCCGGCAACACGGTAGCGGACAATGAGTTTTCCCAAGGCCTCCTGCTGCAGCCTCCCGCCGCGGCGGATGGAGACAGCGAGCCTTTGGGCTTCGCCTTCGGCGATCCGGATGGAGATTCAGTAACCGAAATCGTTCTGATTGATGACGAGCAGAATGCAGTGATCGTGGCCTCCATTGCTTCAGGGACGTGGGCGGGCGGCAATGTTGTGCTTACTTCGGAAGCCGATTTGGGACCAGTTCCCTCCTCCCCCTACGCCGCCCAGATCGCCGACCTGAACGGGGACGGGAGCGCCGACATCGTTGTCGGTATCTATCAAAACGCGGCGATGGCTGCCTATGAAGGGACGGCCGCCAATACCTATGCTCTCGCCAAGCTCAATTCGCCCGGTCTCGATACCCTGAATGCCTACACCGACAACGTGGTCCGCCCGGAAAGCCTTCTGATCGCCGATGTTGACGGCGATGGCGTCCCCACGGTCTTCTTCGCCGCCAGCGGCGGTGGCAATATCTGGACAGTGGACGGCATCGCCAGCGGCGCCCTCAGTACCCTTGGCGGAATTGCCGCAACGCCGTTCGTCAATGGGGGCGCCGACCTCGGCATCGTTCCCAGCGGAACGCAGACCGATGGCAACGCCCAGGCCATCTATGCGATCAAGCTGACGGACCTTGATCTGGACGGAAACAAGGAAATCGTCATCGCCATGCAGGACGCCCCCTCCGTCGCGACGCCCGACAATGGTGAACTGGTCATCCTTGAGTACAAGGGCACCGGTTCCGAGGCCGCTCTGGCCAGCTATGACATCACCCGCGCCCCGGCCTCCGGCCTGACCATGCCGGAATTCGTCTCCGACTTCGCGACCGGCAGCACGACCGCGATTCTCGACATGGACGGCGACGGACTGGGGGAGATCGTTGTCGCCTCCTCCGGCATCGGCCTCACCAATCCCATCGTCACGGTCTTCGAGGTGACGCCGCCCGTCCTCAACGTTGAGGACTTCATGATGTGGCAGTAATCGACGCGTCACGTCGCATCGCCTGATCGTTTTGCCGCCCGCCCCATCCTGCACGGATGGGGCGGGTTTTTTTTCTCCATCGCGGCTCAATGCGGCCGCGTGGTGTTGGGGTTCCAGTGGAACGCGTCCTTGTCGGCGATTCGTGTCGTCGCTGCAACTCAATGGACAAAATGGACTGGATGGACCTGATGGACGTCGATCAAGTCCAAGTCGTCCATCAGGTCGGATTCGGAAAACATCAACATACCCTAAACCATCGCCAGCGCATCCCTCAACGGGTGAAACGTCGGCGCCAGCACGGCGCCGTTCTGCGCCGCCCAGCGGCGGAGGAACGGGGCGAATTCCACCGTCGCGCGCGGAGCCAGGAATCGCCATGCGGCGGGATTGCGCCGAATCGCCGGCACCGCGAGGCGGAGGGTGCAGAAGTAGCGCGAGATCGCCTCGGGGCGCTCCTCCCCGTTCCATTCGCGGCGAAAGACGACGCCGTGGAGCAGCCGGATGAGCACGCGATGCTCGCGGTGGTATCCGCGCGATGAGAGCAGATGGCCATAGAGCTCGATGGCGGAGAACAGCGACAACCACAGGCGGCAGGGACAGTCGATCGACGACTCTCGCAGGCTCCCAAAGAACGACAGGATCTCCCGCCGCGTATTGGCCTCCGGCTGCTGGAGCAAACCCGCGCGGCCCTCCACCAGCACGTTCAGCAACAGGCACACGCGGTCACACCGGTAGGCCGTCCGCCCCAGCGCCCGCCTCAGGTGCAACCCCTCGCGGACCGGGTCGGTCTCCGTCGCGCGGCAGTACTCGCGCAGGCACCCCCAGTCATCGGGGATCGTCGCGCGCTCCAAGTAACCTTCCGTCGGCTGACCGGTATCCAACACCCCCAGCAACTCGCTTACCGCACCCGGAAACTCCCGGAATGGTCCCACCAACGCCATTGTTCGCCCCATGATTCTGTCCTCCTTCTCCCAATTGGAGTATGGGGCGGAAGGAGGGGAACGGCAGGGAAAAGCGGGAAAGGCGGGAAAAACAGAAACGGCGGGAACGGCGGGAAAAACGGAAACAGCGAAAAACAGGGGAACAGCGGGAAAGGCAAAAACGGCGGGGCCGATCAACTGCCACCGCCGCACGCGCCGTTCCCGCTTTTCCCGCCGTCTCCGTTTTTCCCGCCGTTCCCCCTACCCTTTCGCGCGCCACTCTTCCTCCAGGATTCCCATCAGCAGAAAATCCGCCCACTTTCCCTCCAGCCGCATCGCCTCGCGGAGCCGTCCCTCCTCCTTGAATCCGTTGCGCAGGTAGGCGCGGATCGCGCCCGCGTTGCCGGACCAAACGTGGAGCTGGATTCGGTGCAGGTTGAGCACCTCGAAGCCATAGTGCAGCATCAGGCCCGTGGCCTCCGTGGCGTAGCCCTGGCCCCACGTGGCGGGATCGGGGAGGCACAGCGAGTAGGCCGACATCCGGCTGACCTGGTCCACGCGGACGAGCGCGGCGAGGCCGATGGGGCGGTCGTCCTCCTTGAGACACACGACGAACGGAATGTAGTCGGCTCCGGGCTTGTACCAGCCGCGGATGCGCTCCGCCGCGCCTTCAAGGCTCAGCGGCGCGTTGGTGAACATCGACGCGCGGACGGCGGGATCGTTGTGGCACGCGGCAACCAGCGCGGCGTCGGTTGATTCCGCGGGGCGAAGGTAGAGGCGGTCGGAGGATAGGAAGAGGTTGGGCATTGGAAGCGGGGAATTGGGAATGGGGAATGGGGAACGGGACAGATGGGAAAAACGGGAAAGGCGCTGACGGCAGGAACTGCACCAGCTAGTGTGGGTGAGATGCAAGACGATCGGGGCAGTATTGGAGGAAGGTCATCTTGGATTCGCTGGGCGAATCGGGGCGGAGGCGGGCCTTGAGGCGGCGCATGGCGGCGGATTCGAAGACGAGGGGGGCGGTGGCGCAGGGCGGCCCCAGATGGCGGGCGAGAGATTCGGTGAAGGCGTCGATGGACCCGTCGGCGGTGGCGTCGCGCGTGGCGCGGAGGATGAAGACGGCCCCGCCGCGGGCGATCAGTTCCGGCGCGAGGCGGTCGGCGAGGCCGGGCTTCGTCATGGGATCGATCTCGATGAAATGCTCCGCGCGCGGGCGCAGGTAGTGCCAGGAGAGCCCGGCGAACTCCCGCCGGATGGCGAGCACCGTGCGTGGCCGCGCGGGCTCGGAGTCGATGCGCGCGGCGATCTCCCTCCACGGGATCAGGTAGTCCCAGGAGTTGTTCTCGCGCATTGTATAGACATTCCAAACCGACACCGATGCCGGCACCGCCCACGCCACAAACGCCACGCGCCTCAGCATCGCGGGCCATCGCGCCGCGCCGTGGAGCGCGATCAGCACGACGAACGGGAGGAGGAACGCGAGGCGCTCCGGCATCGACAAATCCGGGTGCCCCGGCAGAAAAACCCCCATCAGCACCAGCGACGCAGCGCCGACAAATCCCACAAACCAGAGAACGAACCACACGGTGGCATGGGCATCCTGCCCATGCACGACCAGCCCCGGTTGATCGTGCAGGGGCGAGACGCCCGTGCTACCGTGGCGGACGATGGTGTAGATACCAAAGGCCAGCGCCGAAAGCGCCGCGAGGAATCCGAGCCCGTAGAGCAGGACGTGTGTCAGCTCCAGCGTCGGCCCGAACGCGAACGCATAGGCTGAATACCCAGCGCGCACGACGAGGCGCTTCCCCACGGCGAGCGTCGCCATCGCGGGGTTCCCCTCGCCCGAGCCCGCGCGGGAAAGAACCACCGGAATCCACGGGGCGAATCCGGCGACCGCGACCGCGAGCGTCGCGATCATGGCCCCCGTTCCTCCCCGGCACTTGCGCAGCCACTCACAGATCAGCCACAGCCCCATCGCCGCAATCATGGGAATCGCGAGGTAGTGCGTCCACAGCAGCAGCAGGCAGCACGTGCCCCACGCCGCCAGCCTCCCGCGCGGGATGGGACCGCCGTCGCGTCTATACAGGATCGCCGCCATCAGTCCCACTGCGAGGACCGTCAGCAGCCCCAGCGCGCCGTAGTACTTGCCCAGGCAATGCACAAAGAGGAAGAGCGGATTGAACGCGACGAAGGCCGTATAGACAAGCGCCCGCCGTCCGCCAAGCGGCTCGCGAAGGAACCTGTAAATCGCGGCAACCGTTGCGGCGCCAAACAACGCGCCGGGCAGGCGGAATACCCACTCCGTCGCGCCGAAGAGGTCGGTCCATCCCTTGAGGAAGAGGAAGTAGAGCGGCGGGTGATTGTCCTCCGCCAGCCACGCGACGAGCGAGCGCCAGCCGCGGGAGAATTCGAGGACGTAGCGCCCCTCGTCGGGCGTGAGCGGGAAGCTGGCCCCGCCCGCGATCGTCGCGAGGAGGAAGAGGCCGACCAGCGCGGCGGGCAAAAGGCGCGGCACCGCGTGGGTCGTCATGCGGCGTCAGCCCTTCGGCGCGCGTTCGCCCGCGAGCTGCTTCAGGATCCCCAGCACGCGCGCGTGTTCCGCGGGAAATGTGGCAAGGTACTTCAGATCCTCCTCGCCGATCGCGAAATTGCCGGGCTGCGCCGTGCGGATCGTCGTGCCGGACTTCGCGTCCCAGGCGCGGTGGTACTGGTTCTTCCACGTCCGCAGCAGGTCGGCGATCTCGGCGTCCTTCTCCGTCACCGCGAGCCAATACAGCAGGCCGTAGTGATTCGTCGGCGAGCCGCAGACGAGCTGCTTGGCATAGAATCCGGTGTCGGCCTTCATCTCCGGCGTCAGCTTCTTCCAGTCGCCATCGGGAGCCGTCGGCAGCACGCGCTTGTCCCACGGGCCCTGGCCGATCTCTCTCTTCGCATAGGCCTCCAGCCAGAAGTAGCACTGGATAGCATAGGGGCTGCGCTTGCCCAACAGGTCGTAGTTCTCCTGAATCAGGTCGCTGATCATCGACGCCTGCACCTTCGGGTTGTCGCGGCAGAACGTATAGACAGCCTCGTCGTCCCAGGCCGGGTCCACGCCATACTTGGGGCCATACTTGTGCTTCACGTTCTGGATTGTCATCTGCCACGGCCCGATCGTGGTCTGGCCGATGATGTCGGCGGTTTCCTCGGGGCCGGTCTTCCCCCAGCGGCGCTCCGGCGCGTTGAACAGCACGGAGCCTTCCTTGATCGCGTGGGCCCACAGATCGGTCAGCTCCACATCGGGCCACTTCCCCGCTTTCTTTCCCTCCGTCAAAGCCTCGGCGCCAACGGTCAGCACGATGACGCCGCCATCGCCAAAGGCGCCGCTGGCCGCGCGCATCTTGTGAAAGTCCGCGGCCACGGGATCGAGTGTGGCCGCAACCCGCGCGGCGGCGGGCTCCACGGGAGTCTGGCCAACGGGGGCCTCGGCGCTCTCGCACACGGGGCACGTCGCGGCGCAGCCAGTCAGCAAGGCGAAGGCGAGTATATAAATTCTACCAGCTTTCAACGTAGGCCTCCTGTTGGTCGAAGTCGCGGACGATGCGCCGCTTGAGTTCCCGCTCGAATTCCGCGGGTCGATCCTTGATGCTGACGATGTAGAGGTGATTCGCCTCCTCCACCAGCTTCCCCTCCGGATCGCGCCACGCACCGCGCACGTGCCCGGCCTCGGTAAAGCCGCCCGCGCGGTCGAGGATCCACGACTCCAACTGGGCGCGCCGCTCGCCGCTATCGCTGCCGTCGGGAAGCTCCGCCGGCACCACAAACATCACCCGCCGCCCTGCGTTTGGCGTGGCGCAGGAGGCCAGCGTCACCATCAAGGCGACGACGGCAACGAGGCTGCGGACCATCGCGCCAAGGTAGCGTGGGCGTCCCGCCCGCGCCCCGCCGCCTCGCGGTGAAGCGGCCTGATATCGCATACACGCAAGCCTCCGTGGTTCGCCAGCGCGGTCGAGGACGCCCACGCTACCTTGAAAACAGAGCTCGCGCGCATTCTTATCGGCCAGCCCGATTCCATTCATAGCACGCTCACCTTCATCACGACTTTCTTGACGTTCGGGAATCCCGTCAATCGAATGCCGGGCATGTGGGCGTCGCCGGGGTAGAACACCGTGAGCATTCCCGCGCGCACCTCCGCGGTTGTATAGACATCCGGAGCGGAATAGAACGCCACGTCGCGCGTGGTGTCGAACGGATCGGCCACCTCGAGCGTCTCCACCGGCGCCCAACCCATGCCCTCCGCCCCGTCATAGACGTATTGTATATCCAGATACTTGCGATGCGCCTCGAACCGGCAGTCGGCGATGGCGCGCGTGTCGTACCCCTGGATCAGCGCGAACACATCGTCGCCAAGGACGTCCACGCGGCCATCGGGCGTACCAGGCTTGTAGCCGTGGCGCAGGTAATTCATCGCCGCCTCCAGCCGCGAGCCAGCGGCGCAATAGAGGTGGAGGTTGTCGAGCGTGTCGAGAATCATTGTGGAAGGGATGAGGGAGGAGGGATGAGGGATGAAAAAGGGAGCGGTGGACGGGGGTTAGGCGGAGCCGATCTGATGGAGTGCGGGGGCCACCTCGTCGTCGGAAAGCCGGACGGCGACCACTTCGCCGATGCGCGTGGGGAGCATGTAGCGCACGGCGCCCTGGCGGGCCTTCTTGTCGGAGCGCGCGGCGTCGAGCAACTGGGTGGTGGAGAGCGCGAGGCCCGCGGGCATGCGCGTGGGGAGACCGGCGACCTCGATCAGCGCGACCAGCCGGTTGTGCTCCGCGCGAGTCCATGCGGTGCCGCGATCCAGGCCAAGGATCGACTCCGCCACCATGCCGATGGCGATGGCCTCTCCGTGGCGGAGCGTGCCGTATCCCGCGGCGTTCTCGATCGCATGGCCGACGGTGTGGCCAAAGTTGAGGATCTCGCGCAGGCCGCTCTCCCGCTCGTCGGCGCCGACCACGGCGGCCTTGATTTCGCAGCTCCTCCGCACGGCGTGGGCCGTGGCGGCGGCGTCGCGATTCTTCAGGCCTCCGATGTTCTTTTCCTGCCAGGCGAAAAACTCGGCGTCGTAGATAACGCCGTACTTGATGATCTCGGCGAGGGCGCTTACCAGTTCCCCATCGGGGAGGGTCGCCAGCACGCCCAAGTCGGCCAGCACCACGCGCGGTTGCCAGAACGCGCCCAGCAGGTTCTTGCCGAAGTCGTTGTTGATTCCCGTCTTGCCGCCCACGCTGGAATCCACCATCGCCAGCAGCGTCGTGGGTACCTGCACGAAATCCACGCCGCGCAGATAGGACGCCGCCGCGAAGCCCACCAGATCGCCGGCCACTCCCCCGCCGAGCGCGAGCACCGCGCAGTCGCGGCCAAATCGCAGATCCGAGAGGCGGTCCCACAGCACAACCAATTCCTCCGCGCACTTGGTCCCTTCGCCCGCGGGGATCTCATGGTGGCGGGCGTTGAACCCGGCTGCCTGGAGCACCGCAAGCAGCGCCTCCCCATGGGGACTCGCCACGCCGGAATCCCACACCACCAGCAGGTCGCGGCTCTTGAGCAGCGGCTTCAGAATCTCTCCCGCGCGCGCCAGCACGCCCTCGCCAATATGGATGTCATAGGAGCGGTCGGCGAGGGGTACGGAGACCGTATCGAATGCGCTCATCGGGGGCCTTTGCGTGGTCTGTTTGCGGCCAAACTGCGCCCACCGCGCCCCGTGGCGCAAGCCCCCTCCCGCGAATCGCGTTGACCGGGGCCGGTTTGCGGCGCACAGGTGACTCGATATCAGGAGGAGGCCACATCGATGCGCAATGACCCGCCGGGCTATCCGCCGTCTCTGGAGGAGCGCGGCCTTTCCAGCATTCAGGGGAAGGCAAAGCTGGGGGAGATGGACGCCGCCTCCCAAGAGGCCCTGCGCCAGGAGGCCGAGCACCGGGTCCGCCAGGAGCTGCGCGGCTGGATCGCCGAGAACGACCGCCGCGTGGATGCCGAAACCGCCCGCATCGCCCGGTCTGCCCGCCGGATGATCGTGTTTGGCTTCCTGGGAGCGGCGGTGGTGGCCGTGGTGATGTCGCTCGCGCTGACCAAGTACCTGACGCGGCAGCTTCGCGATCAGGCGCTCGCAGAGCGTGCCCAGGCATCCGACGAAATGGAACTACTCCGGGGAATTCGCAACGACTCGAAAGTGCAAAATGACCGGGTGAAAGAACTCGGCGCCGAGCTCGGGGGTATCGACCGGCGGCTTGGAGTCCTCGCCGCCAGCAATGAAAATCCGCGTGGCATTGCCGCCGCCCAGGCCATGCAAATCGCCCGCATCGAAGGTCTGGTTCAAGGCACATTGCGTGAAACGAAGCTAAAGCTTGAGCAGGCTGCCATGGACGAAAAGGAATTCAACAAGCGGATGGACTCCTTCGAGGATTCCATCCGCGTGGATATTCAGGCGATCAGGGCGCGGCTCGATCTCATGAGCGCCGAGGCGTCCGCAAAGTAGAGACACAGGGCCGCGATTGGGCTAATTGTTTCCCGACTTCGGCTTGCGGTGCGGCACGGGATTCAGCGGCTTCTTGTCGCCGTGGTTTTCCTTCGTCGGCGGCGTGGGAAGCTGCTTGCCGGGGTCAACGGGGTGACGAGGCTTATTGGGCATATCCATGATCGCTTCTCCATCGGTGGGATGAACCGTCACGCGATTGATGAGCCGATACCGTGCCCGATTGCATCACCCCCAACGCCGGTCGTTCGTTTCCTCCGCGCGTCCCCCGCTGCTTGCGCGGCGGACGCTGCCATAGCCGTGCTTCTCCCTCAAGGCATCGATCGCATCGTGGAGTCGCTCCTTGCGCTCGTCGGTGGCGGAGTCCAGCAGGTCCAGTTGGTTCCCCTCGTGCCGCAGGTTGCCGCCCGCGATGCCCAGCAGTCGGATCGGCCGCGCACGGTCCCACCTCGACATCAGCAGGTCGCGCGCGATGCGCAGCATGTCGGCCTCGTCGTCCACCGGGGCGTGGGGAGTGATCGAGGCGGTGATCGTCTCGAAGTCGGAGAAGCGCAGCTTCAGAGTGATCGTGGCGGCGCGGCACTCTGCCCGGCGCAGGCGATAGGCGACCTTCTCGCACAGGTTGCTGAGCACGCCGCCCAGGAACTCCACGTCGGCGCTGTCGCGGTCGAAAGTCTCCTCCGCGCTGATTGACTTGGCGGCCTCGCCGGTGGTGACGGCGGATTCCGAAATCCCCGCCGCGCGCCGGGCCAGGTCGGCGCCGTGCCGGCCGAAGTGCGACTCGAGCCGCCGTGCATCCATCGCCGTCAGGTCGCCCATCGTGCGGATGCCGATTTCGCGGAGCCGCTCCAGCGACTTCGGCCCGACGCCGGGGAGGTACTCCACCGGGAGCGGCGCGAAGAAGCGCGCCTCGCTTCCCGCCGGTATATACAGCAGCCCCCGCGGCTTGGCCATGCCGCTCGCCACCTTCGCCACCAGCTTGTTCGTCGAAACCCCAAGCGAGCACGGCAGTTTCGTCTCGCCCTCGATGCGGTCGTGGATCGCCCGCGCCGCGCGCAGCGGCGGACCCCACAGCTTCTCCGTCCCCGTCAGGTCCAGGTACGCCTCGTCCTGGCTCGCCATCTGCACCAGCGGCGTGAACGCCTCCATGATCGCGCGGACCTGGCCGGTGAACTCGCCATAGCGCGAATGCGTCCCCCGCACCACCACCAGCGCCGGGCACAGCCGCACCGCCTGGGCCATTGGCATCGCGGAGCGCACGCCGAACTTGCGCGCCTCGTAGCTCGCCGAAGACACCACGCCCCGTCCCTCCGCCGCGCCCCCCACCGCCACCGGCTTTCCCTCCAGCGACGGATCCAGCAACCGCTCCACCGACACATAGAAGCAGTCCATGTCCACGTGGACAACGGAAGGGGGTTGGGCGGAGTCTGAAAGCTGGTTGCCCATCGCCGCGCTCGTCCTGCCCTGGGTTGTCAGTCTCTATTCGGGTCGCGACCTATGCACCACCCCCGGCGGCGCCTTGCCAAGGCCCAATTGTCGCCACCGTGATCGCCTTCGCTTGCCATCATCAACGCGCCTGCCCTTTCCTACCCCCGGGCACCTGTCAACCCAGGCTAGGACAAGACACTGCCGTTGCATCCCTCATCCCTTAGCCCTCATCCCTCCCCTTCATGCTTTCCTACATCGTCAAGCGCCTCCTCCTCCTCCTCGTCACGCTCTTCGGCATCACCGCGCTCACGTTCGCCGTCACGCGGCTGACGCCGGGGGATCCGGCGGCGCTCAAAATCCAGGGCGGGGGGGGCGGCGCGGCGACGGCGGTGGGTGGCTACAACGATCTGGTCGAGCTGAACCGCCGCAACCTGGGCCTGGACAAGCCGATGCTGCTCAACCTCGATTTCGAGGACGGCGAGCTCCTCGCGCGGCGCGCGCTCGACGACTACCTGCGCCAGCCCGAATTCTGGTCTGGCGACGGACGCAAGCGCCTGATGCGCGTCTCCACCATCGCCCTGGGTCCCGCGCTGGAGCGCTTTGCCCTTGTCGGCACCGCGGGCGAGCTTGAGGTCGAATCGCGCGGAGATACAAAGCGCGACATGGCGAGCCCCGAGGTCCAGAAGGGACGCCTGGCCGAGATCCTCCCCAGCCTTGCCGCGGAGGCTACCCTCCGCCCGCCGGGCACGGATCCCGACGTTGTCTATACGTTCTGGAAGGAGTGGCATGACGCCAACAAGGAGCGCTATGGCGCCGCCCGCGTGCGACAGTTGGTCGCCGACTACTTCTCGGCCAGCGATCCCGCGCGCGTTTCGGAATTGCAGCAGGATGTCTATCGCGCGGGCGGATTCGCCGTGCCGTTCCTGATCGCCCGGGTCGGCGACCGCGATCGCGAGACACGCCTGCGCGCGACGCGCGCCCTGCAGGCGCAGACCGGCTTCACCTTCCTCGGCAACGAGGCGGAATTCGACGCCCGCGCCGACGACATCCGCCTCCGGTGGGGGAGCTGGTGGCGCCGCGAGCGCATCGCGTACTCCAGCTTTGGCCCCGTTCGCCACGCATGGCACGTCATCGCGAATACCCAGTTTGGCCTGTGGTGCGGGCAGGCGGCGTCCTTCGACTTCGGCGAGTCCTACGCCAAGCGGCGTCCCGTCTCCACGATGATGTGGGAGGCGCTCCCCATCAGCATCCTCGTCGCCGGCACGTCGATCCTGATCAGCTATCTCATTGCGATTCCGCTGGGGATTCTCTCCGCGGTGGGGCGCCACACGTTTTCCGATTCGGTGATTACGCTGCTGCTTTTCATCCTCTATTCGCTGCCGAGTTTCTGGGTCGCGGGAATCCTGCTGCTGACCACCACGGGGCCGCCCTATTTCGACTGGTTTCCCACGCGCGGCCTCAACAGCGACGGCATCCAGTATGGCGCCGATGGCGTCGCGTTTTGGACGTGGCTGCTCGACCGCGCGTGGCATCTGGTGCTGCCGATCCTATGCCTCACCTATGGCAGCCTTGCGTTCATCTCGCGCCAGATGCGCAGCGCGATGCTGGAGGCCATCGACCAGGACTTCATCCGGACCGCCAAGGCCAAGGGCCTTCCCGCGCGGACGGTGATCCTCAAGCACGCGCTGCGCAACTCGCTCATTCCGATCCTCACGATCTCCGCAGGCTTGCTGCCGGAGCTGATCGGCGGCGCCATCATCATCGAGTCGATCTTCACGATTCCCGGCATGGGATCGCTGACCTTCGAGGCGATCCTCAAACGCGACTATCCCGTGATCAACGCCGTGCTCTTCTTCAGCGCATTCCTCACGCTGCTCGGCATCCTGCTCGCCGATCTATCCTACGCGGTGGCGGACCCGCGGATCACCTATGACTGAGGCACCGCCAACCGACGCACCCGCGCGGTCCTACTGGCAGCAGGTGGGCGTGGGCCTGCGCAGGAACCGCATCGCGATGCTGGCGGCGGCGATGCTCGTGTTGGTGGCGCTGGTCGCCGTGTTCTGCCCCCTGATCGCGAACAATCGCCCGCTGTATCTGCGCGCGGTGCTGGAGGCCGACTACTTCAACTCGCTCCAGATCGTGATCGAGCAGACTTCCTTCCTCACTCCAGAAATACCTGCCGAAACCCGCGCCAACGCGCGAACCCTCGCCCTCGCAAACTTCGAGGAAGTCCGCACGCACCTCCAACCCAGGGAGGCCGGCGACCTGGCGCTGATCCGCGATGATCTGCTGCGGCAACTCGATGCCGGGGGCACCCTCTCCGCCGAGGCATCGGCCGCGCTCGCCGCGCGGCTCGATCCGTTCTTCGAGGTCACGCTTACCCCCGTTCCCCGCTACCCCGCCATCCGCGCGCTCACCGCGCCGGAGGTTTACGCGCTGCTCGCCTTCGCCGCGATGATTCCCGCGATGCTGATCCGCGGGCGGCGCGTTGGGTTCGCCGCGCGGCTCTTGGCGGCGCTCGCCATCGCGGGCATCTGCACCGCGATGTGGAAATCCGCGTGGCCCACCATCCAGGACAACCGGCCCTATCGCGCCATCGTGGAGGCACAGGACTTTCCAGCCAGCGGAGGCGCCGTCGTCCGCACGCCGGTGTCCTACGGAGAGAACGAGAACATCATCCGCGAATCCCGCCAGCCACCCACCTGGCGCATCCCCGCCGCGCAGCGCGCCGCCGACGCCCACTGGCACTGGCTGGGCACCGACACCAACGGGCGCGACGTGCTGGCGCGGATGATCTATGGCGCGCGCGTCTCCATGCTCGTCGGCGTCATCGCCGTCTCCGTATATACGGCCATCGGAATCGTGCTCGGCGCGCTGGCGGGATTCTATGGCGGGTGGACGGATATCGCCATCTCCCGCGTGATCGAGGTGGTGATCTGCTTCCCCCCGCTGATGCTGATCCTCGCGGTTCAGGCCTTCCTCGCGCCCTCGATCTTCAACATCATCCTCACCCTGGCCGCGCTGTGGTGGACGGGCGTCGCGCGGCTCCAGCGCGCCGAGTTCCTGCGCCTAGTCGGCATGGACTTCGTCCAATCCGTCCGCGCGCTCGGCGGCTCCAGCCTGCGCATCATCTTCCTGCACATCCTCCCCAACGGCCTCGGCCCGATCCTCGTGATGACCAGCTTCGGCATCGCCGGCTCGATCCTCATCGAGAGCGGCCTCAGCTTCCTCGGCTTCGGCGTCCCCCAACCCATGGCAAGCTGGGGCGACCTCCTCAACAACGGCCGCAACGACATCAAGGGCACCTGGTGGCTCACCGTCTTCCCCGGCCTCGCCATCTTCGCCACCGTCACCTGCTTCAACCTCCTCGGCGAAGCCGTCCGCGACGCCCTGGATCCACGACGGGGGAAGTAGGGTTGGGACGACATGGACTTGATGGACGTCCATCGTGTCCATCTCGTCCATCTCGTCAGTAGGGTCGGCTACGAAAATGTCAAATTGCCCTAATCGTCGAAGAGCCGCAGATAGCGATCCAGAATGAAGCGCCGGTTTCGGGAGTGGCCGGTGATCTCCTTCAGGATGCCAGCCTCTGTGAACCGCGAAACGAGCTGGTTTGCCGCCGGATAAGTTACTCCGACAATTCCCGCGACATCGGCAACGGAGAGGATTGGCCGTTCCCACAGGTGATCGAGAACGCGATGCCCGTTCCCGCCCACATGGCCAAAGCGGTCGGAGATCGTGGCGCGGAACTCCTCGCGAAGTTTCAGTATTCTGCGAGCCGTCTCCGTTGCTTCGATGCTCACCTTGGCAACGCCCCTCAGGAAGAAGGCTAGCCACTCCTCCCAAGCGCCGTTGTCCCTTACCGCCTGGAGCCGCTCGTAGTACTCGGTGCGGTTTTCCTTGAAGAAGTGGGAGAGGTAAAGAACGGGCTTGGCCAGCACTCCCTGCTCGCGGAGCAGGAAGGTGATCAACAGTCGCCCCATGCGCCCGTTGCCGTCGAGGAACGGATGGATTGTCTCGAACTGCGCGTGGGCCAGACCGACCTTTAAGAGGATGGGCAGGCTCGACTCCGTCTCGTGGAGGAAGTTCTCAAGCTGGCCCAGCACGCGCGGCACCTCTTCGGGCGGAGGCGGCACAAAAGAGGCGTTCGCCAGCGTCGCGCCGCCGGGCCCGATCCAGTTCTGGCTGCGACGGAGTTCACCCGGCGTCAGGTGCGACCCGCGGACTCCCTCCATCAGGATCCCGTGGATCTCCCGGATGAGGCGGATCGAGACCGGCAGTTCCGCCGGTCGAGCCAGCCCTTGGTTCATCGCGCTCACATAGTTGACGACTTCGGCGACATCCCGCGGGCGCTCCACGGAAAGAACCTCGGCCTCCGCGGAAAGCAGGTCTTGCAGCGAACTCTGCGTCCCCTCGATCTGGCTGGAAAGGACTGCCTCCCTGCGCACATACATGAACACAAAGAGGTCGGGATTCGGCAGCGTCTGGATCGACCCATCCAGCCGCCCGAGGGCCCGGTCTGCCTCCGAAAGCAGCGCCTGCCTCCTTACAAAAGGTAGCCTAGAATATGGACCCCATCCCCCTCCTTATTCAAGGCAGCCTAACATAAGGAACCCTCACCCCTCCTCCGCGAAAACCAACTCCCCGTCCTTGTCCACGCGGATGGTGATGCGGCCCTTGAGGAGGTCGGTGAGGCGTTGGCCAACGACCTGGCGGCGCCAGCCGGAGAGGAGGGGGATGTCCAGTGCCGGGTCGTCGAGTTGGCGGCGGCTGGAGATGAGGCGGGAGAGGTCGGAGGTGGTGGCGACGACGGAGGAGGCGACCTCGGCCCGGTCGCATTCGATGCGGAGCATCGCCTGGCAGATTTCGAGGAGGCCCGCCGGGATGTCGGGCCGGTCGGAGACAGGCTTCTCCGGCCATTGGTCGCGGGGGATCTTTTTGCCGCGTTCGATGGCGGCTAGGACTTCGTCGAAAAAGCGGGCCACCTGACCCTGGTTCACGCGGCGCAGCGTCTTGGCCTTGTCGCGGTTGGCCGGCTGGAAGCGGGCCATCTCGATCAGGCCATCGTCGGTGAAGATCGACCGGCGCGGCTGGTTCTTCTGGCGGGCGGTGTTCTCCCGCCACAGCGTAAGCTCGCGCAGCACCGCCAGTTCCTTCGGGCTGAGCGACATCCAGTCCTTCACGCGGCGGTAGAGCAGCATCGGGTCGGGCGTGGGCGCGTCGAGGATGTCCAGCGCGCACGCCGCCTGCTCGTCCACATACCACGCGAATCGACCCCGCGCCACCAGCGCGTCGCGCAGCAGGCGATACAGCTCGTGGAGATGCAGCACGTCGGACGCGGCATAGGCGAGCTGCTCCTCGTTGAGGGGGCGCGCGCTCCAGTCGCTGGTGGTCTGCTTGCCGCTCAGGGCGATGTCCAGCAGCGCCGACGTCAGATTCACGAGGGAAATCTGGGCTCCATAGCCCAGCAGCGAGGCCGCCACCTGGGTGTCGAACATCGGCAGCGCGCGGCAGCCGAGTTCGCGCTGGAGGAGTTCCAGGTCCTGATCCGCCGCGTGAAAGAGCTTCAGTTTCGATTCGTCGCCAAGGACCTTGCCGAGGGGAGAGAGATCGTCGATCGCCTCCGCGTCGACGAGCCAGATGCGCTCTCCGTCGCCGATCTGCATCAGTTCAAGGCGCGGAGAGTAGTATTTCTCGCCCACGAACTCCGTGTCCACCGCGAGGGTCTCCGCGCGGGCGAGGGCCTCCACGGCGGACTGGAGTTCCGCGGCGCTGGAGACCAGCGTGTACTCGATCTTCTGGAATTCTTTCTTCATGGGGTCCCCGGCTCGGTGGGTGTTTCCAGCTCGATCAATTCAACCTCCGCGGTCACCGCCGTCGGTTCGGCGGGCGCCTCTCCCTCGCGCGGCATGCCGAAGGACTGGGCGGCGGGGATCTCGATGCGGCGCTTCTCCCCCGGCATCATTCCGCGAATGCCGCGGTCGAGCCCGGGAAAGCCTTGGCCGCTGCCGACGAGGAAGGAAAACTCGCCCTTCCACACCGTCGCGCCCGCAGCATCGCGGATGTCTATACGCAGATAGGGCCTGAGCCCCTCCGCCACGGCGGGGCCGCGTCCGGCCACCAGAGTCCACGCGGTCACGCCCTCGCCCATGTCCTCGGCCACGGGGTTTGCAATGGCGGCGGGCGATGGCTCTGGCGTGGGCGCCACGGTGGGCGTGGCGACGGGCGCGGGGGGTGGCGCCTCGCTGGCGGGCTTCTGCTCGCAGCCGGACAGGAGCGCCGCCATCGCCATCGCTGCGATTATCTTCCTCACGCGGACGGCCCCCCGGGGAGAATCTCGACCTGAATTCGCATCGCGGCCTCGCGCGGTGTCTTCAGCAAGGCGAGAGCGTATCCCTCGCTCTTCGAAGAGACGCAAACGCCGTCTGCATGGATTCGCGTCAGCCTTGGGAGCACAAACGGCCACGGCCACACCCGGATCGACCACGGGCCATCGCGCCATGCCTCGTGAGGGACGGCGTTGCCGCCGGCATCGTCGAGGTCGAAGGCGAGGCGCTTGCTCCAACCGTCGAGCGCCATGAGCGACAGCGCGTCGGCAAACCGCAGCGCCCGAAACCCGCGGGAAACCCGCGCCGCGCGGTCGGCGGCATTCAGCCCCGGCCACGCCCGCGCCGCCAGCGCGTCCACCGTGTCGCGGTTGTCAGACTCCATCAGTTCGTCGGCATGGCGCGCGATCCATGCGGCGGCGGCGGGGCCGTGCCGGAACAGCGCGCCAAAGATCGTCCGCCGCCAGTTCTCCGCGTGGTCGCGCTTGTCGATGTCGGGAAAGTCGAGGGGAAGGCCCGACGGCGCGGTGTGGGGATTCTTTTCCCACTCTGCCCAGCCGTCATCGTGGTCGCGGACGGCCAGCAGGAATTCGCGCTGCTCCTGGGGCGGAGGCAGGAACGCGGGGTCCAGATGCGCGGCGATCACGGCGCTCTGGCGGGCGTGTTCCGGCTGGCGCACGATGGCGTGCATCCCCTTGATCGCGCGGACGATCATGGCGGCGGGTATTCCGCGCCCGCCAGGCGATACAGCGTCGCCAGGTTGCGCCGGTCGTCCTCCAGGTCCGCGTCCTTCTCCGTCTCCAGCGACATGGGGATCTTTGCGAATCGCGGGTCGGTCAGCAGCAGGCGGAACGGCTCCTCGCCGAGGTGCCCCTGGCCGATGTGCTCGTGGCGGTCCTTGCGCGTGCCAAGGCCGTGCTTGGAATCGTTGAGGTGTGCCGCGCGCAGGTTCTTGAATCCCACCACGCGCGCGAATTCCTTCATCGTGGCCTCATAGGTCTCCGCCGTGCGGATGTCGTACCCCGCCGCGAAGATGTGGCACGTGTCCATGCAGATACCCGTGCGATCTGGCCGGTCGGTCAGTACAAGCAAGTCGTGCAAATCCTGAAAGGTGGCGCCCAGATGGCTCCCCGCGCCGACCGTCGTCTCGAAGAGGATCCGCGTCGTCACCCCCGGCGTTCGATCAATGACGGCGGCACACTCCGCCGCCACTTGGCGCAGCCCTGTGTCGCGATCCCCGCCCGTGGGCGAGCCCGGGTGCATCACCACGCCAGGGATGTCGAGCTGGCCGCAGCGGAGAAGTTCGTCCTCGATGGCGATGCGGCTCTTTCCCAGAACGTCGGGCTTGGGAGAGGCGAGGTTGATCAGGTAGCCGGTGTGCGCAAAGACGTGGTTCAATGCGATCCCCGCCCCGGCGAGTTCCGAGTGAAAGCGGGTGACCTGGGCAGGGGTGATCGGGGGCCCATCCCACCGGTTGTTATTCTTCACAAAGACCTGCATCGCGCGGCACCCGACCGACGCGCCGCGCGCCGGGGCCATGTCCACGCCACCGGCGATGCTCATGTGCGATCCAAGGGGAGGTATCATGCGCGCCACCATCAACGGCGGCGGCGCGCCGGGGAAGGGAAAAGTACGGTGCCACGGGGCGGCCTCACCCCCACGGCATGTTGCCTTTTTCCGCAACCGATCCCATGAACTCGATGGACGTCCATCGTGTCCATTTGGTCCAACGGGTCCCAGTGGCTTCAAAAGGGCCCCAAGCAAACCGGGCGGGGCCAAGTGGCCCCGCCCGGTGGGATTGCTGCGTTGTGGTGTGGCGATCAGGGAACCAGCGCGTCTTCCAGAGGGCGCTGATAGGAATCCAGACGGATCTGCTGGAGGGCGATGGACTGGCCACCATCCTTGCCGATGCCGGGGACGTAGAGGTAATCGAGCGCGCCGTTGACGGTCTGGCCTACGAGTTCTTCCGGCGCCACGAAGAACACCGAGTAGTCGAGGCCTTCTCCGCCGGTCGGGATCGTTGCCGTGGTCGTCGTCGCGTTGATGTCCGCGTAAACCGAGAGCTGGTTGTTGGCGGAATTGGCGCGCAGGCGGAACGCCGGGAGCGACGTCTTGAGTGCGGTCGGAATGTCGGACTTCACGCGGAAGATGAGGCGGTACAGGCGGTCGCGCTCGAACGTCGCCAGCGGCGTGGCCGAGGAGGAGTCCCAGAAGCCGAAGGACGTGACGCCCGCGTTGGAGACCGGCCCGAGGTAGATGCCGTCGGAACCGACGCTGGAGTGGACGGTGCCCAGGGGCGATGCGTCGCGCTTGGTCCAGCCGCCGTTGGTGTTGCTGAAGAAGCGGAGCGCTTCGAGGCGCGCGCCCGTCAGGGTGTTGGTACCGCTGGGGAAGCCGATCAGGATTACTTCGTCCACGCGGAGCGTTGTGCCAGCGGGGCCCTCGCCGTCGAAGCCAAGCAGGTCAACGAAAAGGCGGAAGCGCGTGGTGCTTTGCGGAATGGGGAAGTAGTGACGATAGATCTTGCTGGCGGGACCGCCCGGCGAGAACCCGCCGCCGCCGAGCGACGTGGCCACCAGCACATCGGAACGCTCCGAGTTGCCGGTGGTGGAGCGGATGCGGAACGTGGGCGCGAGAGCGGGGTTGTTGCTGCTGTTGGAGATGCGGACCTGCGCCTCCATCAGCGAGCCAGCGCCCGTGCGCCCGTTCACCGTGAGGGCACCGTCGGGCGTGGTTACGACGCGCGGCGAGACTAGGAACTCCGGAGAGCGGAGCCAGCCAAAGGTGTTGAAGCTATTGGTGGCCGTGATGTCCAGCGTGTCGGGGCCAAGGCGGAAGCCCGGGGCCGTGAACTGCGGGATGGAGTTGGCTGTCCAGCCCTCTGCGCCGCCGGAGAACGTGAACTGCTTGCTGCTGGGCGATCCGGCGCCGGTGGTGATTCCATAGGCGCTGGCGACCAGATCCGCCGCCGCGAGGGCGTCGATCAGGCCGGCGCCGGAGACGGCGTCGAAGCCCACTCCCGCGCGCACACCCGTCACATCGACGGCGGTGGCGGCGAAGATTGTCTTGATGTCGTCGGCACGAAGGTCGGGATTCAGGCTGATGAGCAGGGCCGCGACGGCGGCGGCGTTGGGAGCCGAGGCCGACGTGCCGAAGAAGTTCGGGAACTCGTCGGCGTCGAAGTTTTCCAGCGGCTTGCTGGGGTCGTTGTTCTCGAAGCCGGGGAAGAACGTGGTGTTGTTGCCGTCCACCGCCGCGATTTCCGGCTTGGCGATGGTGCTCGGAACCGGAAGCGTAAAACCGTCCTTGTCGAAGTACTGGGTGAGCGCATCGCCGGTGGAGCTGAAGACCTCCGGATCGATGGCCCTGGAGGGGCCGAAGTTCGTATCGAAGGTCGGCGTATCGACCCAGTTCACCGCGCCCACGGCGATCACGTCGGGCGATCCCATGTGGCCCCAGATCGTCGGGCCGCCGGTTGCGATATTCTCCGGCTGGATGTTGTTGATGAAGACCTCGCCATCCTGAGCGGCGACATCGGGGAAGATCACCCGGATTTCGATGGGCTGGTTGATCTGGGGGATCGTGGTCTTGCTGCCGCGGCGGTGGTTCAGGGCCAAGTAGACCGTCTGGCGGCTGGGCTGATCGTTGGTATAGCTGACCTGCTCGATGGGATCGCCGAAGGGGATGCCCGTCGTGCCTTGGGCATCGATGCCGATGCGCTCGATCTTGTCGGAGAAGAGCGCGTTGGAGAACCCATTGGTCCCCTTGCTCGTTACCACATAGGCGTCGAAGTCGATCTGGGAGCCGCGTCCGTCGTTGAGGCTGTCCCACGGCTGGTTCCACTGGATCACGGCGGTAAAGGTGGCGCCCGGCTCCACGGTGATCGGCAGATAGCCGTCTCCGCCGGGCCAGCGGGCGAGATCGTTCCCGTTGGGGATCGCGTTGTTGTCGTCGGCGCCGGAGACATCCTGATAGTTCAGGCGATAGCCATAGTTGGCGCTGTTTCCAGCCGCCGAGAAGTACGTGACGCCGGATGCCACCACGTCGGAGATTGCCTGCTCCACGATGCCGGGCTGGAAGACCGGCTCCTGAAAGTAGATGATATCGTCAACGATCACATCGGCGAGGAAGGGCTCGTCGGTGGGCTGGAATACGAAGTTGGCCAAGCGGAGGATGCCTTCGGCGAAGACGGCCTGACCGCCGAGGGCCGTGTGGAATCCAATGTCGGCGCCGGGGGCGATGTCGTGGACCAATTCGCCCATGGCCGCGCCTTCGTTGGAGACCTGGCCGAAGCCAGTCGCCTCCCCGTCCCTAATGATCGTCACGAAAGAGGGGAGATCGCCGCTGAGCTGGTTGACCATGCCGGAGACGCCCCGGCGCTGCTGGCTTTCGACACAGTCCACCTCGGTGGAGGCGTCATTGGCGCAACCGGAACGTATCGAAAGGGACACTTCGGAATTGCCGGAGGAAGTCGCTCTCACGCCGAAGTTGCTGGCCGCGCTGGCAAGGGTGAATCCCAGAAGCACATAGTTATTGCCCGCTCCGCAGCTCGGGTTGGCGAAGTTCTGGTCAATGGGGGGAGTGACGACCTGAGTGTTGAACTGACGTGTCCCCGTGAGCCCGAGAAGCGATACGCGAAGATTGCAAGGGAATGACGGGGTCGGTGTGGGAGCTGTGAGCACCACGTCCGAAGTGAAGGCAATCGTGATCTCTCCCTGATCGGAGGTCCGCACGAGAAGCGTGTATTCTCCGGCGGGTAGGCTCGCCCCCTGGGCGCCAACCGAGCCGCCATAGGAGAGCTCCGCCACACTGCCGGATTCCGCGACGCCATCCTCAATCAGCGTGGGTTGCGTAAAGCGGGAGGCAAAGCTGTCGGACAGGATGCCGACGCGCGTCCCGGTGCCGTCGGTGTTGTACTTGGTGCTGAGAAGGTCGGACCGCAATGCGCGGTCGCCCTGCCCTTGGGAGATTCCAGTGCCGCCGCCCGCAAGCCCAAGAACCTGGGGCTTGGCGATTGGGCGGATCATGCGGACGCCGTCGATGGCCGCGAGGGCCTCGATGGCGGCGGCGGAATCGACGGAGACGCTGATGCGGTCAAAGCGCTCCGAAGAGTGAACCACGGTGGCGCCGGTCTTGGCGATGCTGGCCAGAAGGGCCGGTGTCACGTCGCTGGCGACGAGTTCGATCAGGATGGCGCCGGGGGCCGACGCGGCGGCCTTGGTGCCAAGGCCGTCGGCCAGCGACTTGCCGCCCTTGGCGGCTTCCGCCGCCCTTAGGAGGCTGATGCTGACCTTCTCGGCGCCCTTGATGTGGCTAAAGGGCTCCAGCTTGGGATCGTCGGGGATCTGGGCGTTTACGGGGTGCGCAATGGCGGCTCCCACCAGCAGGGATGCCGCAAAAAACACGACGCGGGAAGAATGCAGGCTGCTCCTCTTCTTCATCGGTTCGTGACCTTTTCCAGGAGGCTGAAAGACTTACTCTTGTATCCAATTGTCATTCCGAACTTCATCGACCCGAGATTGCAGGCACAAGGAAAACTTCCGCCTCGCCCGCGTTTTCGGCTCGCCTAAACGAAGCTGTTTGAGACCCTTGGCACGCCGGAGCGGGTAATCCCAAGGGTACTTCCACAGCGATGTCCAATACGCCCACAGAGAACACGCCCCGCCCCAGCCGGTCAAGGCCGTCTTGGCCCCCCGACCACCCGAAAGTCGAATCCCGACGATTCCCACGGCAATCTCCGGGAAAACGGAAGGGGTTGAAGGCGGGGAACGGCGGGAAACCGGGCGGGGGCGGGGGGATCGGCGGCTGATCATCGGCGCCATTGCTCCCATAAGGCCCACCCGGCGGCTCATAGGAGTGATGGGGGGAGTGGGATCAAGGGGTTGGGCCACGCCGTTCCCGTTGCTTTCGCTGTTCCCGCCACTTCCGCCTTTCCGCGCCTTCTCATTCCTGCTCTTCGAACCTCAGCCTCAGCACCTCGCCCTCGATGCCCTTGTCCCCGGAGACGTGAACGATCCAGGCGGGTTTGCAGAGGGCGATGCGGATGCGGCCGCCCTCCTGGGGGCCGAGGCCCGCGACGGGGTCGAAGCCGGCGACCAGGCGTAGCGCGCACAGGAACCGCTCGCGCAGCGGGACGGGCGGGGGCGGCAGTTCGGCGATCTGTTCCCCGCCGCGTTCCGCCACGATGGTCATGGCGTGGGGGGTGGAGTGGATCGTGGCGAGGCCGACCCTTAGGAAGCAGCACGTTGAAAGGAAGAACTGCACGGCCTCCGCGGCGTCGTGGGATTCGGAGAGCGGCGAGGATGGCTCCTGGGGCCGCACGCCGGAGAGCACGCGCTCCACCACCTCGTCCCGCGCCATCGGGGTCAGGCCCGCGTGGAACGTGCAGAAGTCGTCGTCGCCAAGGGTATAGAGTTCGTCGATGGCCTTTTGGATGCGGTCATTGGTCCAGTTGTGGAGCTCGATGTGGAGGCCCGTCAGGTCGGCCAGCGCGGCGATCAGATAGCGCTCTCCCCCGCCGCGGACCGCCAAGTGCAGTTTGTCGCCGGGGGAGATATGCAGCGGCACCGCCCGGTACTTGAGTGCCAGCAACCGTGGCAGCGCCGCCATCAGGCGAAGCCGCTGGGCCTCGTCGGGCGCCCCGGTGGGAACCTCGTCGTGCTCGCCGGCGATTCGGGCTCCGGGCTCGTTGGTGGCCTTGTGATGCACCAGCGTCTCGCGTTGCTTGGGAAAAAGGCGCAGCACCTCCTCGATGGCGGCGCGGGCCTCCTGGCGGACGCGGGCGTCGCCGTCGTTGGCCTCCAGCCAGTCCAGCGCCTCCAGCGCCTGCACGGCGTGATTCCACCCAAGGCCATTGGCCGCCGCGCGGCGTATCTCCGGCACGTCGGAATTCAACAGGTCCACCAGCGCGGTGATCGTCTGGCGGTCCATCGTCTTGCCCAATAGCTCAACCAGAACGGCCAACCTGGGTTCATCGGGCTGGCGGTCGATGAAGCGGCAAAGCGGCTCGATGATGGCGGAGCCCTGCTTCAGCAAGTCGGCAAACACCTCGGAGCCCGAGGCGGCGTCCTGCTGCTCAATCAGGCGGTGGAAGTGGGGATCGAAGGGCGATTGCCACTGGCTCATGGCTGGGGCTTTCCGATGGGTTCAAGGCTGCGCAGAAGGACGCCGATGTGATCCCGCTGGGCCTTGACGGTTTCGATGGGGCCAGTGAAGCGCAGGTACAGAGGCCCCTCTGCGCCGCCCTCCACGATGATGCCCATCAGGGCGAATCCATCGCGGGCGACCGGGGCGGGGGCCATGGGGCCCATCGCGGTGGGGGCATAGGCGCCCTCGGCATAGATCGAGGCGAGGGAAAAGCTCCCGATGGTGGTGCGCTCGATGTCGGCCTTATCGTAGGTACTGGAGCCATCGGCGCGCGTGATCTGGCCGGCCCATCGACGCAGGTTGTCGTCCACCGTGCCACCGCCGCCGGGCCCGAAGTAGAACACCACGAACTCGCCCGTGGCGCCGGGATTGTCGGCGGGGCCGGGAATCGCGAACTGCAATGCGCGCATGGCGCTGGGCGAGGCGGATTCGCTCCACGTCGCGGGAACGGCAAAGGCAACGCCCGGGGCTTCGACCCGCGACAGCTTCAGATCGCCCCCCGCGGTAGCTTTTGCATCCTGCCCACGTTCCTCCACCCCCGGGGGCGGAGTTTCCGCCGCCGCCGCAACGGTCGCACCCTCCGCCCGAATCCCGCCCGCGATCCCCTCGATCGCCGCCTTCTCTCGCGCGATCAGGGCGCTCGGCCCGGTCCAGCGCAGGAACAGCGGCCCCTCCGGACCGCCCTCCACAACCAGCGCGATCATCGCCCACGGCGCGTCTGCCGGCGGGGGCGGACCCGCCGCCATCGCGCCCGGATTGTAGAATCCTTCCAGCTCTCCCGTCGTGATGCGCAGCCCGTTGGACTCGAATTCGTCCATCGCGACCATGGGATCCTTGCCGGCGGCGAGGGGCTTGAACTGGCCTTGCCACCGCGCGAAGTTATCCGCCGCGCTGCCGCCCTGGCCCTTGCCGAAATAGAAGACGGTCCACTCGCCATCGGACTCCCCCGCAGCGCCGGGAACGCGGAACTCGGCGATGCGCATCGCCGACGAGGGATCGCGCGACTCGTAACGGGTCGGCACCGGGATCGAGTGCCCCGCCAGCGTGATCGGCTCCGCGGCCTCGGCCAGCGATGCCCCCTTGGCAAAGCTCCCGCTCTTGGCGGGCGCCGCCGGGATCGGAATCGACCCCCCGGCTCCATGCGGCGACATCGCCTGACCAGCGGGCGGCATCCCAAGCTGAACAGGCACCGGCGGAATCGGCTCGGTGGCCTTGGTCTTGTACAGAATCTGCTCCTCGTTGCAGGCAGCCAACAGAAGGGAACAGGCAATAGCCGAGAGGTAGGAAATTGATCGTTTCATTGTCCGGCGATGCTATGCGACAGCCGCCGGTCCCTGCAAGGGGCTTCGCCCGGGAATGGGGAAAGCGGGAACAATGGGAAAGGCGGAAACGACGGGAAAGGCGGCAAAGTTGGGAAGGACTAAATCGTTGGGGACATCATCTTTTTTTTGCCGTTCCCGTCTTTCCCGCCGTTCCCTACTTCCACACCTTCGCTACCCTATAATCCACCCCATGCTTGCTCATCCCGTATTCGACTAGGCGCGCCGCGATGGCGTTGGCCTCGGCGACGAGGGGTTTTTCGGCGAGGCCGGCGATGCGGCCGCGCTCCACGACGACGCGGCCGTTGATGATGGACCACGAGACATGGCCGGAGGTGCCGCAGAAGATCAGCCCCGCCACGGGATCGATGCTGGGCCCGCCGGCAAAGGCCACCTGATCGAGATCGAACAGCACCACGTCCGCCGCGGCGCCGGCTTCGAGCCGCCCGATATCGTCGCGCCCCAGAACCGCCGCGCCGCCGCGCGTCAGCATCCACAGGCAGTCGCGTGCCGAGATCGAATCGGCCCCCCAGCGCGCGCGATGGATTAGGAACGCAAGGCGCGCCTCGCCCAGCAGGTCGCCGCTGTCGTTGCTGGCGCTGCCATCGACGCCGAATCCGACGGCGACTCCCGCGCGGAGCATTGCGGGGACCGGGGCGATGCCGCTGCCAAGGCGCGCGTTGGCGGAGGGACAGTGGGCCACGCCGATGCCGCTGTCGGCGAACCGGCGAATCTCCTCGTCGTTGATCTTCACGCAGTGGGCAAACCAGATGTCGTCGCCCTCCCAGCCCTGCTTGGCCACGAAGTCGAAGGGGCGCGTGCCGAAGCGCTCGGCGACATAGCGATCCTCGTCGTCGGTTTCGGCAAGGTGGGTGTGCAGCCGCACGCGATGGTGCCGCGCAAGGCGCACGGTCTCCTGAAACAGGAACGGCGTCACGTTGAACGGGGCGCAAGGCGCGAGGGCGATGCGCGTCATCGAGAGCGGCGCGGTATCGTGATAGGTCGAGATCAGGCGCTCGTAGTCCGCCAGCACGCGCTCGTCCTTCTCCACCACCGACATCGGCGGGAGCCCGCCATCGGCCTCGCCCAGCGTCATGCTGCCGCGCGTGGCGTGGAAGCGGATGCCCAGCTCCCGCGCCACGGCGATGTCGCCATCGATCAGGTCCACCGGCTGGCTTGCGGGGAAGAGGTAGTGATGGTCGCTCGTGGTGGTGCAGCCCGTCTGGAGCAGTTCCGCTAAGGCGACGCGCGCGCCGACCTTGAAATCGGAGGGTGTCAGCGACTCCCAAAGTTTGTACTGCTCGACGAGCCAGGGGAAAAGCTCCGCCGATTGCACCCGCGGGATCGTCCGCGTCAGCACCTGCCAGAAATGGTGATGCACGTTTACGAATCCCGGCAGCGCCAGATGCCCGCGCCCGTCGATGGTCGGCGTGTCGGGCGGAAGGTTGTGCAAGGCCCGCAGCCCCGGGCCCACGGCCTTGATCGCGCGCCCCTCGATCAGGATGTCGGCGTCGCGGTACTCCGTCCGCGCGTCGTCTTGGCAGGCAACGGCGCGGCAGTTCTCGATGAGGAGCAGTGAATGTAGGCTCATGGCGAAGTTATTCCGGCGGGATTCGGGGTCGGGAGCATGGCAGACCGCACAATCCAGCAATGTCCCCTGCCGGTGTCAAAACAGAAAGCGGGAAGCGGCAAATACTATCAGGATATCCTGGAGGTCCGCCGCACGCATCAGGACGAGTTGTCGGATCGGGAACACAACCGTCCCGGCAGGGACGCAACACTCGTAGCCCCGGACTTCAGTCCGGGGAGGACGAACACACCGACGCCGGACCCCGGGAGGGGTCCCACACCGGCGCCGAGTTGAGTCCTGTGGAACCCCTACCGGGGTTCGGACATCTTGTGTCGGACGTCCCCGGACCAGGCTGTGTTTGATAAATGGCTTCGAGCTTGTCCGTTGAGCGAGAACGCGTCAGGACGAAGGTTCGCAGCCATCGGAAAGCCGATTGCAATTGTCAAACATAGCCTAGAGTCCGGGGCTAGGATTGCGTCGCCGCTCCCGCAGCGAATGCGCGACGGCGAAGCGACTTGAATGCTGTTACGGAGGTCTAGAAATGCCTGCAACGCGTAGCTGGGAAACTACTACCCTCCGGCCTTGTTCCGACCTGCGCAGAGGTAAGACACAAAAAACCCAATCTGCAGAATCGCGACGGGGAAAATGTGGGCCATGAGCCGGCGGAGCGACGTGTTGAGGTGGAATATAAGATTCAGCGGAGAAAGCAGGTAGATCGTGAGATATGCCATCAGCCACAGGACAATCGCCGCGTCCAGGTAGATGCGGCGCTCGCGAAACCAGCGGAAGCTTCCCACCAGAAAAACACCGAGGAAGACGAACCAAGTGTAGTTCCACTTTTCCACCTCGGTCACGTCGTTCCTGAAAATCTCCCAGATCACCGGCAGGCGGTTGGGCGCGTTGCGGAGGGTGTCGATCCCCAGCATCTGGAAGTAGTTCTCGTCATACATCATCGGCAGCTTGCGAGACAGGATCAGCCATGGCAGCGCCGCCGCCACGGAGAGCAACTGCCCCGCCGCGACGAGCGCAAACGCCCGCCCGCGGTCCTTGGTTCGACCCAGCAGCCATTGAACGCCGTTGGCGCCCAGCGTGACGCAGAAGACAACGATGCCCTCCTGCTTCGTCATCAGCGCGAAGCCGGTGAACAGCCCGCCGAGGAGGAGGTCCTGACGGCGGCCTCCGCTCCACCAACGGCACCACGAGACGAGGGAAACCGTCGCGAAGAATGCCAGCGGGAAATCCGACTCGCCGGAGTTGATCGCGCCGCCGTCTCGGATCACCCAGAACTCCCGGAACGGGGCTCCGGCAAATACTAGAGCAAAGAACATCGCCACCGACGCCGACCCCGCGCGCCGCAGCGCGCCGAAGAGGAAGAGCACGAAGAACAGCATCAACGACGAGAACACGAACCGCACGCGGTCGTCGTCCACCTCGCCGATGAATCGGTAGAATCCGTAGGACGCGACGGGCACCATCAGCGGGTACTCGCGATGGTAGTGGACGCGCTCGGGATCGAGGAAGGATTCGCCGAGCACGGTGTGCTCGTGCTCGAGAATCTTGGCCTTGTAGCCCCAGATGGCGCGCCCGTCGTAGCTCGCCATGGGATAGTCCATGGCGTTGTAGTAGAACACGGAAATGAAGATGAAGATCATCGCCGCGGCGGACCAGTAGAGCGGGCGATGCGCGGGGTTGTCGGGCCCCTTCAGCATATCGAGGCCCACGAAGTTTCCCCACGGCGCCACACGCGCCGGGAATGCCAGCCCCGCCGCCAGCAGAACGAGCCCCAGCCCCCACACGAGGCCATAGTAGATCTGACCCAGCAGCAGGATCGACGAGAGGCTGACGAAGCACTGGATTCCGAGCCCGAGGCCGAAGCTGACCGGGAGCCAGAACTCCGCCGGGTGGCGATCGTCGCGAGCCGCGATGAACCGCAGCGCCAGTAGCCCCAGCGCCGGTATCGCCACCAGGTAGGCGAGCCCCAGGAAGAGTTTCAGCACGGCGCGGCCCCTCCGCGGAGCACCGCGAGCCGCGCGGGCGTGTCGAATGGATTCCGCGCGGCCCAGAACAGGATCAGCCGCACCAGCACCAGCGGCAGCAGGTGCGAGGCCAGCCGGCTCGTCGAAGTATTCAGGTGAAACACCAGGTTGAGCGGAGAGACCATATAGACAAATAGATAGATAGACAGCCACGCAAGCAGCAGGGAATCCAGGAAGAACTCCCTCCGCCCGAGCCACGCCGGAATCGCCGCCGGCACCATCGCGATCAGGGCGACCCAGTACCAGTTCCACTTCTCGATGAAGACGATTTCCTTGCCGATGGTGTAGAGGATCACGCCAAGGCGCTGCCATGCGCCCAGCAGGATGTCGGGGCGGAACTGCGCGCCGTAGTCCTCGTCATAGAAGTTCGGGATTCCCGACTTCGCGATCTGCCACGGCAGCGCAACCGCGAAGGACAGAAGCACGCCCCCGATCGCCAGCGCCACGTCGCGCTTGATCGCCCCGCCGCGTCCAAACAGCGCCACCGCCATGTTTCCCGCCAGCGCCACCGCCACGATCACGACGCCCTCGCTCTTGGTCATCAGGGCGAGGCCGCCGAAAACCCCGCCGAGGAGGTACTGCCACCGCTGGCGCTCCCTCCAGAAAAGCAGGAATCCAAGGACCGAAACCATTGCGAAGAACGACAGCGGAATATCCACCGCGCCGGAGTTCAGCGCTCCGCCATCGCGCTCCGACCAGTCGTCGCGGAAGGGAGTCGCGCAATAGAACAACGCCCCCACCATCGCCAGCGCCCCGCCGGTTCCGATGCGGCGCAGCATGCCGTAGAGGAAGAGCACCTGCATCAGGAAGAACGTGGAGAAGAGCATCCGCACCAGCCGCTCGTTCACGCCCCCCGTCAGGTCGTAGATCGCATACATCGCGATCGGCACCAGCACGGGATAGTCGCGGTGATAGTGGATGCGATACGGATCGGTGAACGCCTCGCCGAGGATGCTCTGCTCGTGGAGCATCACCTTGGCCTTGTAGCTCCAGATCGCGCGCCCGTCGTAGCTCGTAAACGGGTAGCTCAGCGCGTTGAGATAGACCACCACGACGAAGAATGCGATCAGCGCGAACGCCGCGAAATGAAGCGCCCGCTGGTTGCCGTCGGCGGGGGGATTCGCGAACATCTGGAAGCCGCCCAGATCCACGCGCCGGGCCGGATCGCCCTTTATTTGCAAGGCGATTCCCGCGCCGAGCGCCACCAGCCCCGCGACACCCGCAAGCCACACGGGCCCCGCGCCAAAGGCCACCATCGCCGACAACAGGACCATCGCTTGCAGTCCGAGCCCCAGCGCGAAGCTCACCGGCAGCCAAACCTCCGCCGCCACGCGCCCGGCGCCGCGAAACACGATCAACGCCACGCCCATCCCCGCCGCCGAAACGGCGATCAGATACAGGAAGACGATGACAACGCCCGTCATGGGGTCGCCAGCGTGGCGGGATCGACGCGCTCGATGAAGCTCTTATCGGTATAGAGCGAATCGTAGTAGAGAACCCACTCGATCTTGCGCTCGGCGATCATGCGGCGCATTTCCGCCTGGATGCGCCCGGGGGCCAAGTCAGGCGGCGTCGGACGGCGGCGCGGATTCTGGGGATCCTCCTGCTTGTGAAACGGATCCTCCAGATGGCTCCACGTCCAGTTGTCCTGGATGCTTTGGTTGAGCGTCGTCTGCATCTCCGGCAGCGCATAGACGCGGCGCGGATAGAGCAGGTAGGACATGATGTGGGGCCGCTGGTCGCCGATATACGCGATGGCGGCGTCCTCTGGGACCAGCTCCTGCACCTTAATCACAAAGCTCATCCGCGGGTACCACTTGTTGTGCTCGGTGATGTCGATGGCGATCTCCGCGTCGGTTGCGCCCTTGAAAGCCGCCCGCGTGTGCATCACGGCCACCACCGCGGAGTAGAAATTCGTGAGGATCAGCGTGTGGAGGAAGAGAAGGTAAACGATGCCCGCGACGACCACGGCGGCGATACGGATCGGCGGGAGCACCGGGAAACGCCGCCACGGCACCACGCTGGCGCTGCGAACCACCAGCAGCCAGAAGAGAGCCTTGAAGTGATAGGCCAGCAGCTTGTCGCCCACGATATATACGGGCCACGTGTTGGCGGCATTGGCAACGACGGACACGAACACCACGGCGATCAGCACGTCCACCACGCGCATCGCGATTCCCAACGCCCGCTCAGCGCTCATGGCTGGTGCTCGTCCTTGCTGCGGTCGCGGCCCATCTTGTTGGGCCCCGCGGCGATGCGCTCCCGCCCGGCGGGGAAGAGCGCGGCCTGGGCGGCGATCATGTCGCCGAGGCCATTGTAGATCGGATCGCCGAGGCTGTAGAAGCAGACCTCCTGGTTGAGCGCCCCGCGCAGCGAGTGAATCTCCTCCCCGGCCAGCAGGCGGATCGCCTCGTCGGGATCGTTGAGGCGCTTTTCCAGATAGGGAAAAACCTGCGGATAGCCCGCGTTGCGCATCGCGCCGGTGATCGACTCCAGATCGTCCACCCGGCGGTCGAAGGCCGCATCCAGCGCGGGAAGGGCCTGGGGGTTCTTCATCTTCTCAAGCACCTCGATGGCGCGGTCGCGGACGCGGGGGTTCGGGTCCTCCAGCATCGGCGTCACCGACTCCCAAAGCATCGCGCGCCTAAGCGGTCGCATCCACCGCAGGGCGTCCACCCGGACGTCCTCCTCGGGGCTCTCGAACCGCGCGATCACCTGCTCCATGGTCGGCCCGCCGCCAAACCGAATGCCCACCGCCGCCAGTGCCATCGGCACCAGCAGCGGAAGAATCAGGACGAGTGGGATGGTCTTGTTCATGGCGCGAGCGCCGGTGGATACGGGCCGGGCACGCTGGGGTACAAGACGAAAGGCTAGGGAACAGCAGGGAGAGGCAGCGAACGGCAGGGAAAGGCAGGGAATCTCCTGCTGTTGCCTGCCTTTCCCTGTCACTCGCTGATTTTCCCCGCTTTTTTACTTGCCGTTGTTCGCCCCGACCGGCGAGACACGGGCATTCTTGCGCAGCGCCAGAATCCGCACCGCTCCCGTTCCCGCTCATCTGTTCCCGCTCCCAGGAGGCATCCGCGATGGCAAGCATGACCCAGGTTTTCCCCCGCAAGCTGTTCTACAAGATCAACGAGGTCGCCGAGATTGTTGGCGTCGAGCCCTACGTCCTGCGCTATTGGGAGACAAAGTTCCCGATGCTCAAGCCCGAGCGCTATGGCAACGACGAGCGCCGCTACCGGTCGCGCGACATCGACTTGCTGCTGAGAATCCGGTCCCTCCTGTATGACGAGAAGTTCACGATCGCCGGCGCCGTGGAGCGCATCCGCAAGGACCCCTCGGGCTCCCTGGATTCGGGAATCGTGGCCACGCCCCACCCCGAGGCCCCGTTGGCCGCCGTGGCGGCCCCGCCCGAGCCGACCGTGGCCGAGAGTGCCCAGCTTCAGTTGTTCTCCGCCGAGCCCTCCGCCCACGTCCGCGAACTCCGCCGCGCCCTCGCCGACATCCGAGCGGAACTCACCACCCTCACCCAGCAGCTCGGCCAGGCTGTCTAAGGGGCCCACAACCCAGGAACGAGGGCTTTGACCCTATTGACCTGATGGACCGAATTGACTTCGCATGCAGTCTGCATCGCTGGAATCTGGGTTGATGCGACACGAGGGCACTCACTCCGCCGACGCGCGATCTACGCGGGTAGGCTGCATTCCGAAGGTTGGCGGGGCATGGGCAGGATGCCCATGCTACCGTGGGCGCAACCACGCAATATCCCCGCCTTTCCCGTTTTTCCCGCCCTTTCCCCCTTTTCCCCCTCCCCGCCTTTCGCTCTTGCGCGCCCCCGGCGCCACTGGGCGCAATGGCGCTTGCGACCAACGCAGGCCAACCGATGCTGTATGCCAACCCCCCACAACGCGCCCCGGTGCGTTTCGGATGACCGTATGAGACCCGCTTTCCCCCCGCCCCCCCCCTTGGCCCCGGCCGCCGTTTTCCTTCTGGCGATGGGCGCCGCCCTGGCAGCCCCCGTTGACGTGTCGGCCCAGGACCCCTTGGCCGTCGGCTATCACGCCAAGACGAGCCTCAACGCCCCCAACGCGATTCTGGCCGTGGACGTGGTGCACACGCCGGAGCCCGAACTCGTCCTGACCGATGTGGTCGGGAACCTGCGCCTGCTAAGTTCCTCCACCGGAGGCGAACTGCTGTCGATCAAGCTGGGAGAAACCTCCCTGACGGCGCCCGTGGTGGGCGACTTCACCGGGGAGGGGAAGCTCAACATCGCCGTCGGCACCGGAGATGGGCGGCTGATTCTGGTAAGCGGGACGAATCCCGCCGTGATAGCGGAGGCCAAGCTGGGGCAAAGCTTCAGTGTTCAGCCCACGGTTGTAACCATCACCCGGCCCGATGGCGCCAAGTACGAGCGCTTGATAGTCTTTGACCAGAACGGCATGATCCGCGGCGTGGATTTCGAGGCGGGCGGAAATGTCGTGCAGGCGTGGGAATACTCAACCGGCGCCTCAGTCCAGTCGCCCCTTGTCCTTGGCAGTGTCCGCCGGCGCGACGAGCCCGACGTGGTGGCCACGTGTACCGATGGCCACGTGGTTCTTGTGAACCCAATCACGGGCCAAGGCGAGAAAGTCCTGATTCAGGAGGGGACCCGCATCAACGCGGCGCCCCTGCTGATGGATGCCGACTCCGACCATTTGGACGAGATGGTGATCGCCTTGGGCGGGGGCGAGTTGCGCTGTTTCAAGTGGGATGCCACCGCGGTTCCCAAGGCCAAGTTGATCTGGAGGGCCGCCGTCACGTCTCCGCCGGTGGCGCCGCCCCTGTTGATCAGCAGGGGGTCGGACATTTCCAGCTTCGTGCTTCTCCACGCGGCGGAGTCATCGCTTCAGGCGATCGACCCGCGCACGGGCCAGGAAATCGCCGTGGACCGCAATGTCTATAACGGCATCAACACCCAGCCCGCGGCGATCCCCCGGCCCAACGGCTATCCCGAGCTGGCCTTTGGCCTCAAGAAAACCTTCCACGTTACCACCAACCTCTCCGAGTGGATCGCATCGCGGGGCACCACGCCGCTGAAGACGCGCGTGGGCGAGCTGAGTCACAACCTGAGCAACACCCTGGTCACCTTCCTTCCCCAGACGCAGGGGTCGGCCATGGTGGCCGGCATCAGCCCCGACGCAGCGGCGCACCTGTATGTTTTCGACTCGGGCTTTTCCCTCTCGCGATCCGATTGGCCGACGCTGACGCCGTGGATGACGATCGGCGGTAGCCCGATGCACGCATCGGCGCTGTCGCTCGGGCACCAGTGGACGGAGCGGGAAGTCGCGATCCGCCAGTTGATGCTGGACCGCGGCGCGGGCTGGGAAGCCGAAGTCAAGACGGCGATGGAGCAGCGCAACTGGGACGAGGCCAGCCGCCTTGGCGCGCTCCTGGTGGAGTTCGACCCGCTCAATCCCGAATACACCAGCCTGAGCTGGCGCATCTGGCGCTCGCGATACCTTTTGCAGATCGTCGCCGTCATCGGCATCACGCTGGCCACGCTGGCTTTCTCCGCGTGGCAAACGGCGCGGTTCCTGACCAACCGCCGCCTTCGCCGCCGCGCGGAATCCGCCGTGGCGCGCGGCGACTACGAGGAGGCGCGGCGCTACTACACGCGGCTCTTTGCCCGCCAGCCCCGCAACCGCAAGGTTTCCCTCGCGCTGGCGCGGGTCTGCATGGCCCAGCGCGATTTCAGCGAGGAGACGCTGGACATCTATCGCAAGGCACACGCGGCGATCCCCGATGACCGGGACATCCTCCACTCCTTTGCCCGCGGTCTCCTGCTGGAGCCAAAGACCACCCCCGAGGCGGCGGACGTCTATCGCCGCACCCTGGAGACATTCCCCGAGCCGGCCTCGCTTGAGTACGCCCTCGGGCGCTGCCTCCTGGCAGAGAAGCAATACGAGGAGGCCGGCAAGCGGTTCCGCGCGGCCCTGCGCGGCGGCGTCGCCACCGAGCAGCTCTACCACTCGCTCTGCGAAGTCTATCTGCGCACGCGGCACTTCACCGCCAAGGCGCTCCCCGTCTTCCAGCAGCAGTATCCCTCCCGCCGCGAGGACCGCGAGTTCCTGGAGGCCTACCTGGCCGTTTGCATCGACGCCAAGAAGATGGACCAGACGGTGGAGGCCCTGTGCCACGAGGTCCTCGACCTGTCGCCCAACCACATTCCCGCCTATCTCCAGATGGCGCGCGCGATGGTTCAGCGCAGCCAGCCGGGACCCGCCATCGCGGAAGTGCGCTCGGCCCTCAAGCTCGCCCCCGGCGATCCCGACGCCATCCTGCTGCTGTCGCATTGCTACCGCGTGCAGTCGCGCAAGGACCCAGAGGCGCTGGCCGCGTATCGCGACGCCCTCGACGTGGACGCCTCCGACGGGGAGACACTTCGCGTCGTCGCCGCGATCTATTTCGAGCGCGAGCAGTTCGACGCCGAGGCGGTGTCGATCTATCGGCGGTCGCTGGAGCAGAATCCCGGCGACGCCACCACGCTGCGCGCGCTTGCCCACACGGCGCTGCTGACGGCGGACCACGCGCTGACCGTCAGCACGGTGGAGGCGCTGGCCCAGCAGGGCCAGATTCCCGCCAAGCTCACGGAGCAGCTTGCCAGTGCCTACGTCCGCCTGCGCATCGTGGAGCCGCGCACGGAGCGCGTCCTGCGCGACGCCCTGCGCACGAGCCCCGAAAACGCCGAGTTCAAGGCCGCGCTGGCCCGCGTGCTCGTCGCCCAGGACAAGGACGACCTGGATAGCCAGCCCGTGTACGAGGCCCACCTTGCCCTGCACCCCAACGACGTGGCCGTGGGCCGCCAGCTGGCCAAGTGCTACATCAAGGCCAACCGCTATGAGAACGCCCTCCACATCGCCCAGCGCTTTCTCGCCCTCGCGCCGGAGGACGAGGAACTCCAGCGTTTGAACGCCCACGCCAGCCTGTATGGAAACAAGATCGACGAGGCCGTGGCCGAGTACCAGCGCATGCTCGCCAAGAACCCCGGCGACAAGCAGGCACTCGTCAATCTGGCCCTCGCATATAGCCAAAAGCTGCGCACGGACGACGAAGCCCGCAGCTACTACGAGCGCGCCCTGGCCATCCAGCCCGCCGACGATTCCCTGCTGATGGCGCTGGCCCGCTGCCATGCCGCCCGCAACGACGCCGTCAACGCCGTCGATTGCTACAAGAAGGCCCTGAAGGGCGTGGAGGGGAACGAGCAGAAAGTCATCGCCAACATGATGTCGCTCCTCTCCGAGCGGCCCGAGATCCTCCGCCTGCGGTGGTTCCTGGTGGAGATCCTCGTCTCCTACGGCCACCTGCGCGAGGCGCTCGACCAGGCCGACTACATCGGCAAGAACCACCAGGGGCAGACGGCCAACATCCTGCGCGCGCTGGAAACCGTCCTCCAGAAGGATCCCAACAACGTGGCGGCGCTGCTCCAGCGCGGCGCCCTGCTGGTGATCAGCGGGGAAACCGACAAGGCCATCCAGGTGCTGGAGAAAGTCTGCCAGCTCCAGCCGAGCAACACCGAGGCCCAGGACCGCCTCGTCCGCGCCTACAACGACTCCCTCGAGAAGAAGGACGTGCCGGAGACGCGCTTCCGCCTGGGGAGGCTGTTCTACGCCCAACAGGAATACGACGCCGCCATCGGCTGCTTTCAGAAGACATCCCAGGATTATCGCTGGGAGGCCGAGTCCACCAAGATGCTGGGCAAGTGCTTCACCGGCAAGGGGATGCTGGACCTGGCCCTGCAGGAGTTCAAGAAGCTGGTGGTGGACGCGGAGACCAAGGAACTCCTCTACGACCTTGCGCAACGCTACGAGACCAAGAAGGACCTGGTCGGCGCCAAGACCGTGTATAGACAGCTGTTCGCCGCCGACATCGACTACAAGGACGTCAAGACGCGCTTCGAGATGCTGTCCGGCTCCACGTCGGACCCGATGGCGTTCGAGAAGACCTCGATCGTGCAGCAGATGAGCGAGGAGGCCGCGCGGCGCTACGAGCTGCTGGACGAGCTGGGCCGCGGCGCCATGGGCATCGTCTATCGCGCGCGCGACAAGGAACTGGAGGAGATCGTGGCCCTCAAGATCCTTCCCGACAACATGTCCAACAACCCGGAGGCCGTCCGCCGCTTCAAGATCGAGGCGCGCAACGCCCGAAAGCTCTCTCACCCAAACATCGTCCGCATCCACGACATCGGGGAGGAGATGGGCCGCAAGTATATCTCGATGGAATACGTGGATGGCTCGGATCTGAAGAAGACAATCAAGACGTCGCCCGACATGCGGATGCCCGTCGACTCCGCGGTGAAGTACGCGATGCAGATCGCCGACGCGCTGGGCTATGCACACCGCCTGGGCATCGTCCACCGCGACATCAAGCCGGCCAACATCATGCTCACGAGCACCGACGAGGTAAAGGTCACCGACTTCGGCATCGCCAAGATGATGGACTCCACCGGCGAGGGCACCATGATCGGCGCCGTGATCGGCACGCCGCTGTATATGTCGCCCGAGCAGGTCCAGGGCATCCCCGTGGACAACCGCGCCGATATCTACGCCTATGGCATCATGCTGTACGAGTTCTTCAACGGGCGCCCGCCGTTCACCGAGGGCGACCTGGCCTATCAGCACATGAACCGCGAGCCCACGCCCATCGAGGGCCTCCCCCGCCCCCTGTGGGATATCGTCGCCAAGTGCCTGGCCAAGAAGAAGGAAGACCGCTGGGACAAGTCCGAGCTCGTCTATGACGCGCTGCGCGACTACAGAAGGACGATGGGCTGACGGACGACCACATGCTCGACGAGAAAGAAATCCGCGAAGCCTTCTGCGAAGTGGGCCGTCGCGTCTGGACGAAGGACTACATCGCTTCCAACGACGGCAACTTCTCCTTCCGCCTGGACGAGAACCGTGTCCTGTGCACGCCGACGATGATTTCCAAGGGCTTCATGAAGCCCGAGGATATGGTCATCGTGGACCTGGAGGGAAACCAGCTCGCCGGAAAACGCCGCGCCACCAGCGAGGTGCGCATCCACCTGTTCGTCTATCGCCACCGCCCCGATGTCCACGCGGTGGTCCACGTTCACCCGCCCCATGCCACGGCATTTGCCGTCGCCCAGCGCGAACTGCCGAAGTGCGTCCTGCCGGAGATCGAAATCTTCCTCGGAGAGATCCCTCTCGCGCCCTACGCAACCACCGGCACCTGGGAATTCGCCCAGTCCATCGCCCCGTGGGTCGCCCGGCACGACGCCTTCCTCCTGACCAACCACGGGGCCGTCACCGTGGGGAAGGATCCCTTCGACGCCTACTACAAGATGGAGACGCTGGACCAGTACTGCCGCATCCTGCTGCTGGCGGGGCGCGTCGGTGACTGGAACCGCATCGACGGCGCGGGAATGCGCGACCTGCTGAACCTGAAGGCCAAGCTCGGCATCCCCGACACCCGCGGCGCCACGCCCTCCTGCGAGTCGGGCGTCCCCCCCGGTGGCCCCCCGACGCCCGCCATGCCCGGCGTCTTCCGCCCCCACCCCGGCCCCCTCACCGACGAGCCCAAGCTCGCCACGCGCGATGCGCCAGCGGTACCGGTCCTCGCACCGACGCCCCGCAACGCGGATGATATTGTCGAGGAAGTTCTGAGGCGGTTGCGGGGTAGGTGAGTAGGAGGGTGGCGCCGCCCCCCCTCCGATTTCCGATCAACCGAAACCAGCCCGGAGGGCGTCACTAGGATAGCCCCGGGTGAAGCCGTAAGCGGAACCCGGGGGTTGGTGTGTATAGAGCGGTTCTCGAAAGTCTTGTCGCGATGGAGGACGCTGTAAAAGAGTATCGTGGGCATCTTGCCCGCGTGTGGGGGCGACGGGGCTCGGGCGAGACGCCCAAGCTACATTGGAAGGGCTTGGCCGGAGGGATGATTTTGGGGCGAGAAGGTGCGGTTCCACCACCGTCCCTCAGTACAGCGCCCAATCGCTCTCCGCCGCGTCGATCCTGAATCCGTCGTAGCGCCAGACCTCGCTCTGCGGCGCGGGGTCGCGGCCGATGAAGAGGGCGGTGCCGGTGTAGGCAAGGGCCTCCTCGTCGTTGCTGTCCGCGGGGACGTCCCACGTGCGGAGGATGGTGCCGGTGGTGGAGATGGCGCGGATCGTGTCCTGCCCATCCCACATCGCGAGGATGCGGTTGCCGCGCCAGTCGTATTCGAGGCTTGCAAGGTCGTTGTTGTTGGCGGGCCATGTCTTGAACTTGCCGAGGTAGGCAACTCCCACGCCGCCCGAGAGCGTCAGCCGAAAGCGATAGATGGTGCCGTTCTCCTGGGAGCCGACATAGAACTGGCCGCCCTCGGGATCTCCCGCGATCGGGACGAAGGTCAGGGCCTCCGCGCCATTGCCATCGCCGTCGTCCACCAGCGCCGCGCGGTCGGCATTCGTGAGACCGGCGGCGGCGGTCAGGTTGAACTCGCGCGTCGCCGTGCCGCTCGCGGTGTCGAACTCCTGAATCGCGGCGGTGCGCTCATTCACCAGATAGATCAGGGTGGAGAGCGGGTCGGCGATGGCGAGGCCCTCCCAATCGCCCGCCAGCTCCCAGTTCGTCGTCGCCGTGCCGTCGGCGTTCATGCGGGCGATGGCGCCGTTGTCTCCGCAGAGGAAGAGCTTGTGCGTCGCGGGATTCCATGCGGCGCCGCTGGGCTCGAAGTCCACGCTCAGTGCGCCGCCGATCTGCGTCGCCGCGAGGCCCGGGGGAAAGGGCTCGGCGAGGGACGCCACCGGTGCGATGGCGATGAGCAATGCGACGGCGAACCGAGCCATGAGTCAAATCCTCTTGAGAAAAAAAATCCCCCCGGCCAGCGACCGGGGGGAAGGGGGATCGCGGAAAAGGGCCGGATCAGAGGACGATGAGGTCCACGCTCTTGACGTTCTTCAGCGCGGCGAGCTGCTCGATCACGGAATCGGCAACCGGCGAGTCGATGTTGATGATCGTCATCGCCATCTTGTCCTCCGACTTACGGCCCCAGGTCATCTGGCCGATGTTGACCGCGTTGTTTCCAAAGACCGTGCCGACGGCGCCGATGATGCCGGGGACGTCCTCGTTCTCGATGACGATCAGGTTCCCCTCGGGGATGGCGTTCACGTGCTTGTCGCCAAAGATCACGATGCGGGGGTGGGAGGTTGTGAAGAGTGTGCCGGAGACGCGGGTCTTCTCTCCGCCTTCCTTCTCCACCTCGACGGTGATCAGGTTGGTGTACTGGAACACCTCGCTGTGGCGCGTCTCCACAAGCTCCACGCCGCGGTCCTTGAGGATCTGGTGGGCGTTGACGAAGTTCACGGGGAAGTCCGAGACGCGGTCGAGGAAGCCCTTGATCACCGCGGTGGTCACGGGACCGAGCGGGTAGTCCAGGATCGTGCCACTGAACCTGACCGTGAGCCTGGTCACGCGGCCGCGGCGGTACTGGGAAACAAAGCGCCCCAGCTTTTCCGCCAGCATCATGAATGGCCCAAGGGTCGGCAGCATCTCGGGATCGACCGACGGGACGTTGAGGGCGTTGCGGACGGCGCCGCCCTTGAGCATCTCGGCGATTTGCTCCGCCACCTGGATGGCCACGTTCTCCTGGGCCTCCGTGGTGCTGGCCGCGATGTGGGGCGTGATGACGATGTTGCTCAGCTTGCGGAAGGGGTGGTCGGCGGCGATGGGCTCCACCGTGAACACGTCCAGCGCGGCGCCGGCGATCTTCTTGGTCTGGAGCGCCTCGAGCAGTGCCTCCTCGTTGATGATGCCGCCGCGGGCGCAGTTCACGACGCGGGTGGACTTCTTCATCATGGCAAACTGGGCCGCGCCGATCAGGTCCTTGGTCTCGGGTGAAAGCGGCGTGTGGACGGTGATGAAGTCGGCGCGCTGGCAGATCTCGTCCACCGTGCAGGCCTCAACGCCGAGCTGGCGCATGCGGTCGTGGGAGAGGAAGGGGTCGTAGCCGAGGATGTGCATGTCGAAGGACTTGAGGCGCTTGGCGACTTCCTGGCCGATGCGGCCAAGGCCCATGATGCCGAGCACCTTGCCGCTGAACTCCACGCCGTTGAAGGACTTCTTGTCCCACTGGCCGGCCTTCATGGAGGCGTCGGCCTGGGGAATCAGGCGGGCGATGGCGAGCATCATGGAGACCGTGTGCTCCGCCGTGGAGGTCGTGTTGCCGCCCGGCGTGTTCATCACGATAATGCCCTTGCGGGTCGCGGCGACGGTATCCACGTTGTCCACCCCGACGCCGGCGCGGCCGATCACGCGGAGCTTGTCGGCCTTCTCGATGATGTCGGCGGTGGCGCGGCTGCGGCTGCGGATGACCCAGCCGGTATACTGGCCGATCTGCTCGCGGATCTGGTCCTGGGTGATTTCGGGGAGGTGATCGACGTGGAATCCGGCGCGGCGGAAGACTTCAAGGCCGTCCTCGGAGATCTTGTCACTAACGAGAATCTTTTCTGTCATGATGATTGGTGGGTCCGCAGAAGGGGGTATTGGCAGGGTCCGAAGACGGGCCTCAATGAAAGGATGCATGTTCCGGGCCGCAAGGGGGAAGGGGGCGTAAACGGTCACTGGGGCGGGGCAAACTCGCCTCATTTGGCCGGGCATTGATGTTGCCAAGGTTGGTCCCAGCCAAATCAGGGGGAAATGGCGATCCTCAGGCCGCTTTCTATACGGCGGTTGTAAAGCGACTCCAACACACTCCTCCGCTGCCGTATTCAAAGTCGATTCTTCATGGCCAATCCGACAAAAAAAGGGCGTTCACCACCCAGTTCACGGAGAGCACGGAGCCAAGAATGATTCGGAAAAATTGCCGGTAGAATCTGTGAAATCTCCGCCATCTGTGGAGCCTTTCGCTTTTCCTCCGTGGCCTCTGTGTCCTCAGTGGTGAATCGCTTCTTTTGACTTTCGAACGACCTACCCCGGTCTCCCTCCCCTTCGCCTGTTACAAACCCGTTACCCACTTCCGGGAAGTTCTGGTGCAGCGTTCTGGCAATTCACCGGAGGAGAACTCCCATGACGCTTAAACTCAGGACCGTTTCCCGTGCCGCCTTGTTGGTGGCCCTGCTCGCCGTTGCGCCGAGTGGCTGGGCCGCCGAGCCACCCGCCAGCGCGGATATCGAACTGGCGCGGATGGCTCTCGTTCAGGACGCGGCCGCGGAGCAGCTGCGCGCGATGGGGCCAGCCGCCCTCGACGCCTTCCGCGCGGCCCACGGAGAGGTTCCGTCGCCTACCGACGTCGCCGGTCCGGAGGCCGATGATCTCCGCGCCGCCTATGACCGCGTGGCCGGCCAGCGCGATGCGTGGTCGTCGCACCTGTACTGGTACAGCAGCGACGAGGCCGCCATCGCGGAGGCACAGCGCACCGGCAGGCCGATCCTCTCGCTCCAGATGCTGGGCAAGCTGACCGACGATCTCTCCTGCGCCAACAGCCGCTTCTTCCGCACGGCGCTCTATGCGAACACAGAGGTATCGACCTACCTTCGCGACAACTTCGTCCTGATCTGGGACACCGTCCGCCCGGTGCCGTTGATCACGATCGACTTCGGCGACGGGCGCACGCTGGAGCGCACCATCACCGGCAACAGCGCCCACTTGGTCCTGGACAAGCACGGTCGCCCGGTGGACGCGCTCCCGGGGCTGTATGGTCCCACGACGTTCCTGCGCGTGCTGGAGGAAGCCCGCGTCCTCGCCGTGGAATGCGGCGATGCGGCAACCGACGGCGAGCGGCGGGAGAAGCTGACCGCGTGGCATGGCAAGCGGGCGGATGAACTCGCAACCAAGCTCGCCGCCGCGCGCTACCAGTCGGCCCGGGCCGCAGCGGCCACCACGCAGCCCCTTTTCAGCTTCGCCAAGTCCATAGCGGAATCGCCGTCCTTCCGCGCCGTGGGCACCAAGGACCCTTCTGGCGCGCCGACCGACGAGTTGGTGGGCGACTGGGAAGCCTTGGCTGAGCGGCTGGGCACGGTGGAGCAGATCGACCAGGGCTCCCGCCGCGTGATCGCCGCGAAGCAGGCCGGCGATCCCGACGCCGCCATGCGTCTCGCCCTGAGCAAGGTGCTCGTGGAGGATCCCCTGGCTCGCCTCACCCGGAACTTCGAGCGAACGCTCTCCGCCGATACCGCCCTCAACGAGTACGAACTCCACCCGCGCATCCATCGCTGGTTTGCCGAGGGGGATGTTGGCTCCTATCAGGCGTTCACTTCGCGTATCTACGCGGAGGTCTTCCTGATGCCCTCCGCGGATATGTGGCAGGGCCTGGCGCCGAGGGACACGTACTCCGGCCTCGACAAAGGCGGGCTCGCGTTTCCCGCGGTGGAGGGGCTGATCCCGATTCAGCCCGGCAAGCCGCTGTAGTCCCCGGGCGTGTCGATGTCGTGCAGCGCGCTGGGGAAGGCGGTCTCGACGGCGGTGACCGGCTCCCCGCGCGCCTCCAGAAAGCCGCGCGTTCCCCCGGGGCCGTCCCAATCCAGCAGCCGGGCCCACAGCCGCGCCGGCAGCCACAGCGGGTGCCCCGGCTCACCCCCATGCGACGCCGTATAGACAAGCCCGGGATCCCGAGCCACCGCCTCCGCCACAATCCGCAGCCGATCCGTTAAGTCCCCGGGGTTGTCCACCAGCAGCACGAAGGCGCCATCCAAGGGTTGCGCGGGCGACCCGCCCGCGATGATCCACGCGAGCCCCATCTTCAGCGAATGAATCTGCCCGCGTTCCGGCTCGCCGTTGGCCAACAGATCTGCCCCGGCCGCGTCGGCGCGAAGCTCCTCCGCCAGCCCCGGCGGCACCACCGCCACCCGGGTTGCCAGCCCCGCCGCCCGCATCGCCTCGCACGCCTCGCGGAAAAACGTACGCCCGCCCAGCGTTAGCAAGGCCTTGGGGCGCCCCATGCGGCGAGATTCGCCGGCGGAGAGCAGGATTCCCGTGTATCGAGGGAGCATGGCGTCAGTGTGCAGCAGCTTGGTTTAGGAGAAAAGGGGGAACGACGGGAACTACGGGAAAAACGGGAAAGGCGGAAACGGCGGGAGGGACAGGGGGACGGCGGGAGTTTGGGGGTGGGTGGCGCCCCCTTCACTTGACAGCATCCGCCCGATGGCCGTCATTCACGCGTCCCAAGCGTCTGCCCCCCGGAAACCCGCAGGAGCCAACCCGCCACCCGATGTCTGCGCCTCCCCCCGAGGATAGAGAAGACCCCTCACGGGAGGACCCCGGGCCCCAGCCGGGCCCCGAAGGCGGTTGGTTTCCAGCGCCCGTATATCGCGAGCTTGATCCGGAGCCGTTGCCGCCGGACGAATTGGCGCCGGTGGAGCCCCCCGAGCCAGAGCCGATCCCGCCGACCCCCCCGCCGCCCGTGGGCATGGGCATTCGCGAGTTCATGGAGAAGCGCGAAAACCCGACGCCCGATGAACTCGAGGACGAGGCGGAGCGCGCGGATGTTCCCGCGCGGCGACCCGGCCCCTTGGGAAAGGTCGTCTCCATCGCCGCGCGTCTCGCGGTGCTCGGCTTTCTGCTGATCCCGGCGTTCAGCTTTCTCTACATCGCGCTCAACCGCATGACGTCTCCCTTCGAGCACGAGTGGCTGGAGGGCGAGGTCGCCATCTACTCCGTCCGGTGGCAGGAGCAGCGCTCGCTCGGCCATCTGTATCCGCCGTATGAGAAGGGCGACTACGTTCCGCATCTGTATCCGCCGCTCTATCAGATCGTCGTGGCGGAGCTTCAGGGGATCGTGGGCGGCAACATGCTGGCGGTGGGGCGGTTTGTGTCGCTGATGGCGACGCTGGCGCTGATGGCGGCGGTGGTGTTCATCGTGAGGGACCTGACCCGGTCGTGGTTTGCGGGAATCGCGGGGGCGCTGTTGTATCCGGCGTTCTTCAAGGTCGGCGGATTTTGGTTCGACTTGAACCGCGTGGATTCATTCGCCTATGCGATGGCGATGTGGGCGACGTGGTTCATCCTGAGGCGGCGTGGCGGAATTCCCAGCCTGATTCTGGGCGTGGCGTTGATGGTGGCGGCGCATTTCAGCAAGCAGACCGCGGTGTTCCTGCCGTTCCTCGCGCTGCTGCTGAGGCTGGCGATCTCCGTGGCGCAGCTTGCCAGCCAGGCCGAGATCGTGAGGGTGTTCTCTCTCCGGTCGGAGCCATTTCGCCGCCCCGCCGCGATCCTGTTTCTCGCCGCGCCCTGCATCTTCCTGCTGGTGGTTGTGGGATACTTCGTCGCGCGGGGGAATCTGGGCGACGTGGGCTTCTATCTGTACAACGTGGGGCGCAGCCACCCGATCTTTTTCACCACGATCGCGACGGAGGGGTATCAGGAACTCTGGCAGTACTTCCTGTTTCTGCCGTGGCTGCCGGCGGCGGCGCTGTGGGCGTCGGCGACGTTCCGGCGGTGGAAGCCGTGGTGGACGGCGCCGCTGACGCTGCTGCTGGGCGCGGCGGTGACGAGCCTGGTTGGCCGCTGGCTGATGAGCCAGAGCGGCGAGGCCGCGGCCCAGCCATCGAGCCCTTCCTCGCTGGGCGCGCTGCTGTTTGTGTGCGCCACGTGGCCCGCGATGATCAAGTGGGCTGTGGCGGCCACGATGGGCGGGCTCGCGTTGTGGGTCGTGCGGTGGCTCCAGTACGGCGCGTTCCCCCGCGGGGCCGCATGGCTCGGCGCGCTCCTCGTGGCGCAGTTCGTCGCCGCCGTCACCAAGGTCAAGCTGGGCGGCTATGTGAACAATTACTTCCCGCTGTTCGCCGTGGAGGCCGTTGTGTTTGGCGTGGCCGTCGCGTGGCTGTTCCGCGCGCTGGAGCGGCCGATGCGCTCCTTCGGCTCCGTGCTTGCCGCCATCGCCGTGCTCGCCGTGCTGCTTCCCACATGGTATGGCACTCGGGAGCCCGCGCAGAAGTGGGCAAAGGACAAGCACCCCTGGGCCAGCGCCGAGGTCACCACGCGAAGGCCCACCCAACTCGCCACGATGCCCGCGTGGGCCAGCGACGGGCTGATCTCCCGCGAGCCCGATCCCCGCGTCGAGCCCGTGGACGGCGAGACCGCCCCCCTGGTCACTTGGGGGCGCCAGCTCCCCAATCCGCGCTCCGCCAAGTGGTGGCCCATGATGATCGAACGCCTCCGCGAACTCGAGGCCGACGGCGGCGTGTACCTCCCCCACCAGAACTACTACGGCCATTTGGCCGGCATCCCGATCCGCCCATCCGCCGACTCGATCCGCGACGTCAACTACATGGGCAAGATGACGCCCCAGCCGCTGATCGACCGCCTCAAGCGCAAGGATTTCAAGTACATCGTCCTCACCGCGGAAGTCCAGCACGACTGGCTCCCGCCCGACATGAAGTCGGCCATCCAGGCCAACTACCGCTCCGGCGGCCAACTCGTCCCCAACGTGCCGTGGGACGCCTACCTGCCCCTGACGGGGGCAACGCCGCGGCCGCTGTTGATCTACCAGGCGAAGTAGCGGCGCGTATATCGATCTATACCCGGCCCCATGGACGAGATTGACTTTATTGACCTGATTGACTTTCGGGGGACCCGCACTTCATTTGAAAGCTGCATGACTTTCAGGCAAATCCCTACCTGCCTATACCGGTTGAGACACTCGGCCTAGAAGTTTACTGACCACGGCGGAGAAACGGCACGATGACCGACATGGACGAGAAGAACGGCAGGAAACCGGGGAAGGACGCGTCCGGCGAGGTGGCCCCGCGGGCCACGCGGCGGACGTTCACGCGCGCCTAGAAGCTGGCGGTGGTCGAGGAGGCGGCGGCGCTGCAGGGCACCGGCGGGATCGGCGCGCTGCTGCGGCGCGAGGGGCTCTACAGCTCCACGCTGGTGCAGTGGCGGCGCGAGTTCGAGGGGGGCGGCGGGGGAACAGCGTCATGCGGGGCCTCTCGCTCTCGCTCTATCGACGAGACTCCGGGCTCCGCAGTTCCGGCAAGACAAAAACTTACAGCGATGCGGATGCGCGTGCCGGGGCCGTTGCCGGGGTCCATCTCCCT